>JBDTJC010000254.1:0-6110 GCA_039936055.1 Polyangiaceae bacterium | reverse complement strand
TGCGCCACGGCCAAGGCGTCACCGTGGCGGATTTTCGCAAGACGGGCACCATGGAGCTCCTGCCGCCGTTCTTGGAGAACACCGGCAACGCCGCAGAGATCCACGCGCTCTTGGAAGACATTCTGCCGGCACGCTTGTTGGTGTTGGAGTTCGCGACGCGCTTGGCCGCAAAGCGGGCCAGCACGGACGACATCGCGCGTCTGCGGGACATCACGGAATTGCTGATCGCAGCGTTCGAGCGCCGTGATCCAGTGGTAATCGCGCACGGCTTTCAACGTTGGTTGGACGCGCTGTTGGACGCAGGGCATTCCGTCGCGGTGCGTTGGATTGCCAATCCGTTCTTGGATGCGTACCGAGAGCTATTGGACCGCTTCCCTGCGTTGTGGATGCTGGAGCCGAGTTTCCCCCAGCATTTGCGGGATCTAGTGATGACGCTGGAAGCGGCCGACGAAGAGAAGTCGATCGCCGTCACGCGCGACTACTACCGCCGCGTCGACACCATGTTGATGCGCGCGCTCGCCAGCTTGGTACCCAAGGGCTAGCGCCCTCGCTCAGCATTGCCAGGGGAATTGCTGACCGGCGCTGGCGCGGCGGGCACCGCAAGCGAACGCTCGGCGCACTCGAGCCACGTGCGGATACGAGCCGAAACGCGCGTGACGCGCTCGTTCTCGTATCCGAGGTCTACGGCAGGCAGTGGCACGCTGGACTTCGTGGACCAAAACAAGACCGGTCCGGGTTCGCCCGCGCGCAGGCCCGCAATGAGGCGCGCGGCGCTCTTCGCACTGTACGTGCCATCGAGAGCGGGCAAGCCGCAACGCCGCCAGAGCGCTTCCGCCTCGTTGCCGGGCGTGCTCGGCTCGCCGTACCCTGGGCCCAGGTAGCCGCCATCCACCTCGAAGCGCGCTCCCAAAGCGGCGCGAGAGAAGAGCGGCAAAGCAGCGCCGCTCAGCTCGTGCAGCAAGCGCGCCGTGCGCAGCGCGAGCCCCAACACCCGAAAGCGACTGGTCACCGGCCAAGGCGAGACCCGCACGGAGGTCAGCCAGGGTTGCGTTTCAGCCGTAAAGCCCCGCCGAATGTGGGCTGCCAACGCCAGCCCCACGAGTAGACCCGCGGATGTGCAAGTCGAGCCCACGCCCACGATGATGCGCTTCGGCACCGGCATTTGCCTGGCGGCGATTTGCTGACCGAGCTCGAGCCCGGCGGAGACGTAACCGAGCGCGCCGAGCGGCGTCGCACCCCCGGGCGCCATCACGTACGGCGCTCTCGCGCCGCGCCGAAACCACGCCATCCCGAAGGGTAGCGCGCTCCAATGGGGGAGAGCGTGCAACCTTGCCCCACTCCATGAGAGGGCGCTCAAGTTCATGCGCGCGGCGACCGAGGCGGGTTGCGGGAACAACAGCGCCGCGGCTTCGAGGCCCGCTCGCGGAGCGTGCAGAGCGACCGCGAGCGCGTGATTCGAGCCGAAAGCGCCGGTCGCCAGCACGGTGCGTCGGCCCAACGCGCGCGCCTCGCCGAACAGCAGTTCGAGCGTGCGGACCTTGTTGCCTCCGTACACGGGCGACGAGACGTCGTCACGTTTGACCCAGGCCTCGGTGTCGCTCGCAAGCTCCCGTGACACGGCGCCGAGTGACTCGACGGGCGTCGGGAACGCGCCCAATGAGACGCGCTCGACGCGCCGTTCGAGCGACGGCAGCTCTTCGAACAGCGCGAAGCTCACCTACGCCAGCGTAGGCCAGCGCGTGGAGCAGCGCGCCGACCTCAGCTCGAAACCCGCACTGCTATGCATTTGTGCACTGTACCTCTGTCACGGACGGTGTTACTCGTTCCGGCGTCAAAGACGGGTGATCGGGATGCCCAAGAAATCAAAAAGGCCCGAAAAGAAGGCCGTTGCACGCGTGCTGAGCACCAAATCCTCCTCCGGGAAGGCCGCGAAAGCGAAAGCCAAGGGCGCCGCCAAGAAGGCTGCCAAGCGTTCAGCGCGCGCGCCCAAGGCCGTCAAAGCTAAAGCCAAGCCAAAAGCGCTCCTGGCGCGCCTGAAGCAGGTCATGCCGAAAGCGAAAGCGGCGCAGGTGCGCCCCACCGCCAAGCGAAAGGCTAAGCCGAAGCAGCCGCAGGCCAAGCGCGCCGCGCCGCCCAAGGCCAAGCCGAAGGCCGTGCTGGCCAAGCCCAAGGCTGCCCCTGCGCACAAGGCCCGCGCCGCGCGCTCCGTGATCTTACCGCCGAAGCCGGTCAAGCCCTCGCCGCGTGCACTGCGCTTGGTGGTCGCGCCCGCGCCGCGCGCGCCGCGCGCCACTGAAGCGATCACCACGCCGGGCAGCATGCTGCCGCTGCTGCCGTCGCAGCGCGCGGCCAACGCGCCCGCTGCTCTGCCGCTCAAGGCGGGCGGCGCCGTTCAGCCAGCGCTCGCGATGCGCGCGCGTACGCCGCGTGCTGCCGTCACGAAAGAGAGCTGGTTGCGTGTGGATGAAGCCGCAGCTCGGCTCGGCCGCAGCGGCCTGAGTGATGAACAACGCGTCGCCATCCGCGCCGCGTTGGAAGGACACGACAGCCTGGTCGTCCTGGTGGACGACGAACGCGCCGTCACTTGCTATCAGATTTGCGCGCTGCTCTTGGCTCAACCCACGCTCGTCGTCTCGCCGCTCACAAGTGAGCTCAAGGCGCAGCACGAAGCGCTGATTCAGCGCAAAATTCCGGCGGTTTGTCTGACGCCGGAGCTCTCCGGTCCGGAGCGCAGCGCAGCGCTCGCGCGGGTCGCCAAGGGCGGTTCGCTGCTCGTGCTGGCCAGCCCGGAAGCGCTGCGCGAGGCGGACGTTCGCCAGGCGCTGTGTAAATCCGGCATCGCGCTGTTCGCGGCGGAAGAGGCGCATTGCGCGTCGGATCTCGCGCATGAGGTGCGGCCCTCTTATGGCGAGCTCGGAGCCGCATTGCAGGCCCTCGGAGCGCCCCCCATCATGGCACTCACGCGCGTGGCCTCCGCCGCTGTGCGGCGTGACATATGTGACCGCCTGGGCTTGAACGCACCAGTCACGGTGCAGGGCAATGCCGTCCGCCACAACCTGCGCATCATCACCAAGCTGGCGCGCGGTGAAGCCCGCCAAGCTTCCTTGGTGCGCTTGGTCGGCCGGTTGGAGCTGCCCGGCATCGTCTTTTGCGCGACCCCGCATGACGCAGACAGCGTGTACGCGGCGCTGCGCGGCGTGGGCGTAGCAAGCCATCGTTATCACAGCGGCATGACGCCGAGTGATCGCGCAGCTGAGCTGCTCAACTTCACGTTACCCGGGCAGCGCTCGGTGATGGTTGCGGTGAGCGCGTTCGCCCCCGGCAGTGGGCTGCCAGGCTTGGGTGATCCGGCGGACGTTACTGGCTTCGGGCGCGGCGCCGGCAAGCGTGATTTGCGCTTCGTCGTGCACTACCAGTCGCCCGCGTCCATCGAGCAATACGTGCGCGAGATCCAGCGCGCGGGTGGGGATGACTCCCCGGCAACCTGCGTGCTCTTGCATGAGTCCAGTCACCGCAGCCTGCATGAAGGAATGCTGGCGCAACATCGTTTCCGCGCCGCGCATTTGGCCGAGCTCGGCCGCGCGTTGGAAAGCCCTGCGGAAGGCGGCCGCACGGTGACCATCGAATCGATCGCCATGGGCACCGGCCAAAGCCGGCGCACGACGGACCGCCTGACCGCGCTGCTCGCTGACGCCGGCGTCGTGTCACGCACTGGCGGCTGGGTACGCGTGCTGTGCCCGGCAAACGAGCTGCTGGAAGCGTGCCGCCGGCTCGGCACGCAACTGTACGCGCTGCGCGAGCAAGACGGCCGTCGCTTAGCCGCGGTCACCGCGTTCGCAGAGACCACGGAGTGCAAGCGCGCTTACCTGGGTCGTTATTTCGGTGAAGCGGTGGAGTCGCGCTGCGGGCGCTGTGATGTGTGCTCCTCCGAGCTCCTGGCCAGCCAAGAGTCGATCGCCCCGCAAATTTCTTCTCGGCGCGCCGTCGTGCAAGAGTTCTCGGTGCAAGCGGTGGTTTCGCAGCCGGCACCCGCCAGCGGCGCGCGCCTAGCGGAAGCGCCGTTGAGCCCTCTCACTGCAACCATGGCTGACTTCAGCGCTAATCCTCGAGGCGGTCGCTGACGGCGCGCGCGAATTCGGCAGTGCCCAGGCTGCCGCCGATGTCGCGTGTCTTCTGGCCGTCCTCGAGCGCGCGGTCGTAAGCGCGGCGAATTCGCTCGCCGACCTTGCGGCACGTTTCGTCCGAGCGCGTGTCAGCCAAGTGTTTGAGGAGCATCGTGGCGCTCATCAGCAGGGCGAGCGGATTTGCCAAGTTTTTCCCAGCGATATCCGGCGCGGAGCCGTGCACGGCTTCGAACACCGCGTCATCGTCGCCGATGTTTGCGCCGGGCGTGACGCCGAGGCCGCCTACGAGCCCTGCGCACAAATCCGAACAGATGTCGCCGTATAGGTTTTCGCACATTACGACGTCAAACTGCGTCGGGTCTTGCACCATGCGCATCTGCGCGGCATCGATGATGACCTCTTCGTAGACGATGTTCGAAAAATCACGCTGCACCTTGCGCGCCTCGTCAAGCATCATGCCGTCGCTCATTTTCATGATATTGGCCTTGTGAAATACGCTGATTTTCCGACGGTTGCGCGACGTTGCGTAGCGGAACGCCCAGAGCGCGATGCGCTGACAAGCAACGCGCGTGGCGACTTTCATGCTCACCACGACGCCGTCAGTGATCAGGTTCTCGATGCCACTGTACAGGCCCTCCGTGTTTTCGCGCACGATCACCAAGTCCACATTGTCAAAGCGCGTTTTCACGCCCGGCATATTGCGGATCGGCCGCACCGCTGCGTACAGGTTCAGCGTGCGGCGAAGCGCGACGTTGACGGAGCTGAAGCCCTTGCCCACGGGCGTCGTGCACGGCCCCTTGAGCGCAATGTGATGCTGGCGGACGGCTGCCAACGTGGATTCCGGCAACGTATCGCCCAGCTTCAAGTCGAGCGCGGTTTGGCCCGCGTGGTGCGTCTCGAAGCGAAGCGGCGCTTTCGCTGCCTCCAGCACGCCGAGTACGGCGTCACTGACCTCCGGCCCAATGCCATCTCCCGGGATTAACACGGCGGTGTGAATGGTCATTGGTTTTCTATAGTACAATCCCGCTGCCCATGGCTAAGCGCATCGACGCCGTGATCTTCGACTGGGGCGGCACGCTCTCCGAGTATGCTGACATCGAACTGTATGACATGTGGAAGCTCGCCGCTGCGCACTTGGCACGCGCGACGGGCCGCGCGGAAGACGAGCTGACCGCGCAACTGCTTGCGGCCGAACTCCGCTACTGGGAGGGTGTGAAAAGCGCGCAACGCACCGGCACCCTGGGCGAGATCCTCGCTGCCGAATCACGTGCACTCGGGTTGGACGTCACCGAGGCCGTGGTGAGCGAAGCCGCGCAACGCCACTTGGACGCCTGGACTCCGCATATCCGCCACCACGCGGATGCAGTCGGCGCGCTGCGTGCGCTGCGCGGAGCAGGCCTCAAGCTCGGCCTGCTCTCGAACACGCACTGGCCCGAAGCCTTCCACGAGCATTTCCTGTCTCGCGACGGCCTGCTCGAGCTGCTCGATGTGCGCGCGTACACATCCAACATGTCGCACAGCAAGCCGCACAAGGAAGCGTTTTTGCACGTCTTGGAGCGACTGGGCGTAGCGCCCGAGCAAGCGCTCATGGTCGGGGACCGCCCGATTGACGACGTGTGGGGCGCGCAACAAGTCGGCATGCGCGGCGTATGGCGCCCGCACTCGGGCTCACCGCCGCTAGAGCACGTGCTGCCGGACGCGGTGATTCAGAGCTTGGCGGAGTTGCCCGCGTTGGTCGCGAGCTTCGGTTAGTCGGCGCTGAAGTTAGACGCCGCTCCGTTTCGTGGCTGGCCCTTTCAAAACGAGCAATTAATTGGCAAGACCAATGATTGGTGTCACCAATCATTGGTCTTTTTTTTGGGTGGGGATCACGCTCGGAGCTGAGCGGGTCGGTTGGTCAAATCTTGGGTACTTCGCGGATTTTCTGGCGAACTCGCCGTCCACGTAGATCTTGGCCGTGGGAGCACCGTAGTCAGCGTGGCACGC
>JBDTJC010000253.1:0-9511 GCA_039936055.1 Polyangiaceae bacterium | reverse complement strand
GGTGGGGCGGTCGGCATGGCCGGTGGAACAGGGCGCTCAACTCCGTCGCCGGGCGCAATGTTCGAGGGCGGGGGGGGCTTTGAATCACCTACGCGCCGTTCTTCGAGCTCGGTGGCCATTCCTTGCTCCTCTTCCAACTGCAGACACGGATATTCGAGACCTTTGGTGTCGAGATCGACATTGTCGACCTGTTCGAAACTCCGACGCTGTCTGGGCAGGCAGCGATGTTGCGTGCGTTTACGACGCAAGGGGTACCGGCGGGCCGAGCATGGCAGGACGAACGTGCCGACGAGAAAGGCCTAAAGAGTGCCGCTCCCGATTCAGGGGATTGGGTCCTATCGAAGGAGAAGGGTCATGCTTGACAGCAAGCTACCGTGCAGCGTGATTGTTCCAACTTACAATCGGGCGGAGTTGTTGCGAAAGACGCTGCACTCGCTCCTGGTGGATACAAAGACGACCACACCATTTGAGGTCATAGTTGTCGATGACGGTTCTAGCGACCACACGTTTGACATAGTGAAGTCATACCAGAAACATGGTCGCATCAAGTATGTCTTCCAAAAGGACGAAGGATACCGAGTGGCCAGAGCGCGTAACCTCGCTCTGGCGATTGCCGAGGGTGAGATCTGCGTGTTCGTCGACGCAGGGGTTGTCGTTTGTAGCCGGTTTGTTCAAGCACATCTCGATGTTCACCATCGCCGAAAGAGTTCAGTAGTGATCGGCCGCCTTCTCGCCATCTACAGCAAATCTCCGGAGAACGTCGCCTGCCTAGAAGACTGCGAAGCAGACTCGGTGGATGCCTACGTAGACGGCATTCTGGCGAACGAGAAACTGGGTGACCCGCGACAGCCTTGTTTCGACGTCTGCGAAGGCAATATGAACGAACTGCCAATGCCCTGGACACTGGCATGGACCGCCAACATCTCGATGCCGCGCGCTGAGATCCTCGCTGTTGGCGCCTTCGATGAGAACTACACTTCTTGGGGTGTCGAGGATCTCGACTTGGCGCTGTCGTTGTACAGGCGGGACCTGAATTTCACCTTCACTCCGAGCGCAGTGGCGATACACCTACCCCATCCCGAGCAGGCCGATAGGGTCGCGAGCAACCTGGCAAACAGGCAATACCTGCACCGAAAGTTTCAAATGCCCGAAACCGAGATCTGGTTGGCTAGCCCGCTCTGGGCGCACAACCACCGGCTCAAGTCGTCAGCAAAGCGCGCATGACACGATGGGAAGACTGCTCGATGGCCCGTCGGCGCTCGGCGGCACGGAGCATCAGCTTCTCAGCGGTGTCGCGTTCCCGCTTCGCGCAGTTCTTCGACCGAACGGACTTCTCTACGAGCAGCACCAATCCACTCGCGGGTTTTGACGCTTGCGGTGGCAAGCCGACCTCTAGCGGCCGGGACGGCCTCCGCATATTGTGGAAGCCAGTGCGCCTGCGCCACCACCATTTCGTCGACCATCTGCCAGACCTCTTCCGGCGTGCACACCGCTCCCACGAGCGGATCGTGCAAAACGGCGAGCTTGAGCATCTCGATGTCGCCGTGGACGGCGGCTTCCACCGACATGCGCTGGACATTGATCGACGCACTGCAGGTCGCAGCGCATTGAAGCGGCAGCGTGATGCCCTCGACCATGTTGATGCCGAACCGGTCGACGAAGCCGGGACTTTCGACGATCGCGTCGCCGGGCAAATTGGTGATGATGCCGTTGTTCGGCATGTTGAAGTTTCCGCGGTAGACCCGCCCCGTCTCGATCGCCTCGATGATGTAGCTTGCGTGCTCGGTGGTGCGCACGTGTTCGCTCAAGGGCGCCTTGGCCTCTTCCAGGAACCTTGGGAAGTCGGTCTCAAACCAGTTGCGCTGCTCCATGGTGTAGCGGAGATAGCCTCCGGTCTCCCCGTGGATCCAGTGGGAGGGATCGATCCATTTCTCAATTTCCTCGGGCCGTTTGCGGTACCAAGGCAGGTATTCGGAGAGGTGGCCGTTGCTTTCGGTGGAGTAGTAGCCGAAGCGCTTGAGAATATCGATGCGTACCTTTTCCTGCCGGGAGTAGAGCTGATGCCCTTCGAAAGCCGCGACCAGCTCATCCTTCTCGATTTTGCGCCCCTTCACGCGGATGTCGATGAACCACGTCATGTGGTTGATCCCAGAGCAGATGAACTCGACCTCTTTGTGCTCCACGCCGAGGACGCGGGCGATCTGCTCGCCACCATGTTGCACGCCATGGCAAAGCCCGATGGTCTCGACCCCACCATACGTGTTGGCCGCCCAGGTGTTCATTGCCATGGGGTTGGCGTAGTTGAGGAAGCGCGCACCGGGTTCGGCGACTTCGCGGATGTCTCTACAAAAGCCGAGGATGACCGGGATGTTGCGCTGGCCGTACAGGATGCCACCCGCGCAGATCGTGTCACCCACGCACTGGTCGACACCATATTTGAGGGGGATATTGATATCGGTGGCAAAGGCCTCGACCCCACCCACGCGTACACAGCTCATCACGTAACGCGCACCCTCGAGCGCCCGGCGGCGGTCGGTAGCCGCGCTGACCTTCGCAGGCAGAGCGTTCGCCGAGATGAGCCTCTCGATGATCTGTCGGATCATGTTGAGGTTGTGTTCGTTAGTGTCAGTGAGTGCGAACTCGCAGTCGGCGAACTCGGGGACCTTCAGAAGGTCCGCAATCAGACGCTTCGTGAAGCCGAGCGAGCCGGCGCCAATGATCGCAATCTTGAACGACATGATGTCTCCCTCCTGCCGGGACGCAGCCCAGCAAATGATCGCCACCATTATACGCGAGTTCTTTCACACTGGAAGGGCGAATACTTCCGTGCCATCGCTCTGCCGCGGGGATGGGTCGGCCTACATGCGATGCCGACGGCGCGCGCAGCGAAGTCGATCGGAGATCGCGGAAGTCGTCGTGAAGCGAGAAAGGGCGCTCGGTCCCTGTTGATCCGCGGCACGCGGTGGTCGTCGGCTCGTGCGCGCATGCTCGGAAAGGACCGAGGCCTGGATGGCGAGTGCGACGTGCCCGGAATCTCGGCAACGCTGGCCGAGGATCCGAGGTTCAGTCTAGTTCTCCGCCTCGATGAGGCCCGGCCCTCAGGCCCGCACGGCTCGAGATCCCGCGTCAGGCGCCGAACGCGCACCGTCTCACCCATGCACCTGGGTCTCACTCCGAGGCGCTGGCCGTCCAGGCGCAACGTGCTGTCCTTGACACCTTGCTTTGCCGCGATGGGTCCCGCCCCTAGGTTCGTCACACGGGCAACGAACGCGAACTGCCGCGTCGTCGAGAGGGGACCTACCAGAGGCACGTCGGCGTCACCCCGAGAGCTGGTCATGCGGGACCAGCGATTGCTCGTTAGCACATTCTATCCCTCTGAAACCGAAGAAAGAAAAACCATGGGCTCGCGACGGCGGCTTGACCAACGTCTCGCTTCAGGCGTAATCAGCAAACGCGACAACTACCCTGAGATTGGGCGAGATCATCGGAAGAGATCAGTATCCGTCGCAGACCCCTTCGGACCCCCAACGCCATCGAGAACTCGTCACCGATCTCCTGTTGATCGAAACATTGCTCGAGTTGGACCAAGCGATGCGGATTCGCTAGCCGCAGCACACAATTCACAGTGCTCCGCATGGTCCCTTCGTTCATTCCCTACCATCTCGGAAAGAGATGGGCATGCACCATGATAGACTACAACAGCACCAAGTCGTTTCAGGCGAACATGCTCGAGGTTCTGGATACGGGCCTCGAGAAACCCTCTCCCGTCTATTTGGGGTATGATATCCAGTGCAAGTTTGCGGCTGAGCTCGCCGATGTCACAGCTCTCACACCCATTGACCGGTGTTTTGTCATTACAGATGCCCTGGTTTGTGACCTGTTCGGTCAGTCATTCCTGGCCGAACTGCAGAAGCATGTGAGCGGAGCAGAGATCGTGGTCGTGCCATCAGGCGAGGCCGCGAAGAGTTGGGAGCACCTGCGGCAACTCTGTGAGCGGTTGCTCGCAAAGAAGGCTTCAAAGCGCTCGCTAGTCATTGCCTTGGGGGGCGGTGCCATCGGTAACCTCGCGGGTATGGCTGCAGCATTGATGTTCCGCGGCATACGGTTTGTCGAGGTTCCAACAACTATGTCACACATGACGGACGGCACGCTAAGCAACAAACAGGCCGTGAATGGCGCTGGAGGGAAGAATCACTTCGGGACCTATCATGCGCCAATCTTCATCTGGTCAGACACAAGGTATCTCGAAACGGAGCCGAGCTTTGTGCGCAAAGCGGGTATCGTCGAAGGAATCAAGAATGCCCTCATCGATCAGCCAGGGCTGATACCATACCTTGAGAAGCACGTGAATCCGAATTGCGACTATACGCCGGCAGCCCTCACTGATCTTTGTCGTAAGATCATTGTCTCTAAGCTAGAGATATTGAAGAAGGATCCCACGGAAAAGCACTTCGGTATCGTGCTGGAATATGGGCATACCTTCGCCCATGCGATCGAATGGCTAGCTCACGGAAAGATCCTACATGGCGCGGCCGTGTCTATCGGCATGAAGATCGCTGCGCAGCTCAGCATGAGACTCGGCTACATCGACCAGCACGATGTCGATCTTCACTATCGCCTTCTCGACGACATCCTTGGCCTCACGCCGCCTCTTCCCGATGACATCGACACCAGTTCGATAATCGAGACTATGGGTGTCGACAACAAGAAGATGGGCGCAGAGGCAAGGTTTGTTCTGCTCAACAAGATAGGATCGTGCTGTGAAGGCGATAGCGGTGACTACCTCGTCAAAGTCGATAGAAAAGTAGTTTACCAGACGTTAGACGGCTTTATCGAGCGCTACAGAAACAACCCTCGTGGATCTCGTTTCTCGAATTCGATCTCAGTCTCTGCCCTCGAGAGTCCAACCCGTGCCTAAAAAATTGACGATGTTGCAGTTGCGCGCGATGACGAAGCGAGTGGTGCCGTCCGGGCGGAGCGACGGTGCCTACAGGAGGGCTTTCAAGTGAGCAGACCCGACTCTCTGGGGCCGACCCTGATCGAGGCCCTGCTTCGATCAGCACGAAACGTAGGCACGCCTTTTTGGCTCTATGAGGCCGAGCCGATGCGAGAACGGGTCCGGCAATTGCGGACGTTCGACACGATTCGGTTTGCCCAGAAGGCAAACAGCAACGTTCACATTTTACGTGTGCTCCGCGCTCTGAATGTCCTCCTCGACGCCGTCTCGCTTGGTGAAATCGAGCGCGCGTTGCGGGCAGGGTTTCAGCCTGGGACGGAGGCGCATGAAGTCGTGTTCACTGCCGACGTGATCGACGAGGCGACTCTGGCCCGTGTCGTGGAGTTGAGAATACCCGTGAACTGCGGTTCTCCCGACATGCTGGTTCAACTCGGCCAAGTCGCTCCAGACCATCCGGTCTGGCTCAGGATCAATCCGGGATTCGGTCACGGTCACAACCGCAAGACCAACACGGGTGGCCCACTGAGCAAACATGGCATCTGGCACGAGGGGCTGGAGGATGCCTTGCGCCTTGTCGACGCGCACCGATTGAGGTTGGTCGGGCTCCACATGCACATCGGCTCGGGTGTCGACTACACGCATCTGCACCAGGTTTGCGACAGCATGTTGAATGCTGTCCGGCGCCTGGATCGATCGATACACGCCATTTCGGCGGGCGGTGGGCTGTCGGTTCCGTATCGGTCAGGCGAGCCGGAAGTCGACGTAGAGCGATACTATGCGGCTTGGAATGAGACGAGGCTCGAGGTCGAGCGTATCGTAGGCAACAAGGTCCGACTGGAGATGGAGCCGGGGCGATACCTCACGGGCAATGCCGGCGTTCTCGTCGCCCAGATCCGCGCGGTCAAGAAGGTGGCCGAAAATCACTTCGTGTTGCTCGATGCCGGCTTCAGCGAGCTAGCCCGCCCCGTGCTCTACGGCAGCCACCATGACATTTGCTTCCTGACCCCGGCAGGGGCTTCGGTGGCCGGGCCCGTTTGCCCGATCGCCGTTGCCGGACCGCTCTGTGAGGCGGGCGACGTATTCACCCAGCACGACGGAGGGTTCGTCACCTTCCGGGACCTTCCCCTGCCACAGGTTGGTGACTTGGCCGTCGTGCGCGATGCCGGAGCGTACGGTGCGACGATGTCGTCGAATTACAACAGTCGGCCTCTTGTGCCAGAGCTCATGCTCGACGACCGTAGGCTTACCGTTATACGCAGACGGCAATCTATCGAGCAGCTCATGGATCTAGAAGTACAGGGGGAGCCTTTCTGATGGCCCGCCGAGTGCTGCTTTCTGGTGGCGCCTACACGATCTGCAGCGACGCGCTGACGAAGGCGCGTTCGAGCTGCGGCCGGTCGAGCTCCTGCTCGCGCTTGTCCCGCGCCGGATCTGGTCTTCGTTTGCGTTCTATTTATTTTACCACTCGGGAGTCAAGCTAGGGACATGTCGAACTTGCCAGCGAATCTGCCAGTGACCGAGCGCACGCAGGGCCACCGCCTCGCGAAGCGGGGCTCCTATGAGCGCGCGCAAGTGTACGAGATCCTGGACGAAGGCCTCGTTTGCCACGTGAGCTTCGTGCATGAGGGGCACCCCGTGGTGCTGCCTACCGCCCATGTTCGCGTAGACGATCACCTGTACCTGCACGGCTCGTCCAAGAACCGCATGCTCGACGTGCTCGCGCAGGGGGCGCCAGCGTGCGTGGCGGTGACGTTGCTGGACGGGCTGGTGCTGGCCCGCTCGCAGTTTCACCACTCGATGAACTACCGCAGTGTCGTGATCTTCGGCACGGCCGTGGACATCACCGACCCCGACCACAAGCAGCGCGTGCTCGCCGCGCTATGTGACCACCTGGCTCCGGGGCGGAGCCGTGAGTCGCGGCCCGGCTCGCGCCAGGAGCTCGCCGGCACTCGCGTGCTGGCGCTGCCCATCGAGGAGGCCTCGGCGAAATGCCGCAGCGGTCCGCCGCTCGATGGCGAGGAAGACCTCGCGTCGCACTTCTGGGCGGGTGTCGTGCCGGTCGCGCTGCGCGCCGGGCCGCCGCTGCCTGCTCCGGAACTGAGCCCCAGCATCGGCGTCTCGAGCGCGGTGCAGCAGCTGAGCGCGGCCGGCGGCTGGGGCAAGCGAAGTTGACGCCGGGCGGCGGACAGCGGGCCCTGGCTCGCTCGCGGAATTGCCGGAATTTGCCGGTGTCGGACGAAGTGTAAGCCCTCCACGAACGACGTCCGACGTACTGTCATCTTGCGTCCGGTGCACAGTCTGAGCTTCCCCGGATTTCCAAGACACCCGGCGAGGAGGGTATCCTCGGGGCTGTGTTAGCTCCTTCGCAGATCCGCGCGGTCATGCAGCGACTCGGTAGTCGTGATGAAGGTAACACTGTAAGCCATCCGCCAAGAGCGTGCAGTCCGAGGATTGCCGCCCGAAATCGCGTGTGCTCGCGGCCCGATTGCAGCGGCGGCGCGCGCATGCGACGCGTAAGTCCTCGCGCTGCCCCGGTCGGCTGTGGCGCATGATTTCCGCGGCGGCGTAGGTGTTGGGGGATCAGCCAGGCACGGGGGCCGTGGAGGCCTGGATCTCGTGCGGGAGCGGAACGACCTGTTCGCGGAGCGCGCAGCAGAGCGCGTGTTCGAGGTACGCGCTGGGCTCGACGCCGGCGAGCTTCGCGCTCTCGATGAAGGAATACAAGATCGCGGCGGGGGTTAGGGCGTCCAAACGCTATCGAGTCGACATAATCGTATCAGTATGCGAACTCGTCGATGCCGGCCGAGGGGTCGCTCGGTTGGCTGGCCGCCGCCGGAAACGGCGAGCGCGCATAGAGCACGACGTTGTCTTGACGCAGGCTGTACGCGAACAGCGGCTGCGGATGAATCGTCAGCGCCAACCAGGCGGCGCCCAAGGAAACGCCGCCTACGCAGACTCGTAACACTACGTTGCGCCAGCGCACGCGCGCCGACGATTTCGCCACACCCATGCGCATTGAAGCCTCTATTCTGTGCCGCGATATTCCCGAGCGACCCCCGAAAACCAGCCCGCGACCGCTGAATAACCCAAGCGCCTGGTCGAAGCTTGGGCAGGGCGGGGCGTGCGGCGGGGCGCTCCGCAATTTTCCCGCCGTTCGCCCGTGAGTGGACGTGGGTCGACTCACGTTGGGCAGATTTTGGGCAACGAAGGGCGACGCCACGCCGATGCCGAGCACGCTGGCTCGACCGCGGTTGGCAGTATAGCATCACGTCATGTCTGACCCGGCGCGCGTCCTCGAGGACGCCCTCACGCTTACAACGGACAACCGCGCCCGCATCGCGCACGAACTCATCCACAGCCTCGAGCACGAGGATGCGGACGCTTCGGTCGCTTGGAGCCAGGAAATCCGTCGGCGGGTCGACGAGATCGAAGCCGGAACTGCAGAGCTCTTGGGCAATGGGTGGGCGCACCTGGCACGCTCGGCGCGCGCCGCGTCGTGGCGTGTCAACGACCGCCGATGCCGCGCGCCCGGTTCAATAGCCGAGCAGCGCGAGCACTCCAGCTATTCGCGGTCCGACACAAGCGGGCTCGCGTCGCCCGGCCAGCGCTCGCCAGCTGTTGGCCGGCGCCGGCCAGCCGCGAACACTCGATATCTCTCGCTGAAGCCCGCCGGCACACTTTTCGGACACGGGCGGAGTGGCCCTCTCGCAGCCGGCTCGACCGACGAATGTCTACCGCCAGCACCGATCCGAGCAAACCGGGCTCTATCGGTTGGTCGCCGAACACTTCGAGAGCTTCTTGCTGGAAGTGGGCGCGCGCTACTCCAAGGGCCTTCCACCGTACGTCGAGCGTGAGTTTCGAAAATATCTGGAGTGCGGGATTCACGCGTTCGGCTTCCTTCGAGCCCGCTGCAAAACTTGCCAAAAGGAGCTGCTCGTGGCTTTCTCCTGCAAGCAGCGCGGCGTGTGTCCTTCCTGCAATGCGCGGAGAATGTGCGGGACAGCCGCGCACTTGACCGACCGCGTGCTGCCGAGCGTCGCGCTGCGCCAGTGGGTGCTCAGCGTCCCGTTCGAGCTCCGGCTTCTGCTCGCCAAAAACCCTCACGCGCTCTCGGCAGTCGGCCGCCTCTTCGTGCGAGAAGTGTTTCACTGGCAGCGCGAGCGCGCACGCATGGTCGGCGTGCCCCGATCCCGATCGGGTGCGATCTGCTTCGTGCAGCGCTTCGGCGGCAGCCTAAATCTCAACGTGCACTACCACGTCGTGATCCCCGATGGCGTGTTTAGTCGCGCCGGTACCGGCTCCGCCGTCCGATTCGAAAAGGTCGGCGCACCCAACGGAAGCGAGCTCGAGGACCTCGCGCTCGCCGTCGAAGCGCGTGTCATCCGCTGGCTCGAGCGCCAAGGCCTACTCGTTTCCGAAGCGTCGCAGTCGGCGTCGGAGGACTCGGAACCGCCAGAGTCGAGCGCGCTCGAAGCGTGCCTGGCAGGGTCGCTCGGAATCGGCCAGCTCGTGCGACTCAAATCCGGCACTGTCGCGCTCGCGCCGGATGTAGCT
>JBDTJC010000252.1:0-4863 GCA_039936055.1 Polyangiaceae bacterium | reverse complement strand
TTGTCCTTGATCAATACCGCCGAACCCAAGTTGTCGCGGTGGTTGTGTCCGCCGCCAGTGCGCACCGCGTAACGCTCCAAGAAGCGCAACCCGGGCGTCGTCTTGCGCGTGTCCACGATGCGCGTCAGTGCGTCATTCGGCAGTGCATCCACGTAGCGGCGGGTGAGCGTCGCGGTGCCGCTCATGCGCTGCACGAAATTCAACGCCGTGCGCTCGGCCATCAGCAGCGAGCGCGTGGCGCCCTCGACGATCCAAAGCACGTCATTCGGCTTGGCGCGCTCGCCATCCAATACCTTGCGCTCTACGCGCACGCCGGGGTCGACCCGATAGAACACGCGCGCAAACACATCACCACCGCACACGGTGAGCGGCGAATGCGCAACCGCACGCGCGAGGGCGCGTGAAGATTCCGCGACCGTGGCCTCGCTCGTGAGGTCACCGCCAGCCAAATCTTCGCTTAACGCGAGGTCTACGAGTTGGTCGATCAGGTAAGAAGGAGTCACTGCGAAAAACCGTAACTCTGGCCGAGATACGAAGCAAAGAGGTTGCACAAAGCGTGAAATACGATGCCGGCACCCACACCTCGGGTGCGCGCGCGCAGCCAGCCAAACAGCAGCGCGGGAAAAAAAACGGCCAAGCGCCCCGCATTGAACTCAGTGCACAGATGGCCGGCGGCGAACAGCGCGCTGGTCACGAGTAGCCCCGGCCCGAGTTCCGCGCCGAGCACGCGCACGCGCGGCTTCCACGCCTCATCCAGGGCCGACTGCAGGTAGCCGCGGTAGAACGCTTCCTCCGGCAACGCGATGACCAGCAACTGACCGGAAAAATCACTGCCTAGGGTCCGCAGCTGCGCGGTGTGGAACGGCACGCGGATGTGCCACCACCACACGAAGCCGCGCCAGAAGGGCGGCAAGAAGATCGCCGCCACGCCGAGCGCCCACAACACCGCGACGGCGGTTTCACGAGCGATGCGCGCGAGCGAGAGCGGTTCAGGTTCGAACAAGCCGCCGAAGGACAAGCCGTAACGCGCGATGCGCGCGCTGTCGTCGCGGCGGAGCACCAGCCAATAGGTGACCGCCAAAAATCCGAAGCCGACCGCGGTGGCCGAGATGTTGTCGGGTAGGCGCGAGAGCAGCGCGACCACGAAGGTGGTGCCGACGGTGATC
The DNA here is from genome assembly GCA_039936055.1 of Polyangiaceae bacterium. GTDB lineage: Bacteria > Myxococcota_A > Polyangia > Polyangiales > Polyangiaceae > PMG-095. The sequence goes on along the minus strand of JBDTJC010000252.1, from coordinate 3,697 downwards.
AGCACCGGCTTCAGCCAAGGAGCGTGCTCGTTCATCGCGCCGTCGACCATCGGGCCGCTGACATTGCCTCGAGCCGCGCGCGAGGAGCCACCAAATCGAAGCCGGGCCGGAAGTTTCCAGTGAAATTTGAACGGAGTCTTCGCGAAGGACTGCGGGAACTCTCCCCCCTTTTTTCCGCTTGGGCTAGGTTCGCGTCGAGCTGCAATTGCCCTGATCGTGCCTCGGGCTCGGGCCGGTCGCGCTCACTATCACCGCGTTCAGCGGGAGGATTCATGTCCGATTCGAATTTGCACCACACCACCATGACCCCGGCCTCCAACAACAAGCCGTTGCCGGCGGTGGTGCAGCTCGCCAAGTGGCCGCCGGATGACGACATGCCTGGTGCGCCGCGCGCACCAGGCGGCGGAGTTCCAGCCGGCTTCGATTCCGGCGATGGCAACTTCAAGAGAGGCCGCTTCGCCCCGCTCGCAATCGCAATCGCCGTGCTCGCGGTGGCGGGCTTCGGGGCGTTCATGATGATCGGAGGCAAGCAGGAATCAGAGAAGCTGACCATAGAGGAAGGCGAGCAGACGAAGAAAGACATCTTCGTTCTGCCCAAGCAGGAGCAGCTCCCGAAATGGGAGGCGTGGGCGGCGAGCGACAAGAGTGAAGAGGTGCGCGCGGAAGCACTGAAGCAGCTCGCCTGGGCCAAGGATCCGGCCGGCGTGAAGCTCGCGATCGATGCCCTCAGCGTGCCTTCGGAACCGCTGCAAGGCATGGCCGCGTTGGCGCTCGCGGAGTACGGCCGTCCCATGGGCGAGCCGGCGAGGGATGCGCTGCTCTTGGCGCTGAAGAAAGCCGGGCCGGGCGCGAAGCCGCAAATCGCTTGGGCGCTCGTGGTGCTCGGTGAGCCGCGCGCGTTCGACGAAATCATGGCCTTGTATCGTGCGGGCACGTTGTCCACGGTGCAGCGTTTGGGCGGCGGCACAGCGTTCGACCCGAACCGCATCGTGCAGCTCGTGAGCCTCGATAAGTTGGCGAGCATGGCCGGCGACGAGAGTCCGGCGGTGCGTCAGTTGGTGGCGACGATTCTGTCTCAGAATGCCGAGCCAAAGTGGACCGAGACCCTGATCAAGCTGGTCCAAGACAAGGATCCGGAAGTGGCGCGTCAAGCGGCTCCCGGCCTGGGTAAGATCGGCGAGCCGCGTGCGCGCGAGCCCCTCGTAGCCGCGCTGAAGACGGCCGACAAAGACAGCCGCAACAAGTTCCTCGAAGCGCTGCGTGACGGTATCGGTACCGATGGCTTGGTGTTGGCGCTGAGCTCGGTCGTCACGGACGACCCGACGCTCGCGTACTACCAGAAGAAGCAGATCTTCGACATGATCGACAAGCTGAACGACCCACGTGGCGGCAACTCGCTGTTCGCGTACTTGAACAGCAAGCCGCACATGCACTTTCAGACGCGCGCCGCCGTGGCGCTCGCGCAGATCGGCGACATTCGCGGCGTGCCCACGTTGGCCAAGCGCCTGCGCATGGACCCGCTGAAGCTATACACCGATCAAAACGACTGGGAAATGATGCTCAAGCGCGACGACAACGAGCGCGTCGTCGCCGCGCGTATGATCGCCGACTTGGCCATGCTGCACCCGGACAAGCGGCAGACCATCGCTGAGCAAGCCGAAGACGGCGTGATCTTCTGGATCCACGAAATGCCCTCGCCGCACGCCAACGGCCTGCGCGCGCTCGCGGCCATGGAATCCACCAAGGACATCACCGCCCTCCGCAAATGGGCGAACCCAAACGAGCCGCTGCCCAAAGAAGGCCAGCAACCGCCGATGCCGGAAGAGTGGGTCGTCGCGCAGAGCGCGCTCCGCTACGTCGGCTGGCTCAAAGATGCGCCGTCTTGGGACGTGCTGATCAAGTCGCTCACGCGCCGCCCGAAGGACGAAGACGTTACGATGGAAGGCTTGTTGCAAGGTGGCGTCGCCATCCTCGGCATGAGTCTCCGCGCTATTGGCGTGGGCGCGGCCGACGGCTTGTCGGAGTGGCGTGATCGCAGGGCGTTCAAGCCGCTCTTGGATTATGTCGAAGACCCCAAGAACAACGAGCAGTCACGCGGTAGCGCTTGCGCCGCCTTGGCTTGGGTGGCGGAGAAGGAAGACTTCTTGGAAATCGCCAAGAAGATCTCCGAGTACAAGGGCAACGAGAAGCCGGACGAAGTGCGTCGCGCGTGTTTGCTGGAAGCCTTGATTCAGCGCCCGGTGCCGGGCACCGCGGGCGCGCTGATTTCGCTGATGACGCCGCAGTCGGCGGTCGAAACTCGACATCAGGTCGCGCGCGCCATCGCCAAGGGCGGCTTCGACGCCAGCGTCGAAGCGCAGCTCTTCGCGATGATGAGTGACGACGCGATGATGAACGACGCGGCACTCGCGTTGATGCTCGGGGGCACCCCTGAAACGGCCAAGCGCACCGTGGCCATGTACGCGAACAAGCGCAAAGAAGCGCTGCAGGAGCTCGGCGACCTCTGGTACCAGAGCTTCGGCTACTGGTCGCAAGAGGACCTCGAGTCGGGCCTCTTGTTCAAGTACGTGGACAACGCCGAAGCAATCGGTCAGCTCACCGTGCGCGGCGCCACGCAAGATTGGGCGCGCGCCATGCTGATGAAGCAGTTCGACAACCTGATCTTCGACAACGGCCCGCACTCCTTCACGCGCGTCGTGCTCCGTTCGCGGCTATTCGCGATGGCCAAGGGTGACGATGCGGCCAAGCGCGGGGGCGCGATCCGCACGCTCAAATTCATGTCCGAACAAGGCGTGCTGTTGGCCTTGCGTGACGAGATCGGCCCGGCGGGCGAGCTGGCGCGTGATGCTTACTTCGAGCTGATGAACCCGAAGTCATCGAGCGCCAGCGGCGTGACCATCCCCGACGACCAAAAGAAGTGAGCAAGGCGCGCCTGGCGTCTCTTGCGTTCTGCGCACTGAGCGTCCTGCTCGGCGCCTGTGCTGGGCCGACGGCGTCTTCCGCGTCGGTCGACGTGAGCGGTGGGCTCGTGCTCGGCACGGTGCCCGCTGCCCTTTCGCAAAAGGCGTGCACGCCGAGCGGCCCCGAGCTGTGCTTCAATGCCACGGACGATAACTGCAACGGCATCATCGACGAGGGCTGCGGGCTCCACACGGGCCTCGTGCAGTTCGCGATCGCGTGGGACGAGCCCAAGGCGGACGTAGACCTCAGGGTCTTTGACCCGAGCGGCGAGCTGGTCGAAGTCGGACGCCCGGCGCGCAGCGGATTGGTCAAAGAGCGGGATTGTCCGGGTCGGAACAACGAGTGCCGCGGGCAAAACCTGGAGAACGTTTACCTGAGCGACGGGGATCCGCTGCGAGGGGAATACCGCATTCGTATCCGACTCGAAGCGCTGGGCGGTGAGAATCCGCCGATCCGGGTCGCCTTTGGGGCGCGTGTAGGTCCGAAAACGTACTCGCTGTCAGTTTCCCTCGCCGCGCCGGAGGCGGAGCAGGGGCTGATCTTCCGCTTATAAAAGCGCGCGCAAAGCACGTGGATGAGGGGGTGCGCTCTGGCTTGCCCCGAGGCTGGTGCTATTGTACGGAGTGACTCCGCCGCAGCGAACCGCGGCAATTTAAGAGCAAAGCCATGGGATCTTTAAGCCCTATACATTGGGTCATCGTTCTAATCATCGTCCTGCTCGTCTTCGGGCCAGGGC
>JBDTJC010000251.1:0-18239 GCA_039936055.1 Polyangiaceae bacterium | reverse complement strand
GCCGCAGCGTCGTTCCAGAACTTCACCTCGATGAACTGCGTGCCTGTCAGCGGTTGACCTGTCGCGTCCTGGAGCAGTCCCGCGTAGGTGAGTGCGCCCGTGGGCGGAATGCCGGCTGCGCGGACGCGCTGCACTACCAGGGTGACCGCACTGCCAAGAGTCAGCGCGGAGACTAACGATGCGATCAAATGCGTGCGACTCATAGCGTGCTTTCGAGGCTTGCCGGTGTTCGTTAGCTCTTTTGACAGTAGAGGAACGCAATCGACGGTTGCATGTTGTTGAACGGTACTCCTGTCCCCGTTGCTCCGGTGTTAAAGGTGGTGAAGTGAGTATCACCCTCAAGGCCACTTCCCGCCGGTAGCCCGTCGATACCGGTGTAGCCATTAGCGTTCGCCACATGCTCGCTGTGCGTATGAGGCGCGAGTTCCGCCACGGACATCGTATGTGTTTCTTCGCCCACGGTGGCGCCCAGGCTCCGCTGGCTCAGACCGTTCCCACCCGCGGGGTTAACCCCAACGATTGTTCGACCTCCTGCGGCGGGCAACGCGACCCAGCCAGCTGGACATGCCGGCAGATTATACGCCATCACCGCGCCTGACGGGACCAGCTGTTGCACCAACATTCCGGAAGCAGTGCCGGCGCTGTCCGCACTCGTCGCATGCCCCGCCTCAAGCGCATACGGCACAGCCCCAAGCTTCGTTCTCCCGAGCGGGACGCCGTCAACCGAGACTTCGACGTAGGCACTCGAGTTGGCATGAATGCCAGTCACACAGTCGTCAGTGAGCGGAAGCGAAAACCGCCCATTCGTCAACGTCGCACTGGCCGCCTTCACGTCGCACAGAGAAGTACCCGCACTCGGCGCGCTCCAAAATTGCACCTCAATAGGGTGGCTACCGGTCAAGGGCGCACCCGCCGCGTCTTGCAACAACCCCGAGTACGTCAGCGCGCCCGTCGCCGGAACCCCCGCCGCCCAGACACGACCCGCGAGGAACGCGCTGCCAGCCACGCCAACTACCGCGACGCTCGTCGCAACCACTCGCAATGTTCGATTCATGGCCGAATTCCTCCAGAGACGCAGACCTGTTTCCCAACGACCATGCCGCAGGTGGTCGGGTTGTATTCGAACCCGTGCTCGGCGAGATGAACGCCACCTGCCGCGGGAGCGAGCACTCCGTCAGAGACAGTGATGATGCCGCCGCTGACCGTGCCGGCTGCGCAGATGCCGTTGCTGCATGCAGGGGTCTGCCCCGAGCACGCGGTCTGGGACAACCACGCGCCGCCGACGCACAGCGATGGTGTATTGCCGTTGCATGTCTTGGTATCTGCTGCGCACTCCACACACGTTCCGCTTTCGCAGATGGGCTTAGGCGAAATGCAGACCGGAGAGCAGCCAGTCGGTGCCGCTCCAGCCGCGCCTGGTTCGGCACCAGCTGCGCCCGCGTCAGCCCCGGCTGCGCCCGCGCCCGCGTTGTCAGCGCTGCCCCCGTTCCCACCGTTCCCGCCGGTTCCAGTTCCGCCGCTGGCGCCGCTCCCGCCAGCGTCATCCCCGCCCGTGGCCGAACCTCCCCCATTCCCCGCGCCGGCTTGTCCGATGTGCCGGTCCTCGTTGCCAAGGATGGCATTGCACCCAAACAGGCTCACCGCCGCCCAAACGACGACGACGCAACTGCCTTTGATTCGAGTCACCACGCACCTCGTACCTGAATTGTGCCGAGCCCCAGCCCAACCTGCGTGCCACTCGACTCTGCCGGCTTCGCCGTGAACCACAGCGCCGCTCCGCCCGCCAGCCCGACGGCTCCCACGACGAACGCGACGGTCGAGATATTGCCCGCGCTGCGCGCGTCACTGCTGGCCGTCACCCCGCTCGCATCCGGGCAGGTCGCTCCGGAGCACTGCAGGCTGGCCGCCTTGTCGTGCTTCGACTTCGACTGCAGGCCAAAGATAGCGCCGACAACCACTCCGACCACTCCAACGCCGCCCGCAACGATTGCGACGGTCTTCTGAGTGCCCAGACCGTGCCCAGCGTCGCTCGCCAAGGGTGAAGGCTGCGGCTCGCCCGGCGTCATCACTTGCGCAGCCGGAACCGACGCTGCCGCGCTTGCCGGGCTCGCCGCCTTCGGGGTCCCAAACGCAATCTGCTCCCGTCGTTCCTTCTGCGCCTCGCGGATCACGAACTTCTTTTCGACTACCGGTTGCCCCGGCGTTTCGAAGGTAAAGGTGTGCTCGCCCGGGTCGATAGACAGCGCGCTGCCCTCGAGCCGTTCTGCCAAGACCTCGCCGTCCATCGTGACCTTCACCGCGCTGAGGTCTTGGCCGTCGGCGTCCTTGGCCTCGAAGATGATGGTCGGGATTGCCCCGTTGACCTCGTCGACGCGGCGCGTGCACTCACGGCGAATGTCGGCGGGGCAGTTCGATGAGGAGCACACCAGCAGCTGGCTGCGCTCAGCGCGCAGCGCGTGCTTGTTACCGAGCTTGAGCGATGCCTCGCTAGCAGCAAGGCAATCGCCGGTGGTGGGGTCCGCGGCCCGTGCTGCGCTGCTGGTCAATGCCCCGACCAAAAGCGCCGCGGAAACCGAGAGCGTCTTGAGCAAGTATTTCATACTGATTCTCATCGATAGCATTCGGGTTTGAAGTGCTTCTGTCCCTGACTGTCCAGCGTGTAGGAAGGGTCGCAATTGGGTCTTATGGCTGCAGCCGCGCGGGGCGCGGGCGACGCGGACAGCGAGGGCGATTGCTTGGCGATGGAGGCGGGCTTCTTCGGAGCGCACTCCCCGGCCCGGCACTCCTGGGCATCGCTACACGGTGCGTTCGCGCGCCAGTTGCCTGCCTGGTCACAACTCTGTGGAATCCCGCTGATGCAGCGCGGGGGTGAAGATTCTGGTGTGCACGCGGCACCGCATTGACCGGCCGTGACCGGAGCCGCGGCCCATTGCCCAGCGACGCAGGTCTGCGGTGTCGTTCCTAGGCACTGGCTCGCGTTCGGTTCACAAGCCACCGGCAGCACGGTGACGGCAGGGAGAGACGACGCGGGAGATGAAGCCGCGGCCACGACTGAACTGCTCGGAGCGGTTTGTTTTTGATTCGCGGGTGCAGCGGAGTGTCGCAGCAGTACGGCGATGCCCACCGCCACCACCGCCGCGGCTCCGCCTGCCCAGGGCAAAAGGCGCACCGGATTTGAGGTTGGGATCCGAGCCAGGTCATTCGCGGAGCGCGAGAAGGGGGCTACGGTGAACGCTGGCAGCGAGGCGCGCGGAACGCCGGTGTCGGGGGCCGCCGGAGAAGAGGAGCGTTGTCCGCCCACCTCCCCCGTACAGACCAGGCGCAGCGCGTCGGCAGCGTCCCGCGCCGACGTGAAGCGTTGCGCGGGGTCGCGATTCACGATCTTGACGAACCATTCGTCGAAGCCCACCGGAACCATGGCGAAGCTCGAAGGGCGTGGAATGGGTTCGATGCAGATCTTCAGGGTGATGCCGCCGATCGTGTCTGCCTCGAACGGGCGCCTCCCCGTCAGGCATTCGCAGGCCATGACGCCGAGCGCCCAGAGGTCAGTGCGAAGATCCACTTTCGCGCCGCTGATCTGTTCCGGGCTCATGTAGTAAGCCGTGCCCATCACCGCTCCGGTAACCGTCGCCGAGTTGCCCGCGAGCCCGTGCGCTTGGGCTTTGGCGATTCCGAAGTCGAGCACTTTGGCTATCTCTTCGTCCTCGTTTCGAACCAGGAACACGTTGTCCGGTTTGAGGTCGCGATGCACGATGCCGGCCTCGTGTGCACGGCTGAGCGCCCGCGCCACATGCGTGAAGATGGGTGCCACCTCGGTGGGGCTGATTGGGCCGCGGTGCGCAAGGCGGTCGGCCAAACTCTCGCCCTCCATCAGTTCCATCACGATGAACGGGAGGCCGAGCGTTTCGTCCACGCCGTGGTCGAAGGTCTGCACGACGTGCGGGCTGCGAATCGCCGCCGCAGCCCGCGCCTCGCGATGAAAGCGGTTGAGAGCCTCAGCGCTTCCGGTGAAGGCGACTTGGTCGAGGAGCTTGACGGCGACCGGCGCGTTGAGACCCAGATGCTCGGCGCGCCAGACTGAACCCATGCCGCCGCGCCCGATCAAGGATTCAAGTCGGTACTTGCCCGCGAGCAGCGTGCCGTTTGCGACTTCGGTCATTCTCTAGCCAGGGCCCTAGGGGCGACAACGCATGCTTCGTTAGGTGTCACAGGCCGCACGACCGAATTTCTGAGCGCGACGGGACAGCTGCCCTCAGTGTTGGCCGCCAGACTGAACCCGCTCCCGACACTTCGCTATAGGCAGTTTGTGACGGATCGAGCGGGGTTCAGATTGTGTAGGTAGCTCTCGCGCGGGCTCACAGCGCGAGCTAACCGAGTTACCCTTCGGTGATGGCCGGCGGGAAACGCGTTGACGCTTCGAAGCGTGGAGGCGCCGCGAGCGCCGGGCATGTCGCGTTGCTCGCGCGTTACGCCGAGCTCGATCCGAATCGGATGCCGGAAGGTGCGGAGTTCCTCATTCTCACCACTGAGACGGAGGATCTCGCCTTGATCAGCTTTCCCGAAGCGAAGCCAGCGGAGATCGCGAGTGCAGCCGCACGCGACCTCACCGCTGCGGAGGCGTCGGTTCTACAACACCTGTTGCTCGGACACTCGAATGCCACGATCGCGCACGCGCGAATGCGTTCCGTACGGACGATAGCGCATCAGGTCGCGAGCATCTTCCGGAAAGTCGGGGTGAACTCGCGCCGCGAGCTGCTGGCGACCTTTCGGAGTGCGAACGAGGTAGCTACGGTTGCTCGGAAACGGGCGCGCTGAGCACGCGATCCATGAGCGCCATCAGATCCCTGGGACGGGTTGCGCCCAGCTTGCCTGCTGCGCGCTTCAAGGCAGCGCCCACGGTCGGGAGATTGATGCCGAGCTCATGAGCGATGAGCTTGTTCGACTTGCCGAGCGCGGCACAGGATAGAACCTGACGCTCGAGCTCGGACAAAGAACGCAATGGTGGCGCCGACGGTGGATTGACATAAGCGAGAAGGTAACGGCGCCCGTCACTCTCGAAGTGATCACTCAAAGTCCAACGACCACTCACCATGGATTTCCAGAGCTTCATGGCTTCTTCCGGTTGCGCGCGCCTCAGCTTGCCACGCGCGCGTTCGGCTGCGCGCACGGCGAGAGATAGAGCGTGTCGCGCCTCTCGGGGGCGCCCGGAAGACGATGCATGCACCAACTCTCCCGAGGGTGACAATACCGCTTCCACTCGTGAGTGGTCGGGCCCGGGGCGCTCGCCGGAAATTGCGTCAATGCGGCGCCGCAGTCGATAAGCGGTCGCCAAGTGCACGGACAAGTGTTGAAGCAGCGCGAGCCGAGCGGGCGAGATCCGAGTCAGATTGCAGCGCGGCGCGGAGATGGCGCAGCCTCTGCGGTTCGCATCGACTCCGTTGACGACGAGCAAGTCTTTGACGCCCAATGGAAAGACGTGCCTGCGCCAAGGTTTGAAGCGCGCGAAGTGCGTCCCGAGGCTCGCACTAAACGGTCCCGCGGGCGTGCGGTAGTGCATTTGGGTCAGCGCGAGGGGCGTCTCCGGATCTTGGCTGCAGCTGAAGAGCGCCGCTGGCAACCCTTCAGGAATGTCCAAGAACACTGGGTCAGTGAACACCAGGTTCCTAAAATCGCGCGCGTCATATAACCAACCGAAGATGCCGAGGCCTGAGTCCATCGCGGGGCGCAGGGATTCAATCACGCTCGCTAGCCAATGCTCGCCTCGCTCCGATAGGTCATATGCCCGCTCGGTCGAGTCGACCACCGCCGAATTTCTGCTCACTCGATCACAAGTACTCCTCGCGCAGCGAAGCGTCTACGTCGATGCGGCGCGTGGAGGTGATGACTATGGCTGTGTCGGATTGTGACTGAGTGGCGTGCCGCTCAGGCAAATGGCGCGTCCAGCCATGCCTGCGAAGACCGGGCTATTTGGGGCTCGGCTGAACGAGCGGTGCACAGGTGGAGACACCCGCGCCGACGATGACGAATCCGATGTCGGTCATGAACGATGCGTTGAACGAGCCAGTTGTTGGATCGTACTCAGCCACGTTCGTCGATGAGCTTCCGGGATTCGGGTACGTGTAAAAATAGAACCGGCCGCCCCAGAAGGAGAACGCAAAGCTGCTCGCCGAGCTAAGCGCGAGCCCAGGGAGCGGTGTCTGCGACAAAATCGTGCCGGTTCCGCGCTCGATCTGCGCGAGATTCGCGGGGCTGACGGCGAACAGGCCGAACAGGCGTCCGTCGCCAGTTCCCGTAAGCTCCGCGCTCGCGGCGTGCAAGGTGCCGGTGTATTGCGCGATTGGCGTGAGGGTGCCGGTTGCGGTGTTGACGACCCCAAGCCCGGCCGCCGCGCTCGCATACGACCCCGTCAGGTACAGGTTCTCCACCTCGGACCCGGCGTCTGACGCAACATAGGCCATCCCGTCCTGTGCCCACCCTGAGGGCACCGTGATGGCGCTACCGCTGCAACTAGCGTCGACCGTGCTCACCGGATGAAGCGTTCCATCCAGGTAGTTCACCCAAGCCGTCGCTTTCCGATCGACCGCCATCGAGTTTGGGGTCTGTCCGGGAGCACAAGCGACCGCGCCGACCTGGGTGAATGTCTTTTGGTCCGGGGCAAAGCGATAAAGGTCGTTGTTGTCTGAAAGGACGTACACGAACGCGCTCGCTGCGACCGAACAGTCGGACGTTGGCGTCGAAGCGTCCTCCGTTAGTAGCGTCGGATTGAAGGGTATTGAGCCCGCGCCTGCCGTGCTCGCCGCGGCGTCCGACCGTTCGACTGCGGCGTCTGACGGTTCGACCGCGGCGTCTGATGTAGCGCCAGCATCGCGTTGCGCGATGGGCGGAGCACCAGACGGGGCGCAACCAGCAAGCCACACGAGTGCCGTAGCGGCCCAGGGGCACAACCCGCGTCTATCCTCCATGCCTCTCTTCTTAGCAGCACACTGCACACTTTGGGCAACCGTCTTGAATGGCCTGGTTCATTCGCTCAACGGCAATGACCATTCACACACCTGGGAGCCACGGCCCCGAGCCCACATGCGCCACCGGCATCACACGTAGTCGCGGAACACGATTCATAGGCGGCCTTGGCTGCGTCAATGGAGTGCACGGACGCCGTAGTCACGTGGAATATTCCCGCGCAATTTCCGCTCTCGGCTTGCAAGCAGGGTGCGGTGTATTGAGTGCAGTCGCTATCCCCTTCGCACACGGCGGGCATCATGAGGGCGTCGGCGAACCCTGTCAGTCGTTGTTGGCAGTCACCTGAGTTGGTGCCACCTACGCCCGCCGAGGGACCGTCACCAGCCGCTGCCCCGTCGCTGGAGCCCCCCTGACCTGCGTCGGCGCCCGCCTGCCCCGCGGTACTTTCGCCGCTACATCCAAGGCAGAGACACAACCCACATGCCAGCGAACTCACGATCGATTGAGAGTCAAAAGTCATCTTCCTCACAGCCTTTTCGCCAATTGTTCCATGCGCTGCGCGCCATCGTCGAGGTATTTGCCGCGGAACAAGTCGGCACGGATGGTGCTAACCTGCTGGTGTCATGGGTGGGTTACGGAATATCTGGAGCCGTGTGATTTTTGCGGGGATGAGCGTCGCGTCGAGCGGCTGTATCGGGGCTGCTGGCATTCCGGGCGGGCCGTTGCAGGGCACGGGCGCGACCCTGGGCGGCTCGTATGGCTACGCGCTCGCGCCCGCCGAGGTGACGCTACAACGCACACCTGACGGCAGTCGCAGCACCTTTCACGATGTCGCTGGAGACGCGCTGAACTTTCCGCTCTTTCCCGCGCGCCTCGGGTTTCGTGCGGGGCTCACCGATTACTTCGACGCTGCGGGGGATCTGTCGTTCCTCGATAGCGGGTTCGAGGTGCGCGGGGGCTTGCCGGAAGGCGCGCGGCCAATCCCATTTACCGTGTCGTTGGGCGTACGGCGCGGCGCGTGGGGTCTGCTCGACAGCGACAATCGGTTCTCACACGAGGAGCGCGTGCGTTTCGAAGCGTACCCGCGGCTCGGGGAAAACGAGGAGTTTCGTTTCAATCTGATAGCCACTGCGGGCGTGAGCATTGGGCGCCGCTATCACCCGTTCGTCATGCCGGGCCGCTACGGCGACCAGCGGAACGAAAACGAGGAAGGCAGCTTTGGACCCGAATTCAAAGACCGCGTTCTGCGTGACGAAACGCGCCTCGAAGGCAGCATCGGCTTCGAGGCGCGCCACCGCCGTTTCTTCACGAGCCTGGTGCTCATGCCCTACGTCGTTGCCCACTCGAGCAACACAGACGGTCATTGCACCAGCTGCTACAACTGGACAGTCAACGACTATCAATCGAACTTCGGCGCGGCGCTCTTTCTCAGTGCCGGCGTGACCTTCGGCAAATCACGCGGGAACATGGCGCGGGATGGGCGGTGAGCTTCTCGTCCTTCTCCCAAGCTTCGCGCCTCCTTTCCTCGAACCCAGGTTTCGGCTACCCGCCGTAGTACAGCGGCTCCAGCTTCGGGGCGCGCTGCGCGCGCTCGAAATAATCAGGCCAAAGGCAGCGTCGGCCTTGAGAGAAAAGGAAGTTCCCTTACCGTGCGAGTGTGACTCTCCATCCAACCGCCGAGCGCGCGGTCGATTAATGAGAGGAAATGGTTCCTCGCGAACACGTTATCCGCGTGCACACTTCTAACTTCTCAGCCGTCACCGGCCTCGTTCTGTTCGTTGCCGCGTGCTCTTCTTCCGAAGGTCCGTCCACCGCACCCCCGACGGTGCCCAGTGGCGGCAGCGCTGCCGCGGGTGTCGCGGGCAATCTCGGCACGGCTGGCGCTGGCACGGCTGGCGCTGGCACGGCTGGCGTCGGGGCGGGCGGTTCGTCCCAAACCGGATCGGGTGGCCTGGGCGCTGCGGGCAGTACCGCCGGCTCCGCTGGGCAAACGGGAGCGGCGGGCGGGGGGCCCGCGGGCGGGGGCGCTGCGGGCGGGGGCGCTGCGGGCCAGAGCTCCGGCGCGGGCGGCCTCGCTGGCAGTGCCGGCGCTGGCAGTGCGGGCGCTGGCGGTTCCACCGAGCCTCTCACCCCGCAGAAAGCCGCTCAGCTCATGGCCCCGGGCTGGAATCTCGGCAATTCCTTCGACGGCTCGCCCGACGAAACGAGCTGGGGCAACCCCGCCCCGAGCAAGGCGTTGATTGATGGCGTGCATACAGCCGGCTTCAAGACGCTGAGACTGCCAGTATCCTGGACCGACCACATCGGTCCAGGACCGTCCTACACCATCGATGCGGCGTGGCTGATCAAGGTGAAGCAGACGGTGCAATGGGCGGTCGACGATGGCATGTACGTGTTCGTCAACACGCATCACGAAGCGGATGGCAATGCAGGCTGGGTGAGCTTCCCTCAAAGTACATCCAGCGCGACGAGCGTAGCGACGGAGGTCACGGCAGTGTGGACGCAGGTCGCCACCGCGTTTCAGTCCTTCAATAGCCATCTCATGTTCGAGTGCTTCAACGAGCCCAACGAGGCGGGCGGCGGAAATACCTCGCAAGCGCAGACCGATCTCAACTTGTACCTCGAAGCCTGCGTCCACGCGATCCGCGGCGTGGGCGGTTCCAACGCATCGCGTATCGTGATGATCCAACCGGTCGGCGCGAGCCCCATCCAGGCGGGTATTCAAGCGATGCAAAAGGCGAGCATCATCAATGATCCGAATCTGGTGATCTCCCTGCACACCTATTACCCGACGAACTTCGGTTTGAGCACCACTCCCTATGCCTGGGGCAGCTCTTCCGATTACACGAGCATGCGAGATTCCATCGTTAGCCAGATTCGAGTCTGGCTCCCGACACAGGTGATCTTCATCGGTGAGTGGGGGTCGATGCAGGCGCAAGCGGACGCGAACCGCGCGGCGCACGCCCTCGCCTACGCGCAGGACACGACGACGGCCGGCTTGGTTCCGATCTGGTGGGACAATGGCGGTTCGGGCACGAGTTCATTTTCCCTCTTCGACCGCACCAGCGGCGCTCAAAGCTACGCAGCCATCGTCAGCGGAATGATGACTGGTGTCAGCAATGGACTCAAATCACAGAACAACTGGGCGACTCTGGCAAACCCCTAAGGCTAGTAGCACTATCGGACCTTAGTTCGGACCCCACGAGCCAGAAGTCGTGAACCAGTACGCAGGTACTCTCATTGCATCAGCAACCTCTCCGTCGTCACGGGCATGTAGCCCACCCGTCCACGTCACCCGCCTCGAACCGGCTTGCCGAGTGACGCGCGGACGAACACGGGAGCCAGCACGGCTGTGATAGCCTGGACTCGCAATGCGAAGGGCAGCTCGCGCGTGGCTCGGTTCGTCCTCATTTTCCGTCTTCGCGACGTTCGCGCTCTGCTCGGCATGCGGAGCGCGGTCGGGACTCGCGGACCTCAGTTGGAATTCATCTTCCAGCGCAGGCGGGGCTGGCGCCGCTGCGGGAACTGCGCCGAGCGCTCGTAGCGGGGCTGGTGGCCGCGCGATCGGCGGCGGGGCTACTCGAAACGACGGCGGGGCCGCGGGCACCGCCGGGCAAGGCGGCGCTGTCAGTGTCACCGGCCCGGATCCACGCCTCGCGCCGCCTGTGTTTTGCAGCATCGACGAGTGGTGCGGGTCAAACACAAACTTCGTCGCTATTTGGGGAAGCTCGGCTTCCGACATTTGGATTGTCGCCGACGAAACCGGCGATACCGCCGGCACCCAACTGGCGAGCAATTCGTACGACAGGCCCACCTTGTTGCATTGGGATGGGATCGCCTGGAGCACCACTCAATTCGAAGACGGGCACGAGCTGCGCTCCGTTTGGGGCTCCTCGCGGGACGACGTATGGGCGGTCGGTGACGCTAGCGACTTCTTTCATTTCGACGGCAAGACTTGGTCACCAATCACCTTGCCGATGACCCCAGCGGTGGCGGATTTTACGTCCATTTTCGGAAGTAGTTCGAGCGATGTTTGGGCGGTCGGAGCGAGTGGGACCGCGCTTCACTTTGATGGGAGCACGTGGTCGGTGGTGAAGCTGCCGACCGCTGATCTCTTCCGCTCAGTGTGGAGTTCAGCGGATGACGTTTGGGTCTTGGGGGACGCAACGCTGAACCATTTCGATCGCACTACGTGGTCTGCCGTCGCGAGGTCGAGCGACAGCGTACTCAGCAGCGTGTGGGGAAGCACTCATCGTGAAGCATGGGTTGCCGGCAAAGCGGGCACGCTCGAGCACTGGAATCCGGCGAGTGAGCAAACGACGCAGGTGGCCGGGCAAGCAACAACAGCGAATTTCCGAGGCCTATGGGGGAGCTCCGAGCACGACGGCTGGGCGGTGGGCGCGAAGGGCAGTATCGCGCATTGGAACGGCTCGAGTTGGTCTGGCAGTCCTCACCTCACCGACTCCAACCTCAACGCAGCGTGGAGCTACGCAGGGTCGACCTGGTTCGTGGGTGACAACGGCGCCTTTCTCGAATTCGATGGCCAAGAGTGGAGAGCGAGCCCGATCGCCTCTCACCAACTGAACTGTCTGTGGAGCTCGAGCGCAAGTGACGTCTGGGCGGCGGGACGAGAGATAGTGCACTGGGATGGTCAGCTCTGGAAAGAGGTCGATCGTCCGGGCACGGATGAAGCGCTCGCGCTATGGGGCGCGAGCGCGAGGGATATTTGGGCCACTGGCGCACACGGCCTGCTCTTGCATTGGGATGGCATCAGCTGGCAGAGCGTCGAGAGCCCGACTGACGAAGACATCTCGGGCGTCTGGGGCAGCGCTAGCCAAGACGTCTGGGCAGTGGACACGCGGGGAGGTTTGCTGCATTTCGACGGGCGGTCTTGGAGCGTGGGGTCGGCGCCGAGCGTTGGGCCACTCAAGAGCGTGTGGGGGACCAGTGCTTCAGACGTGATCGCGGTCGGCAACGATAATCGACTCCACTTCGATGGTGTAAACTGGTCTCCTTTCGAGTCCCCGGCGGTGATGCCGGACTACACCATTGCGTTTGGCAATGGTCAGCGGGTGTGGCTCGGGGGGAGTGTCGCCTGGAGCGCTTACAAAGCAGGTGGTGCGCGTGCCAAGCTACAGCGTTGGGACGGAGCGACCCTTACCGACAACCTCGAGCCAACAATCGCGCCGCCCAACGATTCGACCAACTACAGCCTTGTAAAGGCTGGTTGGGACGGCGGCGAACGCGATGTTTGGCTCTCGCTTCCGTGGTTGATGCACTGGGACGGCGATCAATGGTTGTATTCCGACGTCGGGGGACCTCCATTGATCAACGCGCTCTGGGGCACAGCGAGCGATCTCTGGGCCGTCACCAGCGCTGGCCAAATACTGAATAAGTCTCGCTAGCGCGCGACGACGGGTCGAACAGTCTTCACGAAGCGGGTTGCAGTTCGGGCGGTGCACTGGAATGGGCACGCCTGTAACACCGCCAGATCTCCGGAGCGTCGTCCTGCCGACGAGTTTCGGGACATCACGGGCTCACGTTTCGTGACAAGCAAACGATTGCCGGCGTACGCGATTCAAGGGAGACTGTCTCAGCTTGTTTTTTCGTGCCTGCGCGGGGCGGGGCATGGAGCAAAGGGTTGAGCATGAAAGCGTGGCTTGGTTCGGTTCTGCTGCTGGTGACGGGCGCTTTCGTCGCCGTGTCGGGCTGTCGAAAGCTCCCGAGTGCCACGAGTACTGTGACAGGGCCTGATCCCAGCGAGGCGGGGGCGGGCGGCTCGAGTGGCAACGGCGCATCGAGCGGCAACGGCGGCGAGATGTTCATCATGGCCGTTGGCGGCGGCACGTCGAATGGTTGTCCCTCGAGTTGCGACGCGCTGAACGCCAATTGTGGCTTCGTGACCGATACCCGCTGTGGCGGCGCCGTGAAGTGCGGCACATGCACCGGGACTGACGTGTGCGGCGGAACCGACGCGAACCGCTGTGGGCCCGCCGCGAACAACCTGTCGGACGCCGGCGCCTGCGTACCTTCGACGTGCAGCGAGTTGGGAGCCAGCTGCGGGTTCGTGACCGACCCCAAGTGCAGCGGCGTGATCGATTGCGGGCAGGATGTGTGTCCCGGTCATTGTAGCCAGGCTACTTGCAGCAGTGACGCTTGCACGGTGGACCCCGCAACGACTTGCAGCGGGCGCGGGGATGTCTGCGGACAAGCCATCGACAGTTGCGGCAACAAGCTCGACTGCGGCGCGGTCACCTGTCCGAATGCGGGTGACAGCTGCGTTCAAGGCGTGTGCGCGCCGCCGGCGGCCTGTGTCGTGGATTCGGCGACGACCTGCGCCGGGCGCGGCTACAGCTGCGGGCAGGCGGCCGATAACTGCGGTCATTTGCTCACCTGCGGCCCCAGCACCTGCTCAATCCCGGGCCGGACTTGCGGTGGCGGCACGAGTCCGGGCGCGTGTGGCTGCACCGGCGCGTGCAGCCAAATCCCAACGTGCGCTACCGGTGTGACCACCACTCTTACGGGCAAGGTGTACGACCCTGCCGGGCGCAATCCGCTCTATCACGTGTTCGTCTACGTCGCGAACACGCCAAGCGATCCAGCGCTGAAGACATTCCCATCGGTTGTCACCTGCGATGTGTGCGGCGCGACCGCCGCTGGTTCACCGCTGGTCTCCACACCCGGCGCGACAGATCCACCGGCGGGCGAGTACACGGGCGTGGACGGCAGCTTCACGCTCAAGAACGTGCCAACTGGAAACGTCACGGTCGTCATTCAATTGGGTCGCTGGCGCCGTACCTTTCCGGTCAACGTGGCAAGCCCGTGCGCGGCGAACATCATCCCGGACAAGACGTTCCTCATGCCCAGCACCCAGACGCAGGGCAACATTCCGCTCATGGCGGTGGTCACGGGCAATGCGGATTCACTCGAGTGTGTGCTGCGCAAGATCGGCATCGCGCAGTCTGAGTTCAGCAATCCCGGCCAGGGCGGTCGTGTCAATTTCTACTTAGGCGACAAGGTACCAGGGCAAGCGATCGACGCTTCGACGCCGACCCAGGCCCAGCTGTTTACGAATGGCATCAATGCCTACGACATGACCATTTTGGCCTGTCAGGGCGCGGACAGCGACGAGTCGGCGAACCAGGACGCACTGCGCAACTACGCGGCCGCGGGTGGGCGTGTGTTCGCAACGCATCGCAGCTTCAACTGGCTATACAAGAACAATGCGAACGCGGCAGTCCCAACGGATCCGACGGCGGACAACTGGAGCCAAGTCGCGCAGTGGCACAATGACGACGTCTCGATGGACTACTCCGACGCGACTTTCCCAGTCACTGGTTTGCTGGACTTTGCGAACAACCCAAAAGCCAACGCCTTCCAAGGTTGGCTTTCGGCAGTGGGCGCGCTCAACGCCAGCGCGCCGCCAGCGGCGACGGTGTTCGTGGTTCGACACGACACGGATTTTATCTCCACGGTTCCGGGTCAAACGCAGCAGTGGCTGTATCGTAACGGCATAGGTCGCTGCGCCGTCAACACGGCCGCGGTCTGCGCGACCAACGCCGATTGCGCGCCCTTGGTCTGCCAATCTCAGCCACTCAAGTCGTGCACAGTGGCTACCTCAGCCGCGGACTGTGGCACGGCGGGCACCTGCATCGCCAATCCCTGCGCGGGCACTAACCTCGGCAAGCAAACGCCCGTCCATTTCACGTTCAACACGCCCGTAAACTTGGTGCAGGATCTGACCAAGACGCCGCCAGCAGTGCAGTGCGGCCGCGTGCTGTTCAGTGACTTTCACATCAGCGACGCCAACGAGTCCCCGACGGAGTTTTACCCGAGTCAGTGCGCCGAAAACGTGGCCCGTTCAACGCCGAGCCCGCTTGTCTGTTACGGCAAGCCCAAGACGACCTGCACGGTCGCGACGCAGGCGACGGATTGCCCGGGCGGCACGGGGCCGTGTGTGTCCGCCGGCACCTGCAGCACCGACGCGCAATGCGCAGGTGCTTGTACGGCCGGCAAATGTCCGTGGGGTTCGGCTTGCACCACGAGCGCACAGTGCGCGAGTACGTGCTCGAACGGGGTGTGCCTCGATCCGATGACCGCGCAGGAAAAGCTGCTCGAGTTCATGCTGTTCGATCTCGGCTCGTGCGTGCCGCCCGCGAAGACCTGCGTGCCCGCGACCACTTGCCCGACGGGGCAAGAGTGCGGCTACGCGCAGGATGGTTGCGGAGGCCTGGTGGCATGTGGCAGCTGCCCGGATGGCACCTCGTGCGGCGTCGGTGAGCCACCCGTCGCCAACAAGTGCGGCAAGGTCAGCTGCACAACGCACGGTTGCGGGTCGGAGATGGCCTGCGGTTATGCCGGGGATGGCTGCAGCGGGGTCGTCAATTGCGGCACGTGTCCGACGGGCCAAACCTGCAACAACGGCAAGTGCGGCGGGGCCAGCTGCATGCCGAAGAGCTGCACGGATCAGGGGCTCGAATGCGGCCAGGCGGGCAACGCGTGCGGCGAGCTCATCACCTGCCCGGCCTGTCCCGCAAACAATGCCTGTGTCTCCGGCAAGTGCGTGCCGCTCAGCTGCGCGCCGAAGACCTGCAGCGTACAGGGCATCCAGTGCGGCCAAGCCGCTGACGGCTGCGGCAACAAGATCGCAAGCTGCGGGACGTGTTCAGCCAGAGAGCTGTGCAGCTCCGGCACGTGCGTACACATCAACTGACACAAAATTGCTCTGACTCGCTCGTGCCGCCTCCTACGTTGCTCCCAGGCGGCGGGGCGCCGGCCAACGGCTCCAAGTGCTGCAAATTCGCCCGAACCGTGAAGTAGCCGGCAGCGTACGCGCGCGAGCAGCCGTTATCGCGGTTGAGTCGCCGCGCTCCTCGCCCACAGACTGATGGGCGCTCGGGGCCCCGCAACGCACCTCGCAGCGCGCACGGTTCCCGTCGCGCTCGCACGCTCAGTTCGTTCCCCTCGACGGGCATTTCCCATCAGAGGTGGCGCACGCGGCACAGCTACGCTTGGAATGATGGCGATCACCCCCGTCGGTCGTACGGCAGCAAGAGCCGAAGTTTCCCGGGCCCGGCGCCCGAGTCCGCTCGGGGCAACGCGCCGGTCGCGGTCAGCGATCCGTCGATCTGGGGTGGACGTCGAGCGCGTGGCCTCCTGTGCTGGCTACCCTGGTACTTCGCCGCATGATCGTTGACATTTTCGCGGCGAACAAGCCTTGAAGATTCGACGCGAGTGGCGCTCACACGCGGAACTGGTGCTCGAGAACTCGGGCGCTGAGAACGTCGGTTTCGACGAGTTCGACGTCTCGACGCTGCCATCGGCAAGTGAGCCGAGACGCCGGCCGCGGTGTGCTCGGAGCGCCCGCCACCGCTCGCTCGGCCATCAGGTGTGCGTCAGCTCAGCCAGGCGATCGCTCAGGCGCTGCATCAGCCGGTCTGGCAAGAAGCTCCCGCAAAGCAGCGTGATCATCAGCAGGGAAAACCAAATCACAGGCCCGAACATGAGCCCGATCAGCGTGTGCATCGAAATACCGAACACGAGCCCGAGCGGGCGCAGGCGACGCGGCGCGAGCCAGACGAACGCGAAGCACTCGAAGAGCAGCGTCATGCCTTGGAACACCGTCCAACTGAAACCAGGCAACGTGTTGGCCAGGGTGTAGGAAAAAAACGTTTGATACGAGTCGTGCAGATGAGTCCACAGCACTGCGGGCTGCGTCAACCAGTCCCCGCGCGCTTTGCAGATGCCGGACGCGGTGTAGAAGACCACCAACAGCGCCTGAAAAAAGCGAATCGTCCCGCCGCGCATTTCGTCGGGCAGCTTGGCACCTCCCGTCTCGAGCCCAGAATCGGAATTGGCATTGGCATCGAGAGGCTGGCTAGCGCGCAAGGTGGCCGCGCGCCTGCGCCACGCCAGCCAGGCGTCTACGCTGAAGCGTGTGCCAGCTGGGCTGAGACAGATGGCGAGCGCCACAACCGGCGCCAGGCGGCTGACCGTAAACGCTGCCAGGCGATCGGCAAGGGCCACGTACGCGAGCAGCGCCGCAAACAGCGCGGCCGCTTGCCGCGTGCGAAAGCCTACGCACACGCACAAGCCCGCCACAACCAGCGCGCTCGCGACGGACCACGCCGCCCAACTGGGCAATGGCGTCAGGTAATAGGACTGGTGAGGGTCGTTCATTCCGAGGTCGGGCACGCAAAACCCGGCGTCCGAAATCCAGTCGTCCGCGTAGCGGACGCGGCTCGACATGAAACCGAGGATCGCGAGCGGCGCACACACGCGCACCAGCTCCAACCGTGCGATCAGCTCGGTCGAGAACCACTCATAGGGCGGCGCGGACCGTGTGCGCTTTTTCTTCGCGCTCGGCTCGGTCATTCGAGTGCTTTCCGGCACAACTCCGGCCGCCGTGGAACGGGCGTGTAGTACCAGTTTTTGCGATAACTTGCGGGGTAGCTCGCGAGCGGGAGATAGCGATAGCGCGCAATCTTCTCGCCAGTTGCTGGGAACGGAACACGCACGCTCAATAGCCGAATGCCGCCGATGGCGCCCGACGGTGTCACGTCCTCACCGCGCGCGACGCGTTCGTTGTGGCGCTGCAAGAAGTACGCTTCGAGCACGCGCATCACCTGACGGTTCGAGCGATAGAAGCTGGCAACACGATAAAAGCGATTCTCTTTATCGCTCGCATGCATCGGAAAATCCGCGCGATAGTCGAGCTCTTCGAAGCGTTGCCGAACACAGGACCACGCCTCGACGCGGTACTCGATCGCGAACTCGGATGCGTCGGGAAACAAACAAGCACCTTCGGAAAACAGGCGCAGCGGACCCAGGCCCGAATCCGGGATCGGCGCCCAACCGTTGCTACCGAGCGCCAGCTCAAGCAAGAACGCTCCCGCCGCGAAGACCGACAGCCGTCGAAACCAAACCGGTCCACAGCCGACCGCAACGCGCGGCTGTGCCGGTTCTACTTGCGCGGCGGGTCGCTCGGTCATGGCTTCGCGGCGAGGACTGTACATCCGAATGCGATCGTAAATGTCGTCAGAAACAGGTTTTCACGACGGACGGGTTACCTCGAGTACGATCCATGAAGCTCCGCGCAGCACCTGTGCTGGCTACCCATGGCCAGACGCTTAAGGACACCCGCCCGCCAAGTTTTTGCGTTTTGGCGAGGCTTTCGGGAGCACCGCAGCGGAGCGTAGGCTGCTCTCATCCTTCAACACGGGCGGGAAGGATTCCGCCCGGGAAATAATTGAAGCGGGACGCTGATTTTCGATGTGCTT
>JBDTJC010000250.1:0-45172 GCA_039936055.1 Polyangiaceae bacterium | reverse complement strand
CGCAGACGATCCAAGAAATGGAGCACGCCTTCGGCGACGCGCGCGACGACAGCGACGTGGGCGTGATCATTCTGACCGGCGCCGGCAAGGACGCCTTTTGCTCGGGTGGCGACCAGAAGGTGCGCGGTCATGGCGGCTACGTCGGCAAAGACGGCATCGCGCGCTTGAACGTGCTGGATCTGCAGCGTCAGATCCGCACCTTGCCCAAGCCGGTCATCGCGATGGTCGCGGGCTACGCGATCGGCGGCGGGCACATCCTGCACTTGGTCTGCGATCTGACGATCGCGGCGGATAACGCGCGCTTCGGCCAAACCGGGCCCAAAGTGGGCAGCTTCGATGGCGGCTACGGCTCTTCTTACTTGGCGCGCGTCGTGGGCCAAAAGAAAGCGCGCGAGATTTGGTTCTTGTGCCGTCAGTACGACGCTCAGCAAGCGCTCGATATGGGCCTGGTCAATCGCGTCGTGCCGTACGAACTTTTGGAGGCCGAGACCGTGCAGTGGTGTCGCGAGATCCTGCAGCATAGCCCGCTCGCGCTGCGCTGCCTGAAATCTGCGCTCAACGCGGATTGCGACGGCCAGGCGGGCCTGCAAGAGCTCGCGGGCAACGCGACGTTGCTCTACTACATGACCGAGGAAGGCCAAGAGGGGAAGACCGCGTTCCTGGAGAAGCGCAAACCGAACTTCAAGCAGTTCAAGCGACTGCCCTGAGCAATGAGCGCCTCGGCTTCCGAAAACTCGGTGAGCGCGCAGCCCGCAACGAACGTGCGCGCGGGCTCGTTCGGCGCGTGGCTGCTCGCGAGTCGCCCCAAGACGCTCAGCGCGGCCGCGGTGCCCGTGCTCGTGGGCACCGCGGCCGCATCGGCGCGCGGGCACGTCAGTTGGGGCACCGCGCTGGCGGCGCTCGTTGCGGCTCTATTGCTGCAAATCGGCGCCAATTTCGCGAATGACGTGTTCGACTTCGAGAAAGGCGCAGACACCGCCGAGCGCCTCGGGCCAACGCGCGCCGTGCAAGCGGGGCTGATCAGCCCGACGAGCATGCGTCGCGGCATGCTGCTCGTGTTTGCACTCGCGCTCGCGCTGGGCGTGTACCTGATGACGGTTGCCGGCTGGGCGATCCTGCTCATCGGCATCGCGTCGATCGTCTCCGCGATCGCATACACCGGGGGACCGTATCCGCTCGGGTACCATGGCCTCGGTGATGTCTTCGTTTTTATTTTTTTTGGTTTGGTCGCCGTGTGCGGCACCGTGTACGTGGAAATTGGGCAGATCCCGGTGCTGAGCTGGTTCTGCGCGCTGCCCGTGGGCGCGCTCGCGACGGCAATCCTGGTCGTGAATAACCTGCGCGATCGCCAGACCGATCTTGGCGCAGGCAAGCGCACGCTCGCGGTGCGTTTTGGTCGCGGCTTTGCGCTCGCACAGTACCGCAGTTTGCTGGGCGTGAGCTACGCAGTGCCCGTACTCCTGGCCGTGTTCCGAGTGGCCGCGCCCGAAGTCCTGCTGCCGTTGTTGTCAGTGCCGCTCGCTCTCAAAACAGAACGCGCCGTTTCCTCCACCGAGGGGCGCGCGCTGAACGCGCTGCTGGCTGCGACCGCAAAATTACTGCTGATTTTCGGCGTGTTGTTTGCGCTGGGCTTGGCCGCACCCAGCTGGTTCGCGCACTCGGGACCGGCCAGCCCGCCGTGAGCATTCGGCTGTCCCTAGCCAGCACCGAACGCGCGCTGGCTAGCCCTGCGCAGAACGCTCGCCAGGGCTGGTCAACGCGAGGCGCCTGCGTCATCACCCTGACGGGTGATGACGGCAGCACTGGCTCGGGTGAGGCTTCTCCCCTGCCCGGCTTCAGCCCCGAAACGCTGAGCGATTGCCGAGGCGCCCTGGGCGCCGTCGATGCGAACGCGCTGCCGCCGCGGCTCGGCCTCGGACAGTCGCTGTTGGAAGGGCTCGCGAGCGCTACGCGGGGCCTGCCGGCGGGGGTGCCTGCCGCTCGATCTGCGTTGGAGTGCGCGCTGCTGGGTTTGTGGTCACGCGCGGCGGGGAAGCCGGCCTGGGACCTGATCCGCGCGCCGAACCAGGGCGCTCCTGCGGCCCTCCGCGTGGCAGCACTCCTGCAAGGCGAACCCGAGGCAGCGTGCGAACAAGCCCACGAGGCTCACGCGCGCGGAGTGCGCTGCTTCAAATTCAAGATCGGCCGCGTTGACGCACTCGAACGCGAGCTTGCCGCCGTGCGCCAGTTGCGAGTTGAGCTGGGCCCACAAGTGCAGTTGCGTTTGGACGCCAATCAGAGTTTTAGCGCGGAGCAAGCTCGCGCGCACCTAGCTCGCTTCGCGCCTTACGGCATCGAGTACATCGAGGAACCGTGCGCGCCCGACGAGCTGATGCGTTTGGGAAAGCTCGCGCTGCCCTTGGCGCTCGATGAGTCATTGAGTGCGCATTCGCCATCAGGACCGCTGCACGGTGTTCGCGCAGTGGTGCTCAAGCCCGGGTTACTCGGCGGAATTTCCGCCTGCTTTGCTTGGGCCGAGGTCGCGCGGCGTGGCCGCGCGGAGGTCATTCTCTCGCACACCTTCGACGGACCGCTGGGGCTCATGCTGAGCGCTGCCCTCGCCCTCGGCATCGGCTCGAACGTAGCTGCGCACGGGCTAGATCTGCACGGAGCGCGCTTGGAAGCCGCGCATTTACCGGGTTTTCTCGGCGCTCGGCTGGAGCCTTGGTCGGCGCCCGGATTCGGGATCGCGGAGCCCGCGTCGTGACACTGTCGATCTTCGCGGCGGCGCAAGCGGCACCATTCACGGAGGCGCTCGTGTGTGAGGGCGAGCGCCTCACGTTTCAGGCGCTCGCCGCGCGCGTGCAAGCGCGCTGTACCGAACTCGCAGCGTTCGTAGCCGATCGGCCACGCCCCGTGGCACTGCTCGTGGATGGTAGCGTGCAGATGTTCGAGTTCTTGCACGCGCTGATCGCGCTTGGCATCCCCGTGCTGCCAATCCACCCGCGACTCACGCCTCCGGAACGCGCGCACCTGCTGCAACTGAGCCAAGCGCAAGCGCTGCTCGAGCCCAGCCAAGCCAGCCCTGCGCGGCCCGCGCAACGCGCAGCACAGCCGGCATCGATCGCAGACGAACAACCCTTGGCACTGGTGCCCACCTCCGGCTCCACGGGCGCGCCAAAGCTCACGGTGCTGAGCCGCCGCGCGTTCGCCGCGCTGGCCCACGCAGACGCGCTGCGCGTCGCGCCCGAGCCCGAAGATCGCGCCTTGTTGTGTCTGCCGTTGTCGCACGTGGGCGGGTTATCGGTGGTGCTGCGCTGCCTGCTGGCTCGGCGCTGCTGCGTGGTCTTTCGCGGCAGCAAGCTCGGCCTGCTCGATTCGATCCCGGAGCTGGCTCAGACCCTGATCGCGGAACGCATCACGTTGCTCTCCCTGATACCGACGGTGCTGGCTCGCCTGCTGCGCGAGGCCCCGAGCCTCGGACAGCGCGCTCCGCTGCGCGCGCTGCTGCTGGGTGGGCAGGCCTGCTCCGAAGAGCTGTTCCTTGACGCGCGCGCGCACGGGCTACCGGTGTTGACGAGCTACGGACTCACCGAAACGTGTTCGCAAGCGAGCACACTCCCGTTCCCGCCCCCGGCGCGCGTGGCCACCCGCAACGGCGTGGTCAGCGCCGGGTTCCCACTGGCCGGCGTGGAGCTGCGCGTCGTGCAGGGGCTGCTCCAAGTGCGTGGTCCCACGCTGTTCAGCGGTTACGTCGCTGAGCCCTCACCCTTCGCCCCTGACGGCTTCTTCCCCACGGGGGACCGCGGCGAGTTCGACCCCGAGCTCGGCCTGTTCGTGTTCGGACGCGAAAGTGAGCTGATCATCAGCGGCGGCGAGAACGTGGATCCGAGCGAAGTCGAGCACGCGCTCTTGGCCTGCGGCGGGCTGAGCGCGGCCGTGGTCTTCGCCATTGCCGATCCGGAGTTCGGCGCGCGCGTGGCGGCGGCCCTCGAACCGCTACCGGGCGCGTCATTCAACGAACGAACCCTGTTCGCCGCACTCGACTCGAGACTCGCTTCGTTCAAACAGCCGCGCGCCGTGTGCGTTATCGAAGCGCTCCCGCGCTTGCCATCCGGAAAGCTGGACCGCGCGCGGATCCGCACTGAAATAAGCCGAAACCTACGGCCGCCGGAGCGCGACGGGCGGCGCTGACGGGCGCGTAGAGCCCACTAAAAAATTATACCGACAGCGTCTGAGAGGCGCGGCGTGCGCAGTCTCAAGCGGAACGCACGCTGGGCATCAGGACGATTCTTGACCCAATTTTTCAGCGGAAGAGCACATGCTCGGGCACTGATCGATCGCGAATCTCCACCCCCAACTTCTGGCTGGACGCGACTGGCCGTGGTGATGTTAGGCTCTGAGGCCCCGTGCACATAAATCGTAAGCGGCAATCCGACTCTGAATCCGCGCTCACTCACGAAGCGCAAACCAATGCACAGGAGGCTCGGTCGCCCCGAAGCTCCATGCGCTACAGCGTGCAGCGGGTGGGCCTCGCGTGCTTCGGCGTGCTCGGTACGCTGGGGCTGCTGGGGCTCGCCGCCTGCCCGGCGAATCTGGAGAATCCGGAGCAGGTGATCGCCCAGACGGCGACCGGCGCCGGCGGAGCGGCCTCCGGAGACATGGTCGATCTCACGTGCGTCACGGCGCTGTTCAACAAGAGCTGCATCAACGCTGGCTGCCACGCAGCGGGACCCACTGCGCAGGACGGCCTCGACCTCGCGACGCCCGGCTTCGCCGCGCGCATGGTGGATGTGGCTGCCACCCACAAGGCGACCAACACATGTGCGCCGGCCAAGCTGATCGATAGCGCCAATCCTGCAATGAGTTGGCTGCTGGTCAAGCTCCAAGCAACGCAGGATCCTGCGTGCGGTAACTTCATGCCCTTCGGCGGCACCGTGCTCGGCGCCGCTGACGTGGCGTGCGTCACGACCTTCGTCAATGCTGAAGCCGCCGAACACTCAGGCGCGGGCACAGGTACTGCGGGTGCAGCGCCTGCCGGCGCAGCGGCTGCCGGTGCAGCGGCTGCGGGTACTTCGAGTGGTGGCTCCGGTGGAGCCTCGGCTGGCAGTGGTGGGATGTGATGCGAACGAATGATATCTCGGTACGCGCGGTCATTGGTCTGAGTTTGGGTTTGACACTGGCACTCACGGCGCCGCTCGCGGCTGCCAAAGGCAAGGCCGCGTCCAGCAGCAGCAGCTCCAAAGCCAAGAAGAGGGTCTTGGTTGGCGCGTTCGACGGTCCGAAGAGCGCTGAAGCGCGCAAAGCCGTGATCGCCGCGCTCAAAGACGACGGTGGCTACGACGTCGGCGAAACCAGCGCCAAGCCCGGCGCTGACGACAAGAGCTACGCCGCGGCCAGCAACGGCGCGAGCGCGGTGCTCGTCGGTACCGTGAAGAAGAGCGGTTTGGTGCTCAGCGTGCGCAACGGCGCTGACGGCGCGCTCGTTCAAGACGTCGAAGTCAAAGGTGAGTCTTCGGCCAAGTTGAGCAAGAACATCCGTGACACGCTCGGTTTGAACGTCTCGGATGCCATCTCGCAAAGCAAGCCCGCCAGCGCCGAGAGCGACGAGCCCCAGGCAGACGCCAAGCCCGAGGCGGACGAAGACGCGAAGGCAGCGCCCGCCGACGACTCCAAGACCGATTCCGCGCCGGACTCTTCAGGCGGCCAATACGCGGACGCGCACTCGCCGCTCGAGATCGAAGCCGGCTTGCGCGCGATTCACCGCAGTTTCACCTGGCACGATACGCCGCCGGACATTTATCCGGGCAAAGGCTACCCCTCGCCGCCGACCTACAAGTTGCCGCTCGGCCCCGCAGTGTTCATCAACGGTACGCTGTACCCGTTGGCGTTCGGCTCGCGCGGTCCCGAAGGCAACTTCGGTATCACCGGCGGCTACGAGCTCAACATCGCGACCAAATCCGTCTACAACGAGGGGCTCGCCAGCGAAGGCCACCTGACCACGAAGGCGAATCAGTACTTCGTCGGCGTGAAGGGCCGCATCCCGGTGGGTGAGCACCAATTCGGCATCGTGGCCGCGTACGGGGTGCATGTGTTCAACCTACTCGGGGACGAAAACAATCCGACCGTGCCGGACGTTTGGTACAAGTTCGTCAAGCTGGGCGCAGAAGGTCGTTTGCGCTTCGATGCGCTCACCATCGGCTTCCACGTCGGCACGCGCCTGGTGAGCAACACCGGCGGCCTGCAGCGAAGTTGGTTTCCACACGTGAAAACCCAGGTGCTGGAGGCAGGTCTGCAAGCAGGCTACAGCCTGCACAAGAATCTGGATTTGATCTTCGGGCTGGACCTCACCCGGTACGCATTCAACTTCAATCCGGTGCCGCTGATGTCGAATCCGAACACACAAACCATTGCCGGCGGCGCGGTGGACCAGTACGTCGCGGCCTCGCTCGGTCTGCGTTACTCGTTCAGCAGTCACCCCTGATCGGCGCCGCGAGATCGACTATACTGAGGGTCAGTCATGACCCTCAGTTCGTCTCGCTTGGCAGGTTTTGTGCTGTTGTGCGGCCTGGTCGGCTGCAAAACGCAGCACGCCGAGCCGGCTGCCGCCGTCTCGGCGCTCGCTGTCCAAAGCAGCGCGGCGGAGCCGCTCGCCGTCAAAACCTTCGGCGCGCCCATCGGCGCGGGTCCAGTGCTCTCGCTTGCGGACGTGCTGGCGACGCCGGATCGCTTTCGGGGTCAGTCGATCACGGTGGAAGGCCACGTGCGGACGGCCTGCACGCGTCGCGGCTGCTGGCTGGAAATGGCGCAGGGCGCCGACCCGAAGCTTCCCGGCTGTCGCGTGACCTTCAAGGACTACGGGTTTTTCGTGCCGACGGACTCCGCTGGGTCACAAGCCAAAGTACAAGGCACGTTCGCCATCGATACATTGGCGCCCGAGCGGGTGGCACACTTGGAGAGCGAAGGCGGGCAATTCCCGCACAAGAACGGCGACGGCAGCGTGAATGAGCTGAAACTCGTAGCCAACGGCGTGCAACTCTGGCGCTGAGCGGGCGCCCGAGCGCAAGTCAGCGATGCGTAGAACGGATCCGCGCGCGGCTGACCGGCCAATCGACCCACCTGGCGCCCAGTCTTTTCTCCGTTTCCGCGAAGTTGTGATACGCCGGTTATCCATGCGTTTCCTGACTCGGCTCGTTTGCGCGGCTTGGCTGCTCGTCGCCCTTCCCGCTCACGCCGAAACTCATGTCGTGGCGGCCGGCCAAACCCTCGGCCGCATCGCCGATCGCTACAACGTGACGATTGCCGCGCTGTGCGAGGCCAACGGCCTGCAGCGCAAATCCCCGCTCAAGATTGGTTTGAAGCTACGCATCCCTGAGGGCAAAGACGCGGTCGTCGAGGAGCAGACGGACAACCCGGATCCGGCGGACACGGCGGCCACCGCCGACGCAGCAGAACCGAAACAGGCCGACGCACCCGAGCCCAAAGTCGAGTCGAAGGTGAAAGCCGACGACGACCGCAGTGACACACTGCTGCCCGGCGGCATGCACGTGATCAATCCGCCGGGCGTCGCGCCCGCCTACTACTTCGAGCCCACTGGCCCCGGCCGTCACGGCATGCGTCCGATCTTGATCTACTTGCACGGGCGCGGGGGTCACCCCGAAAAGGATTGTCAGCGCTGGGCGCCCGTTGCGCGGCGCTTGGGCTGGCTGGTCTGTCCGAGCGGCCCTTCGCCGTACGGTGACGGGCGCGCCTGGGACAACAACTGGCCGTCCGCGCACACCGCGACCATGGCCGCGATTCAGGTGCTTCGAAAGAAGTACGGCCGCCGCGTGCAGCTGTACGGAAACACGCTCATCGGCTTCAGTGAGGGCGCCTACGCCGCGATGAACGTGGGCGTCCGCGAACCGCATGTGTTCAATCGCTGGCTGATTTTGGCCGCCAGCGACCGCTATTGGGGCGGCCCGGGCCTGGAAGCGCTGCAGACCGCGAAAGAGCGCGTGCGCCGCGTCTTCCTGATCACCGGTGAGCACGACGGCGTGATCGACAACACGCACCAAGTGGAAGATTGGCTGGAACACGCGGGCGTAGACACGCGCGTGGTCACGCCCAAAGACATGGGGCATGAGCTCGCGCTCGACCGCAAGCCGGAGCTGTACCACGGCGCGCTCGCCTGGCTGGACCGCGGTGACGCCAAGACCAAGAAGAGCAAAGTCAAAGGCGAGCGCGGCGAACGAGTCGCCCGCAAGTAACGACGACGCTCAGCGCCCGCGCTGCGCCGGTTACTTCAATGCCAGGCAGCGGCTTGTTGAATCGGCTTACCGGTGCGGTCGTGCTCGGCAATCAGGCCGCGCGCAACGAGGTCGCAATCCGTACACGCGGGGAAGCGCGACTGATGCTCACAGATCAGGTACTTGGCCGTGGCCGGCGCGGCCGAGAACTCTTGCGCGTCCAAGTGCCGACCGCAGGCGACGCAGTGAATGTGCGCCTGTTGCTGAGCCGCGCCCGCGTTCGGGTTCTGGTCCTTGCGTTCGCGTTTGGTGAGACGGGCTTTGCGCTGCATCGTTTTGGCACTTAAGCCAATCCGGGCACCGCCGGTCAAGCGCGTTCTGTGCCGAGCTCCGCGAGCAGTTGCCGCGCGCCGGCATGGTCTGACTTTTCAGCCAACGCCTTGGCCACAAGCACCTTCGCTTTGCGCGGATCGCCGGCTTTTTTGGCCAAAACCGCGAGGTAGTAGTTGGCATCCGCCTTGGCTTCCGGGGGCGCGCCATCGGTGCTGCCGGGCGCCGGTGGTTTCATGATCGACACCGCACGGAAGGCCTTCTGCGCGAGCTCGTCTTCGTCGATCTCTACCGCCAATTGCCCGAGGCGCATGGCGAGCTCCCCGTTCTTGGGATCGAGCTCGAAGGCTTTGCTCAGCGCAGTCAGCGCGTCGCTCAGGTAGCCCTCATCCAAGTGGATTTGCGCCATCGCGCCGTAGATACCGGCTAGGCCTTTGGTGCGTCGGCCGCGGTTGGCTTCCGCGATCGCGTTCAGCAGCGCGATCGCTTCTTCCGCGCGACCAGCCGCGGCGTAGGCGCGCGCCAAGAGCAGCACGACCTCCACGCTTTCCGGGTTGTCTTGGCGCGCGGATTCGAGCACCTGCACCGCCGCGGCGGGATCGCCGTCGGGGCCGAGCAGAAGCCCAGCCACGCGCAGCAGCACCGTGAGCCGCAACCCGGCATCGGCCTCGTTCATGGCGTCTTCCATGAGCAAGTCCGCCAGATCACGGCGTGCGCTGAGTGCTTCGTACACCGTCTCGAGCCGACGACGCAGCCCAGCGTGCAGGCGGTCCTCCATCAGCGCGCGCTCGAGCGCCGGGCGGCTATCCCCGAGGCGACCCCCGAGCTCACACGCCTCGCTGTAACGAAGCGCTGTCTCGATCAACGCTTCGCCCTGTTCGACGTCCACCAGCTGCGCCAGCGTGTCGATCGCACCTTCGATGTTGCCCGTGCGCGCTTCCAGCGACGCCAAGCGCCGCAGCGCGCTCAGATCATTCGGGCTCGCGCGTACGAAAGCAGCCAAGCGCGCGCGTGCGCCCGGCAGATCCCCCGAACTCTCGAACACCTCGACCAGTCGCAGCGTGAGCCGCGCTTGCTCGGCGGGCTCGGCGCGCACGATGGCGCGTTCGACGGCCTCGGTCAGCTCGCCGACAACGGAAGCGTCCGTCGCGTACGCGCGCTCGAAGGCCACGACGGACTCGTCGTCACGCCCCAAATCAGCCAGCACCACCGCGCGCTTACGGTGAAATTCCACGTTTTCCGGCTCGGAATGCAGCAGATCCTCGATCACACCCAGCGCCGCTTCGGGATTTTCGGCCGCGCGGTGCGCCTCGACCAGGCGTTCCAGCAACTTCCGATCGTCCGGTTGTTCGCGCAAGGCATGGCTCAGCAGGTCCACGACGCGTGCGTACTCTTTGCGCTCGGTGAAGCGCACCAAGAGCAAATCTCTCAGCGACGAATCGCGCGGGTTGGCCTCGAAGCCGAGCGTGAGTGCACGCTCGGCGCCCTCCGGATCCCCGAGTCCTTCGCGCAGCGCCGAGAGCCTGAGTCCGAGCGTCGCGGCCGTCTCGCCCTTGGCCACTCGCAGTAGGCCTTCCAGTGCATCCGAGATCAGCAGCGCATCCCCACTGGCCTCTGCCAGACGCAGCACGGCCTCCAAGAGTTCGGCGCGCGCCGGATCCCAGTCGAGCGCCGAGCGGCACACGTCCAGCGCTTGGGAAGCTTTGCCTTTGCGCTCCAAAATCCCGGTCAAACGCAGCGAAAACTGCACTATCGACGGGACATCACGGGCGTCTTTGGCTTGGTCGATCTCGCTCGTGAGCAGCGCCGAGAGATCCTCGGTGCGGCCTTCCTTCTCCAGCAGGTCCGAGAGCACACGCGCGGCGTCACGCTGCGCCGGATCATCGGCCAAAATGTCCTGCAGGAGTAAGATCACCTCGCCCGCCTTGCCTGGCTTCGTGAGCAGGGCGTTCACCTGCTCTACGCGCAGCGCCGAGCGCTCCGTGCTGTCTTCGACGACCGGCGTGATACGCGAGATGAGCTGCACGAGCTTCACGGAATCCCCGAGCTTGCGCAGCAAGTTCAGGAGCGGTTCCCAGACCGTGCGGTCGCCAGGGTCGGCCGCCAGCAGCGCCTCGTAGAGCGCCACGGCCTGCGTCGAAAGCTCGGAATTGCCCGCGTATTCTTGAGCAATGGACTGGCGTAGCTCTCGAGCTTCGTGCGCCGGCAAGTGCTCCGCGGCTTGCGCTTGGTAAGTCAGGGACTCAGCGCGCCGCCCGCCGGCTTCGGCCAGCCCGGCCAATTCGAGGCGCACCCACGCTGCGTCACCGGGCTCGGCTTGCGTCGGGTCCAATGCCAAGGCGGCCTTGAGCATGCGCTCGACCAACGCCGCGTCGCCCAAGCGGACGGCGACGGCGACGCCCTCGCGGACGCGCGCGTGCGTGGCATCCGGCGCGGCGATTTGACCGGCAAGCGCGTCGGCGAGCGCGCGGTCATCACCGGTCGCGCGAGCAATGCGCTCCAGGAGTGCGGCCACCCGAGCTGGCTCCAGGGTGCTCGCTGACTCAGCCATCAGAGAGCGCGCGCGTTCGAAATCAGGCGCGGCGTCCAGCGCGCGTTCCAGCAATTCCAGGCCTTGTTCACCGCTGTTCGGGTCGACCAGGCGCACTTTAGCCAGCCGATACAGTAAGTCCCCATCCGCGATCACGCGGCCCGACTGCAACTGCGAGGCCACTCGCCGTTCCAGCACGAGCGAGCCGCGCGTGGCGTCACCGAGGTAGTCGTAAACGCGCCCCAGCGCCGACCAAGCACCGTCGTCGAACGTGGCAACGCTTTCCAAGGTCGCTTCGAGCGTCAGGGCGCGCTGCGCCAGAGCGTCCTTTACATGCGCCAGATCGCGCAGCCCCTCCGCGTGCAACATCACGAGATCCGCTAGCGCGCGCGCCGCGTCCGGCGCCGGCAGCTCGCGCGCCAGACGCGTCTCGAGCGCGCGCGCCAAGAGGTCGTAACGTTGTTGCGCGCGAAGCGCAGCTTCGAGGGCCAGCGCATCCGTCGGGCTGTGCAATGCGGCTTCGAACGCGGACTCCAAGAATTCCCCGGCGCGCACCGAGTCCCCGCGTTGAGCGGAGATCTCGCTCAGGGCGATCAAGGCCTCCGCCTTGCTCGGCCCTTCGCCGGAATCATCACGGCCGAGGACAAGCAGGAGCGAGCGATACATCTTCTCGGCTCGCTCGAGTTGGCCGTGTTCCAGCGCCATGCGCGCCAGCATTTGCATAATGCCCGGATGCGCCGGATCGATCTTGGATGCCGCGTCGAGCTCGTGCAGCGCTTCGGCTTGGCGTCCTGCACCGAGCAGCACGCGCGCGAGCAGGAAGTGCGCGAGCGCGCGGTCCTTCGGGCGACGCGCGCCGTAGCGCTCGATTTGCGCGGCCAGCACCTGCGCGGCTTCGTCGTAGCGCTTCGCCAAAAATAGCGCGTTTGCGAGTTGAAGACGCTGCTTTTGGTCGTCCGGCTCCAGTTCGATGGCGCGCGCCAAGAGCGGTACGGCGGCTTCCGGGTCGGAGCGCTGTTCCAGGTGTAGCGCGGCGGCTTCACGCAGCAGGCTGAGCGTCGCTTTGCGATCGGTGGCGCGCTCCGCTTCTTCTGCGAGCAATGCCGCCAGCGCGGCGTAGTCTTCAGCTTGCCGATACAGCGTCGCGAGGCGGGCACGCAGCGCAGCCGCATTGACCGCGACGGGCACAGCCTTTTCCAAACTAGCGCGCGCCTTGTCCGGCGCGCCCGTCGCAAGATAAGCATCGGCCAGCTCGAGGGCGCGTTCCGCCAGCACTTCCGGCGAGGACTGCGCGCATAGCGCCTCCAAAACCAGCGCGGCTTGCTCGTACTCTTTGCGCGAAAGATAGATGCGCGACAATGCCTCGAGGGAGGCTTCGCCGCCGAGCGCAGCGCCCGCCTTGTGGCAGTTGATGGCGCGCTCGATATCACTCAGGCGTTCTTCCGCCAGCTGCCCGGCCCGTGCCCAGAGGGCTGCCGCGCCGGAACTGTCACCCGCGGAGGCGCGCGCGGTGGCTTGGCGTTCCCAAAGCGTCACGATCTCCGCGTGTTCGCCTTGCTCGTCGAGCAACAACGAGAGCCGCGTGACCAAAGAACGAGCGACCTCGTCGCCCGCGTCTTCGGCCAACAGTGCTTGGAACAGCTCGACTGCGCCCGCGGCGTCGTCCAGGCGATCCGAGCACAGGCAAGCGGCGTCACGCCGTAAGCCGCGGCGGCGCGCAAGCGCGAACGGCAATTTTGCCGAGCTCAGCAAGTGTGCGACTACATCGCGGTATTTGCCGGTTTCTTGCAACCGATCGGTGAGTTCGGAAACGGCCCAGTCGGCGGCTCGCGCTTCCGCGCTCTGAGCATCACCGCCGCTCAGGCTCCAGGCTTGCACCGAGAGTTCGAGCAAGCGCTGACACACTTTGCGCCCAAGCTCACGGTCCGCGTGGTTTGCCCCCGCTACCTCGATTGCTTTGCTCCAATCCTCGGCTGCGACGAAAGACTCCAGCGCAGCCAGCATGTTACCGGTGTTCGCTTGATGCTGGTGACCGAGCTCGCTGTGCAGCCGTCGCACGCGCTGCGCGTCCTTCTCCCCTGACACCTCTTCGAGCAACAACTCCGCTAGTTCATCGAAGCGCGACTCTGCCGCCAGCAGCGAGGACAATGCCTCGAAGCTCTCCAGATCGCGGCCATCATGGGTCTGCACGAGGCGCCAGGCGTCGATGGCCTGCGCGCGGTCGCCCTTGACCTGTTCGTGGAGCAGGGCGATGCGCACGCGATCGGCGCGCGCTGCGGCTGCATCCTCGGTCTGCCGCGCGCGTAAGCCGAGCGCAGCCACGAGTTCATCCCAGCGCTCGGCGCGTTCCAGCGAACGGCACACACCGTCGAGCGAAGTCTTGTCGAGCGGGTCCAGCGCTAGTCGCGCTTGGAAATTGCGCACGGCTCGATTCGCGTCGTTGAGCGCCGTCAACGAAAGCTCCGCCGCTTCGCCAAGCACGCTGAGTTGCGCTGCCGCTCCCGGCTCCAACTCCGCGCGCTGTTCGAGCACGCGCGTCAACTCCGGCAGCTCCTGCGCGCTGCGCAGCAGAGAGCTCAGCTCGCGCGCCGCGTGCAGCGCCGTGAGCGGCGCCTCGGGCGCTAGGCCCAGCACGCGCCGATACAGCTCCATGGCGCGACGCGGGTCGTTCAGTTCGGTGCGGCAAACGTCCCCGGCCTCAGCCAACAATGCGGCGCGCAGCCCAGGCTCTGTTTCCTGTTCGGCGACGCTGACTAACGTCTCGGCACGGCGTTCCTGGCCGTTCACCTGCCCGGCCAATTCAGCAAAGCGCTGACGGCGAGCTTCCAGGCCAGGTTCGAGCCGCACCAGGATCAGTAGTGTTTCGAAGGCGCCAGGACGGTCTCCCAGTTGCTCCAGGCTGAGAGTGACGACCTCTTCCAATAGCGTGATGCGCTCGGCGCGCGGCGCACTCTGCGCGACGACTTCCAGCATTCGCACGACATCGAGCGTGCTTTGCGTGGCACGGTAGTGGCCTTCCAGCCTACGGGCGGCGCTGACGCGTACGGACTCACCGCTGTCCAGCGCGACATCATTCGACGCGGGCAGTGCGACGATGCGTTCGAGAAGCGCCACAGCGTCGCGCACGTCGGTCTCACGATCAAGCATCTTTTCTGCCCAGCCGAGCGCGGGAAGGGGCTCGTTCAGGTCAAGCCACAGCGCGGTGATGCGGCCCATCGACTCGCCCACGTCACGGCCTTTGTTGGCGGCTAAACGCAACGTGAGCAGATCGATCAGCGGGCGGCGATGGCCGTGTCGCTCGTACAGGCGTTCGAGTGAAGACTCGACCCGAGTGTCACCCGGCGTCAGCGCATTCAGCTTCTCGAAGTAGGTGATGGCGCGCTCATGGTCGCTCGCGAAGTCACGCGCGGCCATCGCGGCTTCACGCAAGATTTCCGTGCGCTCCGAGTCCGAGATGGTCCCGCTCAGCCGCCCGTCGTACAACGCGAACAAATCTGGCCAGCGCCCAGCGGCGTTAAACGACAGTTTCAGGCGGTCGAACGCCCATTCCGCAGCGGGACACAGTGCGATCACGCGTTCCAGCAGGTGCACCACGTGCTCGGAGTCCTCAAACCACTCTTCGTGGAATTCGACCACATTGCGACCGAGTGAGTCCGCGACGTCAGCCGGCAAATCGCGCTCGATGGCACGCGAGTAGGCTTCGGCCACGGGCCCTGGCTGATCCAAACGACGCGCCATTTGCTCGGCAAAGGCCCACAATTGCTGTTCTGCAGGCGCCGCTTCAGCGCCGCGCAATGCGAGCCGCAACGCCTCCTCCGGCGCGTCCGACTTCGTCTCGAGCAGCTGCATCAGCCAGCGGCTGCGCGCCGCGGCGAGCTCCGGCGCGTCGTTCGACACGGCGAGCAGCGCTTCGATCACGTCCGCACGAGCCGCGGGATCTTCGGAGCCTTCCGCCACCTGTTCAAGAATCGCGGCCGCTCGCGCGCGCGCATCCGGCACTGACAATGCGTGATGCACCACGCGCAGCGCTTCCGCGTCGCTCGGGTTCACAGCCAAAATCGGCTCGACCAAGGACAATGCCTCCGCGGCGCGGCCGAGAGAACCGATCATCAACAGCGCGCGCCGCAACTCCACCGCGGCCCGCGCTTCCGGCTCCACGCGCGTGGCGAGGCTCGCCAAGGTGTCGAGCGCGCCCTTTGCGTCACCGGATACGGCCTGCAAACGCGCAAGTTCCGAGAGCGCGTCCGTGCGCTCGGGATCGCGCTCCAGCACTTGTCGATACAACTTGCGCGCGGCCTTGGCGTTGTCGAACAGCGTTTCTTCAACGTGCGCCCACTCCATGAGCACGCCCGCCGGGTCCGAGCCGTGCTCGAGGCGAAACCGGAACAGCCAGCGGTGATCGTCCACGCGCGCGGACGAGCGGTCCGCCTGTGCCAGGAACGCGGCGAATGCGTCCGCATCCGCGATGCCCTCACTGCCCGAGGCTTCCAGCAAACCGCGGAAAATCTTGGCCGCGCGGTCCGCATTGGCCGGATCCCGGGCAAGTGCACGCGCCTTCGATAATTGCACGTGTCGAGCACGCCCAGCCTGCAGGCCGCGCGCAAGGGCGAGATCCACGAGCGCAACGAAGGCGGCAGCATTGCCGGTCTGCGCGGCCTGCTCTTCGAGACCTAGGATCAGCGACACGAGCTCGCGCTCGTCGCTGGTACGTAGCAAGACGTCGAACGCGCCACGCACGGCGTCGAAGTCACCGGCGCGCGCGGCCAGTTCTACGAGTTGCTCAGCGGCCTCGCGGTTCTCCGGGTCGGCGTCGAGCACACGCGTGAACAAGCGCTGCGCGCGCACCCCATGGTCCGGCAGGGAGGCGCTGAGGCGCCCTCCTTCCAGCCAAATGCGCGCCGCATTGACCGGATCTTCGAGCTGCCATGCGAGGGCGTTCCCGAGCCGTTCCAGCAAGTTCGCGCGCAACTCGGCGTCCCCGGGGTGGGCCAGGCGCCGCTCGAGCACGGCCTGTACGGTCTTGCCGTCGTTCTGTTCGCGCGCGAGCTGCTCGATCGTTTCGAGAACGTCATCCGAGAGATCGCTCGACTGCACGAGTTCGCGGTAGTGCGCGAGCGCGCTCACGCTGTCTTTTCGTTGGCTCGCTACTTCAGCCAGCCGCAGCAGCGTCACGTTGCGACGCTCTCGATCCAGCTGCGGGAGCACGCGCTGCAGCTCGTCATTCACGGAGGCCAGATCCCCCGCTTCAGTCAGTGCTTCGACCAAGGACAGATGCAACACGAGATCGCGCGGCTCTTCGCTCAGCGCGCGACGCCAAATAGCGATTGCCGCGGCCGGATCGCCCAATTCACGGCGCTGCAGGAGCGCTACGCGATGCAGGAGCTCGCGAC
Organism: Polyangiaceae bacterium; assembly: GCA_039936055.1. GTDB lineage: Bacteria > Myxococcota_A > Polyangia > Polyangiales > Polyangiaceae > PMG-095. The sequence goes on along the minus strand of JBDTJC010000250.1, from coordinate 28,715 downwards.
GCCGCGTCGGCTCCGTCTCACGTTCCAGCATGGACGTGTACAGCACCAGCCGCTCGGCGGGCGTGCCCTGCTCGGTCAGCAGCTCATCTACACGCTGCATGAGTTCGTGCGACGACGAGTCCTGCGCCAACGCGCGGCGGAACGTCTCGACCGCGCGCGGGATGTCACCCGCAGCTGCTAGCGCTTCACCGGCTGCCTTCGCGAGCTCCAGCCGGCCCGGGGAATCCAAAGGACCGCTGCCCAACGCCGCACACAGCAGCTCGGCGCGCCGTTCGCTGTCACCCGACGCAGTAGCCAAACGGTTCACAACCGCAAGCCGCTCGACGATTTGCGCGGGCTCATGCGGCGCCGCCACGGCCAGCGCGCGCCCGGCAAATTCGAGCGCACGGCTGGCGTCATTCAGACGCGTTTCGCAAATCACAGTCGCCTCGTCCAAGGCCCGCAGACGGGCTGGCGGATCGTCGCTGAATTCTGCGCGCGTTTCTAAGACGCGCACCAAGGCGGTGCCCGGCTCTTCGCGACGGAGCAGCGGTTCGAGCACATCCGCAGCGGCGAGTCGTGCGTCGCCGGCCGCGAGCAGCTTCTCGGTCGCGGCGCGCGCGCCGGGGTCGTTCGGGTCGATCTCGAGCGCACCGCGCAGGGCTTGCAACGCGCCCGCCGGGTCGGCCAGACGCGACAGCCGCAATTGCCCCAGCTTTACCAACAGCGCGACACGCGCGGGGCCCGACAGTAGCTCGGCCTCGCGCTCCAGCACGGCCGATAGCTCGGTGTAGCGTTGAGCCTGCTCCAACAGCGGCAAAATGCGCTCGTGGATCTCGCGCGACGGGCCGTAGCGATCCGCCAGCTTTTGCCAAGCATTGAGCGCGGCTTCTGGATCTCGAGTGCGCGCGGAGCGCAATTCGGCGGCCTGAAATGCCAGCCGGTGAGCCTCAACCGGGTCCTTGCTGCGGTCGGCGCGCACGAACAGCACGTCCGAAAGCCCTTCGTCGTCGGAAGCCTCGATGTACAGGGCTTCCAGGCGGCGTACCGCTTCGTCGGTCCAGGGCGAGCCAAGCAAGGCGCGCCACGCCACGATGGCGCGCGCAGGATCGCCGCCTTCGCCTTCGCCATCGCACAAGCGCGCGAGGCGCCGTGCGGCGGCCTGCCGGGCATCGCGATCCGGCTCCAGCGAAGCCACGCGCTCCAGCACGGAAATGAGCTGTTTTCGTTCGGTGGCTTCGGTGTACAGGTCCGAAAGGTGCTTGGCTGCCTCCAGCACGGCAGCGTCATCGCTACCCGCTTCGATGACCTGTTGGAACGCCGCCTGCGCGCGCTTCAGGTCACCGGTCTTCAAATACACGTGCCCAACGTCCACACCCACACGCGCACGAACGCTGAGCACGCGGCTCGTTTGTAGGGCTCGCGCCAACAAGCGCGCCGCCTGTTCGGGTTGATTCAAGCTGAGACTGAGCTCCACGAAGCGCCGCCGCAAGTCGTCATCACCCGGGTCGCCAGCCACGACCGGCGCCAACAGCTCCAAGGCGCCAGCAGGATCGTGCAGCGCGTCTTGACGCAAGATGCCGAGCCGCCGCTGAACTTCCACGCGCCGCGGCCCACGCACTTGCTTGAGCTCCACGCCCAGCATGGCGATGGCCCGCTCGACCCGACCCGTTTTTTCGTAGGCATCCGAGAGCGCGGCCGCCGCACGCAGCGATACCGTGCGATTCTCGAGCAGCGCTTCGGCAGACTTCAGCGCCATTGGGTGATCCGCGGCGCTGGCCAACAAGCCTTCCACGTGCCCGAGCGCACGCGTCGAATCCTTCAATTCGGATAAGCACAGGTCGACCAGCCATTCACGCAGCGTGGTGGCTTCTTCGACGCCGGGCGCAGGCTCGCGCCGAAGGGCTTGCTCGAGCAGATCGACCACGTCCTTGTGGCGCCCGCGCGCGATCAAGCGTTGCACGACGACCGAGCGCACGTCCTCGCGACTCGGATCCAGACGCAAGATGCGCTGCCCAATTTCGATCGTCAGCTCCTCACTGCCGCCGGAGGATTTGACGAGCTCTGAGGCTTCGTGCAGAAGCGCGGAGCGACGCGCTGGATCTGCTTCGCGCGCGCTGGCGTCCACGTAAAGCTCGGCCAATTTCGTATTTTCGCCGGCCCGCCGCAGCAGCAATTCCAAGACGCCGAAGGCTTCCGGGTGACCTGGTACCGCTTGTGCGGCGCGCCCCGCATGAGCGATCGCGCCCTCGGTGTCGCCGAGCGTGCCGGCGAAGAACTCCGCAGCTCGCAAATGCACGAAGACCTGCTGCTCGGGTTGCAGCAGCTTGATGCGTTTCTCGGACGCCGTTTGCTCGTAAGCAAAGGCAAGCTCCGCGATTTTATCGTGACGTGCCGCAGCCGCGTGTAGTGCCTGCCATGCGTCGACCGGTTGTTCGCCCTTGGCGACCGCAGTCACCAAAAGCTCCAGCACCTCGGCGGGATTGTCGAGCCGCTGCTCTAGCGCTTCGGCGACTTCCCACAGCTTCAGAGCGAGTACGCTGACGGGTCGACGACGGCCTTCCTGTGTCGGAGGGATCGTGGACATTGTTAGAACCCGGCACGTTATCAGACCTGTTCGACGGTTGCGCGCCGACTCGCAATGTTCACACGCGCGTCAGCGACTCAAAAGCGTTGCATCCAAATACCTACATTGGTCGGCGCTGCCGTTGAGCGCGCCTTGAACAGCTACGTTCGGGCTCCGGCCTTTCGGCCATGGCCGCTGAGCCGAACACTTACGCATGCGCGCGAGGTTCAACTTTGGCCCGAGCCTGTAGCGCACAAAAAATCAACGACGTGCCCGGTGACGGCTTCCGGCAAGTCCCGATGCACCCAATGCCCGGCGTTGTCGAAGCGCACAACGCGCACGTTCGGGACATGCTCGGGCAACTTCGGAAGCAGGAGCGCACCGGACAAGGCTTGATCCTGATCACCCCAGAGCACGAGCGTGTGCTGCATGACGGTTCTCCGCGCACGGACGGGCGCACGAAATGCGGCGCGGTAGTAGCTCAGTGCCGCGCGCGCGACGCCCGGCAAGCGCATCGCGTTCACGTGACGATCCAGATCCGCGTCTGAGAACGCGCCCGGCCGAACCTCCATACCGCGCAGCGCGACGGACATGGCCGCGCGCCGCTTGAGCAGCCACTCTGGCAACCACGGCAGCTGAAACAGGAACACGTACCAGGAGCGGCGCAGCTGCTCGAAGCGCTGCAGCGCACTCCGAAGTAACTCCGGGTGGCCGGCGTTCAGCACAATCAGCTTCTTCACCAACTCCGGGTGCTCAGCCGCCAAACAGTACGCCAACGTGCCGCCCCAATCATGGCCGAGCACGTGCACGCTCGGTAGCTGCAACGCGCGAATTAACCCGGCAATGTCCGAAGCTAAAAGCGTGGCGCGGTAATCCAGCATCGCCGGCAGTTGATCCGACGCACCGTAGCCTGGCAGGTCGAACGCGATCGCGCGGAAACCTTTGGCGGCCAGCGCTTCCATCTGCTCCCGCCAGTCCTCCCAATACGCGGGAAAGCCATGCACGAGCAGCACGGGCTCGCCTTCACCGAGCTCGGCCACATGCAGCGTGAGCCGCCCGGCGTTCACGCGGCGATGCTGAATGTTCATGGCTTGCGTCCTCGCCCCTTGTCCAACAAACGTTGTGCTCCGCTGAGCACCCGATGCGTCAAGCTCGGAGCGGCGCGTCTCAGCACGTACAACGCCCATGCTTCGGCGCTCACCGGCAGCAACGCAGGATTGTTGCGCGCGGCACCCAGTACTGCTTTGGCAACGCGCTCCGGTGAGTAGTTCCGCTTTTGGTAGAAGCGTTGGATGTTGGCGCGCTTGCTTTCCGGGTATTCTGGGCCGCGCAAACGCATGGTTTCAACGATGGCGGTATCGACGAAGCCGGGGCAAACCACCGACACCCCGACGCCGCGCGGGGCAAGCTCCGCGCGCAGCGCCTCGGAAAGGCCAACGACCGCGTACTTCGTCGTGCCGTAGGCCGTCATTGCTTCTGAGTTGTAGAAGCCCGCCGCAGACGCAATGTTGATGATCTGCCCACGGCCGCGCTCGGCCATCAGCGGCGCAAAGAAATGACAGCCGTGCACGACACCCCAAAGGTTGGCGTTCACGACCCAGTCCCAATCCTCCAAGCTGGTCGCGAGGAGCCCGCCGGCCAAGCCCACACCCGCGTTGTTCACCAACACATCCGGTGCGCCGCCCTGACAGACAGCGTCTCGGAAGGCGGCCATTTGCTGGCGCGAACCAACATCAACCGAGAAGGCACGCACGTCGCGCGCGCCTTCCGCTAGCAGCTCGGCCTCGAGCGCCGGCAACGACGCGCTCGCAATGTCACACACGCGCAGCTTGGCCGAAGCTTGGGCGAATAGCCGCGCCGTCGCCCGACCGATCCCGCTCGCAGCACCAGTAACGACCACGAGTTGACCGGCGAATTCGCAGGATATTGCTAAGCGCTGGCTCACTTCACCCTCCTTCAGCCAGATAGTTCAACGCCCGCACGCTCGGCAAGAAGAAGTACCCGCCGCCGCGCAGACGCCCCGAACGCGGCGCCGAGCCCTGCGCCTCAGCCTGCTCGAATTCGAACTGACGGCGCAGGTCGACGTTCAGCCTCATGAACCAGCTTTGCGCAACCTTGCGAACCACGAGGTAGCTGCCATTCTTGCCGAAATCTTGGGCATTATTGGTACGCACCCAAGCGGGCATCGGTCGCGCGCTCTGCTTGATGGCGACCAGCGGACCCCGGCTCCGCTCGCCAATCGCATCGCGCTCGCCGAGCACGAACTCACCGTAGGGTATGCGTTTGAAGCGGCGGCGTGGACCAAGGTCCGGCGCGGGGTTCGATTCGCGGCTACTCAGCGCAACGTTCTGCACCAAAAACGAGAGCCCGAAGCGCGCGAAGAGCCGCTCGTACTGCGCACTGAGCTGGTCCAGATACGCCGCGTCATTGCTGAAGCTGAGCCACAGGGCGTCGACCGGCGGCGTATTCGGCCCGCCGAATTCCCAATGCTCGGGGCTGTCGGCCGCGCGGTCGCCGTTGGCCAGAGCGCGCTCCGGGTGCGCCATGCCTTGCCGAAATTCGCGCGAAAATTGCGCCAATTCTGGGTCCTTCAGGCCGAGCGTGCGCAGCCCTGACGCCGCCAGCGCGCACTGACAGCGCGCCGCGGATCCGCCCGCGTGGTCCGCGCTCGACACGGCCGTTACCAACCGCGTCAGCGCCCGCCGCGGTTCACCACTGCCAAATGTCAGCAGGTAGTAGCGCGCAAAACGCTCGCGGCGCTGCCCCTGAAGCACCATGCGCTGAATGTCCTCGCTATCCACAGTGCGCGCCGCCTACGCCGATCGTCGCACGGACGCGTTGAACCACGCGCCCACCGGCGCGCGGCCGTCCAATAGGAACCGCCGCAACTCACGCGAGCGCCGCGCTTGGCGCAGCCAGGGCCGGCCTTGAAATGCTGGCACCGCTGCCCAAACTCGCGTCAGAGGTGCGAGCGCGACGCGGCTCACCCGCTCACTCCAGATCAGCGCAATTTGCGCCGGGAAGGCGAAAAACAGCAAGCGATCGCCGTGCCAGAGGAAGCGTGTCTGGGGGTCCAGACGCGCCGACTCATGTTCCAACGCGCGAAGGGCACGCTTCACGCGCGAACGCGACTGCTGGGGGACATGCGCCACGTGCAGGAGCGGCGCACCGGGCTCCCAATCCTGCATGCCCACCGCGCTGCGTCGAAGCTCGAGCTCGGCGGCATCCTGCGCGGTGGGGCTCGGTGGCCAGTAACAGCGCGCCACCAGCGCCGTGCACCACTTGCGCCAAGAGGCCACGTCATGACCCTCAGCGACGACAGGCGCGCTCGCTCGACGAGCCCGAGCGCTCACGTACTCCGCAAAAACCGGCGCGCTCGCGGCCTTCGGGAACTCCGCGCAATGCTCAAAAACCGCCGCCAATTCCGGCTCGGCAAGGGCGAACAGCGCACTGAGCAAGGCCGCCAGCGAGCCGTTGAACGAGCACTCGAAAAACAGTGCGCTGTCTGCCGCCTCGCGCGACGCCGCCAAGACCGCCAAGCAAGCGTGCTCCAAACCCGCCACCTGTGTGAACGCAGCCTCGAGCGAGCAGCGGCCTCGCGTGAGCGCCGCGCTGCAGGCTGCGTAGTCCACGACGCCAACCGCGACCGTCAGTGACTGGCGCGGCGTCGTCACGCGCCGAGCCTTCGGAACCCCGGCGCGCTCATGGTCAAACACGCTCCGATGTCGACGACGCCGCGGGCCGCGAAATCTTCCCGGCATTTCCGCACCAGCTCTTGGCCCGAATCACCGCCCAGTAACTCCGCGTAGCGTTGTCGCGCGCACAGCGCCAAATAGCCCATATCTGCGGCTTCGAGCCCGGTGGCGGCGCGCTCAAGCTCGGCTAGGGCGGACTCACGCTGCCCGCGGACTGCCGAAAGGCAGCCGGCCACGTAGTGCCCCATAGGCGGGGCGTATTCCGGCTTGTCCGCGAGCACGCATTTCACCGAGCGCTCGGCTTCACGCTTCACGTCGGGGCTGGTCTCGCCTTCGTCCAGCGCGGCAATCAGACTCAGTGCGCGCTCGAACTCCGAGAACACGCGCATCAGATGCACGCGCAAGAACTGGGAAGACTCAAGCCCTCCCCAGTTCTCGGCCACGAACGCCCGCGCGAGTTTGCCCTCGCCGCGATAGCGGTACACCGACTGCGTCGAGATCAACCGTCCCCAGTGACCCGCCGTGAATTTGCCAGGCTCGCAGGAGCGAAACGTCGAGTCATCCGTAGCCACGCGCCAGCCCGCGTCTACATCATTGGCGGCCAGTGCGGTAATGCACGCGGGGTAAATCATATGCATCAGTGCGTAGCGGTCGGAGCGCTCGCGTGCCTCACCGATCAGCGTGGGCATGCGCGCTGCGGCTTGCCGCAAATCACCGCACAAAATCAGGGAATTGCAGGACCACGCCTGGGTATTAGTGAGCTCCCAAGTGACCGCGCGGCAGCGCTCGCGGAGCAAAACCTCTGCTTCGTCCAGCATCCGCTGGGCGGCGCGCCATTCACCAGAAAACACGCGCACTAGCCCGCCGGTGATTTTCGCCAAGGCCGTGCCGTGTGGGTCCTGGCTGCGCAGGGCCAGGCCTTCCGCCGTGCGCACGAGCCGCTCGATGCGATCGCGAGAGCCCGCGCCGACTGCAGCTGCATTGCCGGCTTCGAAGGCGAGCGCGCGGCAAATGCGAATCGGCTCCCCCACTTCCAGCGCCAAGAGCAAATGCTGCGCACCGAAATTCGCGCCGCGCACGACGTCCACCATCGCCAAACCCGCTGTTGCGGAGAACGCGACGTCTACGCGCGTCAGCTCGCTCGGGCGGCATTTTTCGGCCGGCCTGGTCTGGAAAGACAAACCGCGCAAGCGCATGCGAGCCCGGTGATAGAGCAGCGAGCCCAGCGCCAGCGTCGGGGATTGCTGGTAGTTCATGCCCACGTTCTTGAGCACCGTTTTCAGCGCTTCGAGCCCCTCGCGGTCTCGCCCACCCTTCAACAAGTGCTCCGCGGCGCGGCGCTGCAGTTCGATGGCCTGCTCAATCGGCGCGGCCTGCGCGGCCTCTTGATACGCATCCGCCGCCTCCGAGCTGCGGCCCGCATGTACCAACGCATCACCCGCGCGCGCCAGGAGCTCATGACGCGGGCGATCCACGCCGATTTCGAGGGCCATTCGATACAGGCGCGCGGCGCGCATGAAGGCCAAGCCAGCCTCAGCCGCTTCAGCAGCGCGCAGCACGTGCAAGCGCGCGCGTTCGCTGTTGCCTGCCGCCAGATAGTGCTCGACCAAGGCTTCCGGGTCGGCGCTACCACTCTCCTCCAGCACCAGAGCGAGGGAGCCGTGCCAGCCGCGGCGCTGCTCCGCGCTGAGCGTGGTCACGATGCTCTCCCTGACCCGCGCGTGGTACATCTCCGCGAATTCCTGGCCGTCTGCGCGGAAAGTGCGCACCAAACGCGCCGCGCGCAGCCGCGCCCGGCGCGCATCATTGCGCGTGAGGCCTACCGCTTGTTCAGCCAGGCCGTAGCGCACCGGTCCATTCGCAACCGACAGAACTTGGAGTAGAGCGTTCGCGTCGGCGGGTAGCTCCGAAACGCGATTTTGAATCACTTGCTCCAAGGAAACGCCGCGCGGTTGCGCGTCATCGCTTGACCGACCGCGGCGTTCGAGCTGCCATTGCGCGAGCTCGGACACGAAGATCGGCACGCCGTGCGATTCGAGCGCGATCGCGCGCGCCAATTCCGAGGGCGCGCCCTGCTCGTTGTCCAAGGAGAGCTGCGCGAGTTCCACCGCTTCGTCCGCCGAGAGCTGATCGACCGAAAGCTCGCGCAGATCCACATGCGCTGACAGGCGCTGCAAGATCGTGAACAGCTCACTCAGGACGGGGCTGGAATGCCGCAATTCTTCGCGAAACCCGCACACTAAGAGCAGTTTCGGCGCGTTCGGTGCTTGCAAGAGCTGCTCGAGTAGCACGAGGCTATCGATGTCACTCCACTGCACGTCGTCAATATGTACGATCAACGGGCGTCGTGCCCCGAGCGCACAAAACAACTCTTTGAGCGCCGCGAATGCGCGCTTTCGCAGTTCGATCGGCTCCGCGATCGCGTGTTCCGGCGCGGGCATGCTCTCCAGGCAGGGCACGGCGCGCAGCACCGGGAACACGCGCGCCAAGTAGTGTAACCCTGGAGGTATATCGTCCGCGATGTCGCGGGGAGCGGCGAGCGTCAGATAACGACTCAGCTCATCCACCACGCTATCCATGCCCTTGAACGGCAAGGCCTCACGCTCGAAGCAGCGCCCAGACAGCACCAAGGCGCCGTGCTCTTTCCCTAGCTTGCCCAGAAAGCGCTGCGCCAGCACCGTCTTGCCCATACCGGAGCGACCCGCCATGAGCACCACCACCGCTCGGCCCCGCACGCATTGCTCGAAAGCCGCTTCGAGCACCGCGAGTTGGCTCTTACGCCCCACGAACGGTCGCCGTACGTCTGTCGTGTGCGCGGAACGCGCGGGCAATGCGCTACCGGCACCTTCGCTCAACGTGAGGCGACGCAGCACGTCTTCAGCGCGCGGGCGCTGCCGTGGGTCGGCTTGCAGCAGATCCATGCACAGCGCGTCCAAGTCCTCCGGCACGCCTGCAACGAGCGCGCTGGGTCGGACGGCGCGCGTGCCCTGCTTGCTGAACAAAATGTCGTGCGGGCTGCCGTCGAACGGCAAATTATCAGTGAGCGCCTCGTACAGCATCACGCCGACCGCGTACCAATCAGCGGGCATGCCCGCCGCCGCACCGCGCGCTTGTTCGGGTGCCATGTAGGCGGGCGTGCCCAGAATTTGGTCTTCCAAGCGCGGGTTCTCGCGTGCCGCCGCCAGATCCCCGACGACCCCAAAATCCAGCAGCACCACGCGTGAATCGCGGGTCACGAGCACGTTCGAGGGCTTGATGTCGCGGTGCAACTTGCCCGCAGCGTGAATTGCCGCGACGCCCTGGGCCAACTGGAGCAGCGCCGGCCGCAGGCGCTCCAAGTCACACGAACGGGAGGGCGCGTGATACCGAGTCGCGCTCATCACGCCGGACGTGGAAGCCGTTGCCTGGGGCAACGGCACGCTGTCCAGCGTCGGCGCACCGGAATTCCAGGTCACCTTCTTGCCGGTCCAAGGTGTGAGCAGCGACGTCAGCTCCGGTGGCTCTACGTCTTCACGGTGGACCCAGCGCAGAAAGTCCACGCCGTCCAAGAGCTCCATCGTGAAGAACCAGTGCTCGCCCTCCGACACCATCTCGTACAACTGCACGACGTTCGGGTGCGAAATGTCCGCGAGCGCGCGAAACTCATTCTTGAAGCGCAGCAGCGCCGACGGCTCCACATAGGCCATCGTCTTGAGGGCGACGGGCAGCGTGGCCTCGCGGTCTCGCGCGCGATACACGACCCCCATCCCGCCCTCGCCGAGCCGGCCTTCGAGCACGAAGCGTTCGGTGCCTCCGAACTCGAGCGACGCGCGATTTGCCGACAAACCAGCCTTTCCGTGAAGAGGAGTGAGCGTAGCGCGAGGCTTTGGGGGCTCGCAAGCAGGACTTTCTCGCCACAGGCAACGTGCCCATGCCACCATCGCGCGGCTGTTCTGACGCGCGTCAGAGGGGGCCCATGTCCGACACCGAACCACTCACTGTACTCGAACGTCACGTTAGCTACTTCGATCCGGACGGGGACGGCGAAATTACCATGGCGCAGACCTTTCGCGGTCTGCGCAAAGTCGGCGTAGGCGTCGTCATTTCTGGGCTGCTCACGCTGCTCATCAACCTGTTCCTCGGCTACCTCACGCACGGCAAGCCCGCGCTCAGTGTTTCGGTACGTGACATCGCGCGCGGCAAGCACCCGTACGACACGGGCACCTTCAATCAACACGGTGAGCTGGATGAAGCCAATTTCGAGGCATTATTCAGCGTGCCCACCGCCAGCGCGCCCTTCGACCGGCTCACACGTGACGAAATCCGCACCAGGATCGTCAAACGTGGCGACCCGAAGAAGCCATTTGGTGCGCTGGGCTCGGTCCTTTCCAATTGGTTTTCGGGCCGGGAAATCCAGCTGCTTTTGTGCGTGGCCAGTGACTGCACCAAAGTCACCCCCAGCGGCGTCGAAGAGCCCGCGATCAGCCGCCGCACCTTGCGCCGCTTTTACAGCGGGCATCTGCTGTTCCTGCTGGCGCGCCGGCAGCGTATTTTTCAGGCGCGCCGCGCGCGCTGAACCACCTCAGCGCGCGCGAGCGCGCTGCTTGTTCACGAACTTGCGCGTCGACCCGGAGTCCCGCGCGCCACGGCCTTGCGCTACCGGTGTAGACACGCCGTAGTCCGGTGGCACCAAGTGCTGCGGGCCGCGCCCGATCAAGTCCGATCGACCCGCTTTGCGTAACGCCTCGCGGGCGAGCGCGTGATGTTGCGCATCCCACCAAAAAATCAACGCCTTCATCATGCGCTTCTCGCGCAGATCACGGGCGGTATACACGGGCTCATTGGTCAGCGGATCAATGCCCGTGTGATACATGGCCGTGGCGATCGCCATCGGCGTGGGAATGAAGTCCTGAATCTGCCGTGGGCGTAGATTCTGATTCTTCAAGTACAGCGCCAAATCAATCGTATCGCTCAGCGTGGAGCCGGGGTGCCCCGTGATGAAGTACGGCACCAGGTATTGCTCTTTACCGGCGGCTTCGCTGGCTTGGCAGAAGGCCTGGGCGAAGCGCTCGTACACTTCAATCCCCGGCTTTTTCATCTTCTTCAGCACCTCCGGGTTGGAGTGCTCGGGCGCGACAGACACTTGCCCGCCCGTGTGATGCTTGGCCAATTCGGAGATGAACTCCGGGCTACGCTCGGCCAAGTCATAACGGATACCAGAAGCGATGAACACGCGCTTCACGCCCTTTTCCGCCCGGACCTTGCGTAGCAAGTCAATCAGCGGCTGATGGTCCGTCTTCAGGTTCTCGCACACGCCCGGGTGCACGCAGGACAGCCGTCGACAGGCGCTTTCCGTGCGCTCGTCCTTGCAGGCCATCTTGTACATGTTGGCGGTCGGCCCACCCACGTCACTGATGGTGCCACTGAAGCCGGCCATGCGGGATAGCTGGCGCACTTCACGGAGCACGCTATCGGCGGAGCGGCTCTGAATGATGCGCCCTTCATGCTCGGTGATGCTGCAAAAGGTGCAGCCTCCGAAGCAGCCGCGCATCGTGACAATCGACTCTTTGACGGTGTCGTACGCTGGAATGCGCTGCCCGGCGTAATCCGGGTGCGGGCGCCGCGTGAACGGCAGGTCATACAGGCCGTCCATCTCCGCCTCGGCCAGCGGCAGCGCGGGCGGGTTGAAGAACACGGCCTGTTTGCCGTGTACTTGCAAGAGCGAGCGGCCATTGTGGGCGTTCGTCTCGAACTGAAAGAGCCGCGACATGGTCGCGAACGCCTGTTTGTCCGCGCATACCGCTTCGTACGAGGGCAGCAGCACGGTTTTGCCGTCACGCACGAACTTGCTCGGCTGGCCCGCGATCGGCTCCCACTCCTCGGGGTTATTTTTGACGTGCGCAGTACCACGTACGTCACGGAGCGAGCTCACCGGCTCGCCTTCATCCAGGCGCCGAGCAATCTCCCAAGCCGCGTGCTCGCCCATGCCGAACACGAGCAAGTCCGCCTTCGCATCCAGCAGCACGGAGCGCCGAACGGAATCCGACCAATAGTCGTAATGCGCAATCCGACGCAGCGAAGCTTCGATCCCGCCCAGCACGATGGGCAGGCCCGGGAACGCCTGCCGACACAAGTTCGAGTACACGACGCTCGCGCGGTTGGGGCGCGCCTCGGTGCGGCCGCCGGGCGAGTACTGATCCTCACCGCGCATTTTCTTCTGCGCGGTCAGTTTGTTCAGCATCGAATCCAAATTGCCCGCGGTCACGCCCACGAACAGCCGCGGCCGCCCCATGCGCGCGATGTCCGCCGGAGTCTGCCAATCCGGCTGGGCAATGATGCCCACCTTGTAGCCGCGCCCCTCCAAGAAGCGCGCAATCAACACGGGCCCGAACGCCGGATGATCCACGTACGCATCACCGGTGATGATCAGGATGTCCAACTGCGCGATGCCGCGCTCGCTCAAGTCCGCCTGCGTGGTGGGCAAGAAGGCGGCGTTCGGCCCGCGCTTTTGCGCCCGCGACGGCACTCTGAGTTCGACCAAGGACATGCCGGCGTGTGTAGCACGCCCGCTCATTGAGGCCCGCAAGGTAGGTCACCCTGGCATTCGATGCCCGATTTCGCCTGATTTTTCAGGGGGCGATCGCAGGTCGCGCCCTGCACCTCGCAGCCGGAGCAGCTCAGCCGGAATCGGTTCCCGATCTCCTGGCGGTCTCGGATCGGAACACCTGGACCTGACCGACGGACAGGACTACCCGTTCGATTTCTGCTGCGACGAGAGGCGCGGTACCCCCTCCACCGTCCGGATCAAGCGAGCTTGGAAGTCGTTGATTGCAGGGGGTCGTGACATGAGCGCGTGCGCGGGTTCGAGCGAACCCACGGCCTTCGCAGAAGCGCCCGAGCGCGAAGCTATTCGGCGGTGCCGAACGTTTCGCGCAAGCGCACCATATCCGGGTCGAGCACGTAGCCGCCCAGACCGATGCGCAGCGAGATCGTGATCTCGTCACCCCAGGGCCACCACAGGCCCCAGCCCACGAGGCGCCCCGACGTATCGCCGGTGAACACTCGTTGATCGGTACGCACGCCACCCGTTGCTTCCGCCACTTCCTTTAAAGACGGAGGGGCATTGACGATGCTCTTCGACGTCCATTCGTTGGGCAGGAAACGCAGCACGACGGCGCGAGCTTCGGCTTCGAGTTCCACGTTGAACGAGGAAGCTACGCAGGAGAACCGGCTATCCCAGCTCCATCCGCCTTTGATCCAGGCTTTTTTCAGTTGCTCGAACACCGCGAACAACGCAGCAGACGAGCCAGCACGAGCGTCCATGGTCCAAAACATAGCCGAGAACGACCTCGATCGTCAGGTTTTGGAACGGCTCCTGGCGATTTCGCGAATTTTGTCGAGGACCGGGCGCCTCGACGCCACGGCCTGCCACGGGCCGGCTCTACCAGAGCAGATCCGCCTTGAGGGCCGACACCATTTTTTCGGCCATCTTCTGGTGGGTCTTCCGGCTCGGGTGGTAGTCGCAGCCGATCCCGTCGGCCGTGGCGTCTTGCGTGCCGAATTCGAGCACGACCAGGTTTTGGTCGCCCAGCGTCGCCCGCGTGTCGACCACGCCCCTCAGGTAGGCCAGCGCTTGCGTGTATGAGGCACCGTCGAGCGTTGGACCCACGGCCAAGAAGAAGCGCGCCGCGGGATAGTGACCACGCAGCATTTCGACGAAGTCCGCGTACAGCATCTGAAACGCCAGCCCCGGATCGCCCTTCGCGAAATCGTTGCTGCCCAAGTTGATCAGCACCGCGTCCGGCGTGTACTGCACGAAGTTCCAGACACTCGTCGTGCTACCCGGCAAGGTGCGCGGGTACAACTGCGGCATGGTGTCTACCGTGCTGCCGTCGTTGTTGCGCAGCATGCCGATGCCGGACCACGCCTCGGTATACAGCTCGGCCTGCAGCGCGCGCGCGGCCAGCGCCCCGTAAGTGAGGTAATGATTCTCGGTTGGCGCGCCGAACGAGCACGGAAAGGTGCCCTCGTTGCCATAGCCCGCAGAGATCGAATCACCGATCACCTCCAGGCGTCGCGATGGCGCCGGATCCCCCGGCAAAAAGGCGCTCGCCGGGAGATCGAAGCCGTTGAACGTGGTCTCCCCGAATAGGGCCTCGCTGCGGCGATACAGCACGAGATCGTGTGCACCGTTGTCGAGACCCGTTGCCAGCCCGTACTTCTTCGTCCCCGCCTGCGCCGGCAGCACGCTGTGCTTCCCATCCACCACGACCTCGAACACGTTGTTGCCGCCGTCGGTCAACGTCGCGCTGATCGCCGTGCCTTGAAAGCGAAGTGAGATCGCGGTGCCCGACCACGCGAACACCGGCGCCGCAGCGTTGCTCGAATCGAAGCGCCCAATGAATCGCGGACCAGTAGGCCCCACGCCGCCTCTGCTCATGCTTGCACCATCCGCCATACTCGATCCTGCACTTCCGCCGTTCGCTGAACCCGCGCTGCCCGCGAACGCGGCGGCCGCTCACGCGCTCAACTGCGCAGCGGAGCAGCCCACCGCCGCCGCGCCAGCGCAACACGCGACACGCATCGCCAACACTCCACTCATATCGAGTCAGTTTGCGAGCCCCACCCAAACACCGCCACAACCACGGCAGGCCATCCGGCCGGCAGAATCGTAAACTCCCCTGCGATTTTCTCTTGTTGAGGGCTCGCGTCCTTGTGCTATGTACCGCCGCGCCGTCACGGGGCGGTAGTTAAGTTGGTTATAACGCCGGCCTGTCACGCCGGAGGCCGCGGGTTCGAGTCCCGTCCGCCCCGCTAATACTCGAACGAGTCCGGTTACTTGCAGAGTGGTGATCGGAACGGTGATCGCAAAGTGACGCAGGAAGCGGCGGGAAGGGCACTCCAAACCCCTTCCGCCGCGTCGCTGTCACGAGCTGCAAATACTCTTCGGTCGTGCTGAATTGAGCGTGGCCCGCGTCCCCTTGGATCTCGAACTTGGGATCGTCGCGGAAAGCACGCCAGGTGATGCCCGTCCCGCGCAGGTCGTGCCAACGCATGGGCCGAGTCGTGGGGGTCGCGTTGTGCAATTCGTCGCGTTCGACGCCAGCCCGCTTCAGCCAACGCCGAAGGCCGCGCGCCATGTCGCGCTCGGACGGCATCGCTATCAGCACGCCCCCGGCCTTCCCCCGCTCGCCCTTGAGCACTTCCAGCAGCGGCCTCAGGGCGGGCTCGATCGGCACGTCCCTCGCCTTGCCGCCTTTGGGTGGAACGATTTTTTTGGTGCGCCGGTCCCAAGCCTTCGTCACGCGGATCACTCCGTGTTCGAGGTCGACGTCCCCGCACTCAAGAACCCGGAGTTCAGCGTCGCGCAAATACGTGTAGACCCCGATCGCGACGACGCGCTTCCACAGCAGCGGCACCTCGGGGTGCGTGATCAGGTTCAAGAACTCGGCCGGGTAAAGGAACTGCTTCCCAATATCGTCGCCCTTGTCGGGCCCTTGCACGCCGTGCGCGGGGTCGTCCTGACGACAACGGATCTTGTCTTGCTTCGACTCCGCCGAGTCGTTTGCCAACTTCGTTGCGGTCGCCCAAACGTTCAGCGCCGACTTCCAAGAGAGTTCGCCGCCCTGTACTTTCGCGTCAAGCGCCGCGACGATTTTGCGGAAATGCTCGCGCTTCCAAGTTTTGGGTGAGCCGTTGCCTAGGATCGGTTGAATGTACATACGCCAGTGCGCGGCGTTGTCGCGCGTCGTCGCGATCCCGCGCGCAATGCGATCGGCGATCCACGCCTTGAACCACACCCCGGCCGCGCTCGTGTCCGCGTCGTATGGCTCCACGGCGACTGGCTTTGGCGCGTCCGGCACGTCGAGATCGTCGCGGCGCTCGGTGGCCCATGCGGCTTGTTCCCGTGCCTTTTTCTCGGTCGTGCCCTTTTGCAGGGGCGGAAGGCGGTGCCGGCGCCCGTCGGGTAGCGTGACGATCGCTTGCCAAAGGCCCGTCTTGGTCTTGACGATCGTGCCCTTCGAGCGAGCGGCGTGCGTGGCGGACTTTGTTTTACGTTGCGACATTGGGGGCAGGCTCCAGCAACTTCGAAACCATTCTGGCAAGCACCAAAAGGGCTGGCGCGCGGGGCCGGTATTCGCCCGGCAACGGGGCGATGTTCGGATCAACTTCCCTACCAACAAGAACGCCAAGATTGGGATCGTAATCCAGCATCGCCTCTACGGGGTGTTCGTTCGTGTTGACGGTCCTCTGAAGCGCCAGGTGAATGAGGCCGGTACCATCCGCCATGATCAGCACAGCGACGTCGCCGAAGCGGACCTTGGGGTAATTCTTTTCGTCGTCTGTCGACGTGGCTGTGAGGTCGCCTAGCCCTTTCGCGGCGCCGACGAATTCCTTCACTAGCTTCTTGGCGGCTTCAGCGCGCCGAGCCTTGTACTGGAACGGTCGCAATTTCTGGTCCGCTATCGAGAGCAAGAGCTGAGCTTCTTTCACGGGATCGAACATGCGATCAAGCTACGCCCGGGCCAATCCCTCGACTAGCCCGGACTTCGCACCTACATCACAGCCCTACGGGCGCGCCCGACTTCGCGCGCGTTGCTCGCGCCCGTGCTTTCCGCTCTCAGCTCGATCGCGCCGAGCGACACGGCCACGAACGCGGCGCGCCGGACCCCCGCGATCAAGTCGCGCAGGTCTTGGCGCCCGCCGGTGTCGGCCAGTTCCACCGTTTCGAGGGGACGGACGGCGGCGCGCAAAGCCTCGGCCGCCTGCAGCAAGGTGCTCACGGCGTCGACCGTCATGACTCGCACCCCTCGGCGTCGACGGCCGCCGCGACCGTGGCAAGCACGATGCCCCGCACTTTCCGGCGCAGCGTTCCTATCTCGTACGCATGCGCGCACCCTGCCAGGGCGTCGAGTTCGTTGGCGCCGTTGCGTAGTGCTTCGGCGATCCGAGTGGACTCTAAAACGGCGTCGGCGCGCGGGAAGCGCGACACGATTCGGAGGCGGGCGCTCACCGCGTCACCACCTGGTAGCCGGCCTCGACGAGCAAGACGGCCAAGTAGGCTTGTTCGCCGCGCGCAAACACGGTCCGACCGTCCCGATCAGTGTACCGCACGGCTTCCACGTCGGCAGGCAAAGCGATCGGCATATCGTGCGCGCGGAGGTCAAAGCCTACATCGATCGGCGCGAGACTCATATGACGCGCATTGCTTTCGTCGAAGCGCACGGCCTCGCGGAACCCGCAGCACGCCATGCCAAGCGGCACGTCCTCGCCGCATTCGCGGCACGTGTAGGTCGCGCTCACAACGCACCCCCATCCGCCAAGCCGCTGGCCTGGTACGCCTCGGCACGCGAGCCGTATCCGCGCGACCAAAGCACGTCACCCTCATAGTCGGCCGGCTCGTAGTACCAAAGCTCCGGATCGGCGGGCGTCCCGTCGTGCCGCAGCTGCTTGGTTGAGTCGCCCCGAAAAATGCGGACCTTGGCTTCGACGCTCACGACGCGCCTCCGTCCTGAGCGACGAACCGAGCAAAGCGCGTGCTGCGCGACAGGTCTCGCAACCGAGCGTCGTCGGGGTCTTGCCACTCTTCAAAGTCGAGATCGATCATCGCGCCGATCTGCTCGTCGGACGAAAGCTCGGACGACTTGCACAGAGCTTGCAGCCGCTCGCGTTGCTCGACCGTGATCACCACGACGAGCGGCGTCATTGCCTGCCCCGTCGGCTCGGCCGGCTCAGTGTCGCGAATCACCACTGCCGCGTTCGAGGCGCTGGCGATCGATTGGATCAATGCACTCGGATGATCGGGGCAGTACAGCCGATCGTCGTCACTTGATCCGCCGAGTGCCTCAGCCCCACACACCTCGCACCGATAGGTGATGTTCACGACGCACCCCCAGCTACGCGGAGCGCTTCAAGCATCACCCGCGCGGCGCTCGCGCGGCGCATGTGCCGCTTTGCCCGGCGCCAGTGCCGCGCAATCGCGTTGTCAGACCGTCGGCCGCGCCGAATACGGTCGCTCGGCTTGGCGCGTCCTAGGGCAGCCATAGCCGCCTGCGCGTGCATCGTCTCGCGGGCAATCCGCAAGTGCAGCTCCGCGGCTGCAATGTGGCGGGTCACGACGCACCCCCTTCGTCTGCGACGAGTTGCGCCACGACGTTCAAGCGCTCGCTGGCGCCGCGCACAGTGAGTGCCGACATGCAAACGCGCACGGCCTCGGCCTGCGTGCCGATAGCGCTCTGCCTCAGGTTTTCGGCGTCCGTACTGAGTTCCGAAGCCCAGATCTCGATCGCTCGCTTGGCTTCGCCAAGTAGCTCGGCGGCTATTTCGAGGTCGCGCTTGGCCTCGATCATCAGTGCGACTTTGCGCGCCGTGCGCGCAGATGTACTCTGCCCCTTAGGTGCCATTGAAAGTGTCCCTTTCGATTGGTGCTAGGCCGCTCGCGGGATTGCCGTCCCTCGGGTGGCCGTCTGTTTTGGTTAGCGTTTCTTTTTGGTCACCGGTCGCTCGCCGATGCGTTCAGCGTACTCGCGTCGGATCGCTTGGCGGACGATGTCCGTCATGCCCATGCCAGTCAGCTCCGATAGCTCGGCCAGCATGCGCGCTTCCCCCGGCGTGAATCGTATGCCGATCCGCTCGGTCTGCCGTTCCTTGACCATTGCGCCATTTGTACACCTACCAGGCACAGGCGGGCAAAGACTATTTTCCGGCGCGCTTGCCCCGCCACGTAAGTCCACGCGTCGACTCGGGAAAAGCGGACGAACTATTTTCGAACGGCGCGACAGCGGTCTAGTCGTCGGTGACGTCAGTGTCGCCGCCGAGCGCCTCAGCGAATTTGCCGACTAGCTCATCCTGACCGATAGCGCCACTAGCGACGGCTTCGATCACGGTCGCCCAATCAGGGGGCAGGTTCATGTGGAACCCGTTGTACTTCAGGAATACGCGCGCAGCCGCGTGGGCCACGCGCTTGTTCCCGTCGACGAAGGCGTGATTTTTCGCGATCGAATAGGAAAGCGCCGCGGCCATTCTCGCGATCGATGGGTAAGCCAGTTCGCCAAAGGCGCTGCGCTGAGGGGCCGCGGCCGCGGCTTCGAGTAGTCCCCGATCGCGCAAACCGTCGCTTCCGCCCGTCGCCTCAATTGCAGCCGCGTGGATTTCTAGAAGCTCGTCGACACTGACGAATACGAGAAGCGAAAGCTTCACCGCGCGAGTTCGAGCAAGATCGCGCGATCTTCTTCCACTACCTGCGCGATGATCGCAGACATGCGTCGCTTGCGCTCGTCCCCTTCACGCGGCACAGTGCTCTCCCGTTCCCGCGTCTCTTCCGAAACTTGGGGCCGAACGCGGCGGGGTTCTGCAACAGCGGTGTGGGACATGTGGTCTTCTAAAGGCTAGTGGATATCCGTGCGGATTCGAGCTGAAAGTGAGAGCCCGGCGCAAAAAGAGCAGGTCGTTTTTCCAGCCGAGCCGCAATAGAAACCGTTCTATTGGAACCCGGCACGCCGCCGGCGCCCTTGGCCATCAAAGCACCGGGCGATTGCGCCAACCCCGCCCGCGCGCCTTCGCCTGGACTCGGTCGGGCACGGTAGCGAACACTGGCCCGCCCCGCGTGGCCTCGGCCGCGTCGCCAGCCGTGGGGAAGGTGCGGGCCTGCCGCCCGCCGAAAGAAAGCTGCACGAGCGTGCACGAGCCGTCGTGGTGGAAGACAGTCACACGCGCGCCAGGCGACACAGCACGCCACTCGCGTAGCGCCTCGACGGCGGGCCCTTCGAGCAGGGGGACGATCGGCGAAGGAGCGGCTTGCACGGGCGACTTTGGTTCTAGCTTCGACATGATTCTAATCCTTGAGAGTTACAGCCCAAACCGCCCCGGCTGGCGCATGGCCGGGAGCGAGCTTCGCGGTATGACGGAGGATTCGACACTCCGAGCGCCACGCGATCTGCTTGGGCGCCCTCGATTCGCGGTCTGCTAAAGGGTCGAAACCCAAGCAGGCCGGGCACGCGGGACGTGCGCACCGAGCCCTCGGACAGGGCTCCGACCGAAGTCTTTCAAGCGCGTACGTCGACGTTCATACCGGCAAACACGGTCGTTCGCGCGGCCGCGGCGGCCGCTGGCTTGGGCCTCTCGACCTCGATCGCTTGGGCCACCGCCGGGCACAGCGATTCGAGCTTTGCGAATGCCCTCTCGGCGATCTCGCGCTTCCTGGCGTCGAACGCGAGTAGCGGAGACTTCGCATCGCCATCCAGCTCGGGCGAGAACTTGAGGAAGGGCGCGGTCCGCAACTCGATCAACACCTCTTGCACAGCGGCCGGGCCTGCAGCAAGCAAAGCGGTAGCGAGCGCGTCCGGCTTTATCGAATCGGACGCGCCTTTGAAGCCCATCGCTTCGATCGCTGCTCTCGTAGCCTGTACGTCGCGCGCGCAGGACACGATTTGAGCCAAAGGCAGAGTTCGAGGATCGGCTCGGCTGCTAGATGGCAAGCTGCAATTCGTAATGAATCCCCCGGCCTGCACCTTGAGCGCCTGTTCTCCGGCCTTCAAAGCGTTCAAACGCCGGGCCAGGTCGTGCGGATTGCATCCGCCTTCGACCGCCGAAAGTGTCTCGTCCGCACCGCACCCGGTCGGGACGGCACACGTCCAGACTTCGGCCAGGATCGCGGCCGCGGACAGTCCCGAGGCGCGAGCCGTGAGACTTTCGAACAAGCGACGGTAGTCGACGCGCGCCGTGCCGTGCACCGCGCTTGCTTCGGCGGCGAACCCCTTCGCGAGACGAGCGGCCTCGGCCTCGTGTTCCGACACGATTTGACGTGCGCGAGCGAGCTTCGATGCGAGTGGCGCGACCTTGTCGACGAACTCAGCGGGAGCCACTTGCTCCGCGCGCTTCGCCAGGGTCGCGGCCTGCTCGTCCCGCTCAGCGGCGGCAAGGTCGGCGGTCGCGCGCTCGACGCGGTTCGTCGCGCCCGTAGCTTCGACCATGGCAATCGAGAGCGCTTGCTCGCACGCGGTCAGATTCTTGCGCGTGGCGGCGTTGCCCTCTGCCATGAGTGCGTCAGTCGCCACGGACAGCTCGGCTTTGGCTTGAACTACAGCGGCTTGTTTAGCCTCGGATTGGGCGCGTGCCGAGGCCAGTGAGGCGCGGGCCGCGGCGGTGCGATCGGCGGCAGGGGCCGCGGTTTGGGTCGATTCGGATTGGATTTTCATGGTTCGGATCTCTGTCTGTCGGGGTTGTGTGAAAGCACCGGCGCGGGCCCGGCGCGGGGGTCATTCGGGCTTCGTGCGCCACAATTGCGAATCGGCGAGTGCAGCGCGCTCTCGCACGGCCTCGGCCGTAGCGATGTCGCCGTCTTCGTCGCCGTCGTGGCGCTCGTCGTCCGCGCTCGGAGTCGTCAGCCAGCGATTGTGCTGCATTTCTTCGTTCTCGCGGCGAGCACGATCGACCGGATATTCCGAGTCGTCGTCCGTGCGCTTGGCCTTCACTGCCTCTTGCGCGCGATAGGCGTCGACGGTCGCGGCGTGATCATTTGCAGCCGATTTTCCGTGCTTGTGAGCACCGTCTAAGGAAATAGCCTTCTGCTGCTGATCGTATGTCGAGAGTGCGAGCGCGATGTACTCGGACGATCTCGACTCGCTCTCGAGTCTGGCTTGCAGCGCAGCGCGATCCTCGTCAACGGAGCGGGGCTTCGGCTTCTCGCGAAGCTTCGCAATCGCCGCCTCCTCGGCCTCCGTGGCAGTGCGTCCGCCCCCGGGAAGCTCGTCGGTGCGCTCGTCCGAGTCGGTCGAGTCGTCGTCCTCGCGCGTGGGAAGCGCGCTGTGATTGGGGCCGGCGTAGTACCCGCTTTGGCGCCTTCGCAACATTTCCGCGTCGATCTCGGCATCGCTTACTGCGCCGCGGGCGTGTGAACCGTCGACTAGGTCGCGAGCACGGCGCGCAAGATCTGATTCGCCCGAGTTCGATTGCGAGGCGGGGGTATTGAGCGAGGAAAGTTTGCCAGTGAAATGCATGATGGGTCTTTTTCTGTCAGGGATCAGGATAGGGCTAGGAGTTCGTCGGTCGTGGCTTGCCACTCGCGAATGTGAAACATCACGCGCGTGCGCTCGGCTGCGCTCAGTTGCGGATCATCGAGGCGAGCCATGCTGCGCTGCGCGATCTCGGATTGAGCGAGCCACGTTCGAACAAGATCTTTCACGCGCTGGGGGCGAGTGTCGGGAGCGGGGCGCACATGGCCGCGCTCGCGCATGTTGGGAGGCGTGCACGTGTCACGATCGACGAGGGATTGCACGAACGCGAGTTGTTCGGCGCGCGTGGCATTCGTCGGCGGGTGCTGGACAATCGCGTCGAGCAGATCCCGGGGATTGCGCTTGATCATGGTTTCCACGGTAACCACCCTCCGTCCGGATTCGCGTTCATGAGGTGCGCGAGCGGATGCTTCTCGAGCACGTCGACGCCGCGGCCAGACACGCGCGCGGCCGCTTGTGCACCGAACGATGCGCCGAGTTCGCCACTCGCTGCCATACGGCCAAGCTCGTTGTAGAAACTGTTTCCGTTGATTCGGCGCACGATAGGCTCGGCCGCGAGCAAGAAAGCCATCGCCGTATCGGCGTGATTGCCATCGGCGCGGCCGACCGAGAACTTGTGCCCGCCTCCCGGACGCGGCGCAGAAACGATGCGCGCGAGTTGATCCGTGAGTGCGGCAAAGCGTCGAGGGATTTGGACACGACCGTCCTTGAACGCTTGAATCGCCCCGGTGTAACGCAGCTCTCTATCGGCTGCGCTTTCGGACACAGCGTTGAGTCGCAATGAAATTCGCTCGCGCAGGAGCGTATCGCGCGCCGGCTCCAAGATATGGCGATCAACGTTGATCTCGTCGAGGTGATAGGTCGCTACGAAAGCGGAAGATTGCTTGAGCACGTTCGTGAGCGAGAGCGGCTGACCCTTTTTCGGGCGCATTTCGAGCACATCGCACACGATGATCAGATTGTTAGGTCCCTCTCGCGCAATGCAAACAGAGGACATGTCGGCAATGAGACCCCAATCCCCGCCCGCGTGAAACTGCCCTGATGTGAGAGTGGTCTGCTCAACGATCGAGCGCTTCAGTGATTCGAGATCGAAAGCACTGCCGCTGCCTTGGGGAAGCCAATCGGCATCGAACTCACGGCCCGCATTGATTGGGTCTCGTCGGCGCTCCGCTTCAATTGAGGCGAGGAGACTAGGGGAGTCCGTGCGCATGCGCGCGGTCGGGGCTTTGGCGACGAGCGCGCTGGCGGTTGCCTTGCCGTAGTTCGCCTCGTACAGGTCCCACGTGAGACCGGCGCGCAGCCATGGCGTCGACGCGAACAGGATCCAGCCGCCCGGAAGCAAGCGCGGCACGAGCGCGCGGTACACGTCGCCGTCGTTGATCACGGCGCTGTCTGCGGCGCGAAAGAAGCACGACTCGTCGAGCACCGCGGCGAAGATCGTCTTGCCGCGGACGGCGGAACCGCCTCGGCTAGCTGCAAACACCGCGATACAGATCACGCGACCGTCCGGGCGTTTGAGCGTGACCGAGTCTGCGTTGCGTGACACGACGAGCGCAGCAAGTTCGGTCGAGTCGAGCCACCCGCAAATGTTCGCGAGCGTGAGGCTCGCCAGCTTCATGTCGGGCGCGACGATGATCCCGTAAGCGACCTCGCCGGGCCGCATGCCGCTCAGGTCGGCAGTGAGACCGCGGTGCAAGAGCGCGGCCGCGGCCATGAGCGTCTTGCCGGAAGCACGGCCGCACAGCCACACAATCGCGCTAGCGTGCCTGGGCTGTCCCAATTGACCGCCGAACAGGTCAGCGAACTCGGGCGGGACGGGCGCCCCGTCGAAGCTCGCACCGACTAGTGCAGCCTGTCCCGGCGTGAGGTCGAGTCCAAGCGAGCGGCAGAATTCAACGCACGTCGGAGCCATCAGTTCGCCTCGCCTTTGCAGTAGACGCGAGCCGATTCGCCGAGCGCTTCGAGCACTGCCCAAGCCATCCTCGGCATGTACGAGGGCGATGCATCGGAGTCGTACGACGAGACGGCGTGCCGCACAGCCGCGGTAAAGTTCGCCGTGTTACCCCAATCGAGGCGCTCGGTAGCCCACTGCCATACCGTCACGGGCGCCGGGGGTATTGCGATACTCGCGAGCACGAACGCCGGAATTGTGAGCCCGAGCGCGGAGCGCGTGCCGGGCGCGTCGAGCTTGCTCAATATCCGAGCTACGACTACGTCACCCGGGATCGTCACTTGCCGGCTCCCGCGTCATTGCCGAAGAACTTGGCCAGGCCCGGCGACAGTGCGCCCGGCTGCGCGGCGCGCCCCTTGGCCTCGCGCGCGCAGAGTTCGTGAGCGGCCAAGAGGTTCTGTCGCGACTCGTTGCCGAGGCGTGACGCAAGCGCGAGTTCGGACTGACTCACCCGCTCAGCACGGTCAAAAATGTAGCGGCTGATCGCGAGCTGCCACGCAGCCGTAGCGACGAGCGAGGCCGGAGCCGGGCCGCACACACCTCCGCCGACCGTGGCCGCAAGATGCGCAACCTGCGCGCGCCGAAAGCTGGCAGCGCCGCGCCGGTACGGAGTCAGCTCGGTCTCGGGTAGGTCTAGCTCGCGACCTAGGCGACAAGCGAGCCATGAGCTGCCACGCTTGGCGCGACCGCCCGCCGCCTGCGCGGTCGAGCCTCCCGGCGCGAACGTGCCAGCCGTGGTTCGCTCGCCAGGCGCCTCGGGAGCACGCGCTACGGCAGCCACGCCGGCCGGTAGCTCGTCGACGGGCAGCACTTCCACGTGCGGACGACCCGCGCCCGACCCGTGTCCAGCACGGACAGTCACGACGCCAGCCCTTCGGCAGTACGAGCGACCAGCAGTGACCAGCAAAACGACGACATGCCAGATACTGGCACGAATCCGTTTGGCACGCAAAACGTGCCACGACTGGATATCCAGAGCAAGAAAAATTTGTACAAATCGACAATGGCAACTCGAGACTCGCCCTCCCCGCCGTGGCCTCGACCTTGGGCCGAGGCGGGCCGGCGAGGCGCTAAGTACTTGTAATCACACGCGCGGCCGCCGGGCGCTGGCACGACCGGTCCGATCACCCTGCCCTGTTCGTGGCACTTCCCTCGGCGAATCAGCGGAATGGCCGCGGGTCCTTAGCCCGATGCGCGATCGGAAGCCGGGGCACGGCATGGCGCGGGAAGTGCGCGGCCAAGGTCGAGGGCACCGCTTGCCCTGTTCCGGGAGCGTCGCCGGACGGGTCGAAGGTTGGGCGAGGCCATGACGGTCCTGACGGCCATGACGGTGTTTGGGGTCGTGGGCTATACGTTTTGAACCTGATCTAATCGATCAAAATTCGTCCCACGAAAAGAGGCAAAATACCGTCAGGACCGTCAGGACCGTCAGGACTTCATTGCCTGGCTACCCAAGGGCGGCCGAACTGGTTCTTGGGCAGGTGTTCTAAACGGAAGCCGTCGACGCGCCTCCCCTTGAACTTGTGCAAAGCCTTGGCGATCTTCTCTGCGTCCAGGTCCTTGTTCAAATCGGCAAGAGCGGCCCGGAGTTCGAAGTCGCCCGCAGACTTGTCTATGAGCTGACGCACGGTCAGGCCTGCCTGCCCGGGGTCGTGCCGACGCCAGCCGTTCACGAGGACACGCACGCGCTCGGCATCGTGATCGGCCGTCTCCAGAAGCTCAGCACGGGTCGCGGTCGGGTTCGCGCCTCCCGCCCAAGTGATCGCCCCGAGGACGACCTTTGCGAACTCCTCGAACGAGCCCCAGCCCCCGACATCGTTCGGGCGTCCAGCAAGCGCGTGGGCGCGCAGAACGGTCAATGCGGCGACCACGAGCCGGCCGCGGTGCTTTCGCACCCAAGGTAACAAGGGCGAGTGCTTGAATCCGGTTCGAGATTCCGGTCGGTCCTCGATTGGTTCGAGCCGAGCGCGCAAGCAACGACGGGTGGTGTCGCCCTCGGTCTGGATATTGTTCCCAGTCGCGAAAACGATCGCACGCCACTTCATGGTGCGTTGATCGTTCTTCCCCAACACGCGCAAGTCGACGGTATCAGAAGCCGTCAGCACCTTATCCAACGGAGCACCGCAGAACGCGCCGGTGAGGTTGTCGAAGTCGATGATCGCGGCGCCGCGAAGCGCATACGAACTCAGGATTTTTTCGAGTTTTTCCTCGTTCTTGGGAAACGTGACGGGCGAAGCCTCTCGGCCACGCGCAACGGTGCTCACCACGTTCGTGCATAGCCCTTTGCCACTTCCCGCGGTCGAAGCGTCGACGAGGAAAGCGGGCACGGCGCCCCCAATCGCTGGCCTACCAATGAGCGCGAGGATCGCGGCGATTGGTGTCATGGCGTCTGCAGCGCTGACAAATGGGAAGTCGCAAAACACCTCAGCTAGCTCGGCCAGGGCCCTGGCCGCGTCTGCCTGCGTGGGCGCGTCATGCACCCGAGGAAAGTCCTCACTCGGGACGAGCACGTAACCCGTTGCGGCGTCGTAGCCGGGGTCTTGAATGATCCGGCCGTCGGCGTCGATTGACGGAGCTTCGAGGAGACCAACGAACGGGCGAATGCCCCAAGCTCCGCGTTGCGATATCGCGCGCACGAGCCAGTCGGGCACATGCGCCGGGGTTTCGATCTCCTCGGTCTCTTCGTCCTCGGATTTGGTCTTGGTCTTGACACGCACGAACGAGCACAGCCGGGAGATCTGGTCCCGCAGGTGGGCGTCCGGCACTTCTCGGACAACCGGCCCGGTGTAGTGATCCCGATCAGACTCTTTGCTGTTCGAAGCGATGACCTCACCGAGTCTAAGATTGAACGTGTACAAATCCGAGTGGTCGCGAAGCTGGTCGATCACCTCGTTTGCCAGCGCGTGCTCGTCGGTCGAAAGGACGATGCGTCTTTTGGAGGTCCCCCCCAAGGTGTTCACCATGAACCCTTTCTGCTTGCTCGACCGCGCCGCATCCTCTGCCTTGTGCTGGAGTTCGGCGTCGGACCACGGCGGCACGCAGCGAGGGTTGAAATCGGACGCAAGCACATCGAAGATCTGCGGAGCGTTCAGATCGAAGCCGTGGCACATGAGCGCCGCTTTGAACGTCGCCTCGCTACCCCTCTGCCCCTGGATCGCGGGGGGCATCTTGTCGACGTACGCGCGCGCTCGCGCGACGTGCTCGGCGGACGCCGGCGCGTCGGCTTGTTCGACCGCCTCCCCTCTCGGGACAGCTGGCGCATATTCCGCCTTTGCCAAGTCGATCACGTGCTGAGGCACGTTCCAAGCCCCGGACAGGCTCGTGTCACCGTCGACGAACCTCGGTCGTTTCGCTTCGCGATCTCGCACCACATAGGGGAGCCTAAGAAGGCGTGAGGCGTCTTTGGTCTGATCGGCTTTGATCTGGAAATAGCGCTCTAGGTACGACAAGCAAGCGACGTAGAAGCCCTTCCAGCGCTCGACGTCCTCGGGCGACGAAAGGACATGCCCGGGCGGCAGCTTCCCGACGATGCGATACCCGCTCCGAGTCGCGTAAACAACCAATTGGGGGTGATGCTGGCGAAGCGCATTGATCTTCGGAAGCTCGCCCGCAAACCAATCGTCCCCATAGGGCAGGCCGCTCGCGTGATCAGGGCCGTCCACGTCGAACCCGATCACACGCATCGAGATCGGCCCTGTTTGCGCGAAATGCTCGGCCTTAAATTTCGCCAGGGCAAGACGCATTGGCTCGCCGCCCGAGATCGCGGGCCATGCCGGAAGCGTGTATTGCACTAGGTGCGCGTCGCATTCGAAAGCTGTCTGAAGCAGTCGCGACGCTTGGATCGGCAAGAGTCGAACTGGCGCCTCGCTCGCGGCGTGTGGCCAACCATTGCCAATTTGCTGTTCCGCGAAATAGACGATCGGGTCGTCGCTCGTGTCCTCGACCACGACGGCGGCAGGCGCGGGGCGCAGCACGGCGGCAGGCAAGGGCGAATGCACGAGCGCGCCATGTTGGGCCGCCGGCGTTACCGGCGCGGTCTTAGCCAAGCCGTAGCGTTCGAGAAAAGATTGGCCGGGCGCGACCGGCGCGCCGGGGTTCCAAGGCCGGCCTGGGCTCAAAGAGACAGGTGGCAGGGCCGGAGATTGTGATAGAATGTCGGTTGTCATAGTAAGGTCTCGGGATCTGAAGCGGTCGGGAGTCGTGCCCCGGCCGTTTCGCTTTTGTGCGGTCGGGAAAATGCGCGCGAGCCGGATTGCCCGCGTGCGAGGGATTTCATTTCACCAGGCGCAAGTGCCTCGTCGGCGCGGCCGCCAGCCACATCCTCTCGAGGAAATCGACGTGCGCAGTCTGGGGGGCCGCGGTCGCTACGCGCCACGCAATGAACACGAGCTTTCTCATTTGCTCGGCGTCCCAGTCGTACGAGGCGACAAGGTCCGCCAAGTTCCTCAGCGCCGATTCCGGCTCTGCAAATTCTCGCAGCTCTCGGCATCGTCGAAGCGCGCTAGTGGCGCAGGCCTTGTGGAGTATCTGGA
>JBDTJC010000249.1:0-10605 GCA_039936055.1 Polyangiaceae bacterium | reverse complement strand
ACGCTGCAACATCAACTCGCAAAATCAGGCCAATTGCGCGCCTACGAAGCCAGCGAGCGCTTCTACGAAGTCGGCTCCGAAACCGGCATCGCTGACTTGGAGCAAAGGCTGTCGCAGGGGCACGTCTCATAAGGATAGTGGTGGCCTCGTGCCGACGGGTGTCGGCCAGAACCAACGCGCCGGGGCCGAAAATGCTGCGGTCTACCCGCGCCCCGCGCGCCCATTTGGCTGGCGACGGCCGTCAGCGTCCGGCACCCGTCATTTTGCAAGCCCACTCGCGCCACACTCAGGCGCCGCCACGCGCGAACTTTCCGGCCTTGCGATCTGCCAAGCGGAGCCAGTTGGGATCGGGCAAGCGGAGCCACTCTGCGGGAGCCGAAACGCCAAAAAGCGGGGGTCGAGATCGGCCAGCGGATCCTTATGCGGCGTGCGCGCTTTACTTCACCCGTGCAGTCCGTTGGGCGAGACGCGGCGCCATCGAAGGAGCGGCAAATCAATCGACTTTAGGACACTCGCCCGGATCCAATGGGGCGATCAGATCCCAAAGCCACCACGCCCGAACGCTGACGCCATAGCTCCTGCAAAAAATATCACCGGAGGAAGTGAGCCCGACCAATATTCCCGTCTTTGGATCGAGAGCGGGTCCGCCGCTATCGCCCGAACAAGGCCCCCCAGAGTCTTGGGCGTATTGGAAATTAACATCATCGCTCTTGTTCACCGTAACCGTGATTGTCTCGCGTAGGTGGGCTGGCGCACCCGAGAGTGAGGTCAATCCGAATCCTACAATTCGTTCATTCTGCCCTAGCAGCGAACCTCGCTCATCCGACAGAGGGAGGCGCGCCCATGAGGGAGGGATATCGGGGGCTGAAAGCAGACCCAAGTCATAGCGCTGATCGCTGTCGTAGCGTTCGTCCTTGGTGCGTGCGCTCACTTTCGCAACGAACTGGGGCGCCAGAGCATCGACGCCGCCGAAGATGTACGCCGAGAGGTCCACGCAGTGTGCAGCCGTCGCTACGAACGTTCGCCCGGCGGCGGAGATCAGCACACCTGAGCAATAGATCTGCCCGTCCACGTCGCCGATTGCGACTGTCGCCGCATCACTCGCTGCGGCCTGACCGTTGATGATGGGCTGCGTGATCTGCGCTACGGGCGGGCAATCTCTCTTCGAGGGTCCGCAGGCGACTATACAGCCGAAGAATAAAAGCCAAGGGCGTGGCCAGTGCCCGCCCTTAGCTTCTTGCCGTGTCTTCACGTTTCTGGGGTGAGACACAGGTCGCGCTCACGGAGCGTACGAGAAGAGTTCGCCGGTGCCGACTGCCACCGCGGCAACAAGACTGCCGGACGCATATACCTTGGTCGCAGGACCGTTGATGTGAGTCCAGCTTTGAGGAGTTCCGTTGTACTTCCAGACCTCGCCAGCGGGGTTGATCGAAAAGACGGTGCTGTCGCCCGCAAAGACGCCGTTCGACGCCGCCCCGATGTTGTTCCACACGGCCCCACTACCCGAGTACATCCAAACACCTTGGCCGTCCGGCTGCGTCGCATAGAGCCGCCCTTGGCGGTCCACCGCGAAAGAGCGCCCGGGAGCTCCCACTCGCGTCCAAGTCGAGCCGCCATCGTAGCGGTAGATGTCGCCGTTCGACACGGTCTTGTACAGCATGCTGCCGCCGGCATAGAGGTGCGTTCCTCCTGCGCCGATGCCGGTCCAAGCCTGTCCGGTACCAGTGTATTGATATACGCCGCTGCCGTCGGATGCGAGAGCATACAAGGTGCCACCCGAGCTGACAGCGATATCCATCCCGGGTGATCCCACCTTGGTCCAAGTCGTCCCGCTAGTATACATGTAGATGTCGTTGTTCGTCGCGGTGCGGTATACGTTCGTCCCTCCGGCGTACAAGCGATTCGACCCCGCACCACCGATGAAAGTCCAAGAGCCAGCGCTGAATTTCCAGACGCCGTTGCCGTCCGGTTGCAGGCCATAGAGAACTCCCGCGCTACCCGCCGCGAAGTCGCGGCCGGGGGCACCGATGTCCGTGGCGTGCCAAGTGCCGTAGACGTACTTCACACCCTGAACGTCGCCCGCGCTGATTGTTTGCGGCTGACCAAAGCATAGCCCGGTGCTTTTGCGGATCATGACCGGTGCCGGATTCGTCGCGGAACACGCATTGCAGCCCGTGTACAGCATGATGGAGTTGAAGTCGAAAGCGCCAACGTTCGTCTCCTTGCTGCTCAGCTCCCGGTCGTAGTTGCCGTTGCCGGCCACGCACGCGTTGACGGTGATCGACAGGTCGCGGTCGGAGCGCTGGTGCTCGTGGAACAGACCTAGCGCATGCCCGATTTCGTGAACCGCTCCGCTCTGATAGCAGGTGTCGTTGAGATTGACGGTTTGGACACCATTGACCATGCCGACCTGAGAGTTGCAGTCAGTGAGGCTGCGTGCGAAATGCACTCGATTGGAAGCCGTCGAACTCTGCACGAAGCGCATCGGAGTCGCGGCTTGCCACTTCGCGATTGCGTTGCTTACGCGGTCACCTTGGCTGTATTCCGGGTCTCCTATTGGGCGATGGATGTCTGGTGAAAGGGCGGGATCCACGTCGTAGTAGATCGTCGCCTGCGGCCACTTCGAGGACGCGAGGGCGATCACGCCGCTTCTCTGCTGATCACCACTCAGGTCCCGGCCCATCACGATGTCTCCGCCGACGATGTTCTTTCCATCGACCACCGTGTACGGCAGCTCCATGGGGCCATAGGGAGTTTCGAAAACACCCGTGGTCGGCGTGGCATCAGCGGTAGTGTCTTGGTGTGTAGTGTCGGTTTCTTGAGGCGCGGAGATGTGGGGGTCTCCACCGCAAGCCGCAAGACCCAGCGCAATGATTGAAATGAACGTTTTTCGCATGATGCATTCCTCGGTTCGGTGTTCTAACGCGACGCCATAGGCAATCGGCATGCCGGCCAGAAGCGCGATGAATTTGGCGAAATACGCGGGACAGGCCGCACACCGGACGCGGTCACGGACCGCGGTTGCAGTCCGGTACCCTGTTCGCACCAACAAGCGCACCACGGTCGTCACTGGCGCACGTCACATGTCGATGCCTAGGTCACCGTCTCGTGGCCTACCGCGAGCCCGTTCGTTCGCGAATGAAGTTCCAGGCGGGTGTGGAGCACGTACCGTGCACGGGCGGCTCATGGCCCGATTGTCGATCGCCTTGGCTGTCCATCGCGCGACGACGACTACGGCGGCTCCCGCCGCGAAAATCTGCCTCTCCGATGGGTCCGACGCAACCTGCGAAATTCCGCAAACTGAACGGCCAGGACCCGCTCTGCTCCGAACGTGATCCCCGCCCCTCCAGGCCACCGGTGCCACCGCCCGATTTCCTCTATCCGGTCTTTTGACCACTCGTGAAACGAGCGCATGGCCAGTAAGACCATGACGAGACTGGGCGCCGCTTGAAACGCAGGGAACCTCTTTTTTTTTCGAACGACCCGCTGTCGTTGAACGTAAGGCGCCTTCGTGCTATGCGGAGCGACGAGGTCACAGGGACGATGACGGGGATCAGCCACACGACGGAGCGCGATGAGCGCTCCGTCGAATTAGTTGCGCGGGCGCGCCTGTGGTTACGTTGGGCCAGCAACACGGACTTGCCGGCGATCAAGGTGGAGCAGGGCCTAACTTTGGGGCGCGACAAGGGTTGCGCGGTGACTTTGTCCGGCAAGGGGGTGTCTCGACGACACGCAGAACTCTACCGGCAAGGCCCCATTTTCGTCGTGAAGGACCTAGGAAGCACTAACGGCACGTACGTCGACGGAAAGCGCGTTCAACACGGCGCGATCGGACCTGGCACGGTGTTGAGGCTCGGAGAGCACGTCGGAGTATTTGCCGAATACGTCAACGAACCGCACGGGCTCTTGCAACTAGCGACCGGCTTGCTTGGTGGCCCAGAGCTGGCGGCGATCCTCTCCCCGCTGCGGAATGCGGCGAAAAGCAGGCTCGCCGTGGTCTTGGTCGGCGCGACTGGCACCGGCAAAGAGCGCGTTGCTCGCGCCGTCCACGAGTACAGCGGTCGCAGCGGTCGGTTCCAGGCTATCAACTGCGCAGCACTCCCGAAGGAGATGGCAGAAGCCGAGCTCTTCGGGCACCGCAAAGGCGCCTTCACGAGCGCAGACCGGGCGGGCCTAGGGCACTTTCGCGCTGCCGACCGCGGCACCCTATTTTTGGACGAAGTCGCCGATCTCTCCCTGGCCGCACAAGCAAAGCTGCTGCGAGTGTTGGAGGAGCGGAGCGTTACGCCTCTTGGTGAAACAGAGCCTGTTTCAATCGACGTACGAGTCGTCGTCGCAACACAGAAGCCGCTCGAGACGCTGGTAGCGGCCCGACAATTCCGGGCGGATTTGCATGCGCGCTTAGCGGGGCTCACGGTTACCCTGACGCCGCTCAACGCCCGAGGCGTCGATGCGCCCCTGCTGTTCCGTCACTTCATCACCGCGAACGCCGTCAATGGACAGCCTCAGCTCGACGTGAAGCTCCTTGAAGCAATAGCCCTGTACGACTGGCCGCATAACGTCCGCGAGCTGGAGCAGGTCGCGCGCCAACTACTCGCCGTTCATTCCCTAGAGCCCATCCTCAAGCGTGCCTTTCTTCCGACTGCGATCTCCAAACGATCGGAATGCTGTATAGTCACTGATCTGGAGGGTGAATTCCCCGAGCGCCGCACGCATGATTTGCATCGACTTGCTCGGGCGTTGGAGCAGACGAGCGGGCAAGTAAAAGCGGCTGCCGGGCTTCTCGGCTTCTCGCGACAGCGTGCCTATCGTCTTTTGGATGGCAGGCCTCCGGCAGACTTCGTTGCGCAATACCGCGCCACCGCCGATCTGATACCGCTGAGTGCCGAGCTTTGAACGCCGCTTGGGAAGTTACCGCGGCGGAAAGTCGGGAGTTTGAAACTCAACTTGTTTCGTCCGCGAGGAAAGGTGAGGTACTCGGAAACTCCTACCGCTTGCTCGCGAGCATCGGAGTCGGCGGTATGGGCGAGGTCTACACGGCGGAACATCTTCGTTTGGGGCGCCAGTTCGCGGTCAAACTACTGCTTTCTGCTCAAGAACCACGGTCCAGAGCGCGGTTCCGTCGGGAAGCGGAGGCAATCGCTGCTATCGAGAACGAGCACGTCGTCAGTGTCGTGGACTGCGGCGAGGCGCGAGATGGGACGCCCTACTTGGTGATGGAGCTACTCCGCGGTGAGGATCTCCGCAGCCTGCTCCGTCGAGAACGCTCACTGCCCGTGTCGCGAGCGGTTGGTGTCTTGCTCGACACCTGTCGCGGCCTCGAAGCGGTTCATTCGGCCGGCCTAGTCCATCGCGATCTGAAGCCCGAGAACGTCTTCGTGACGAAACGCGCGACGGGTCAAGATTGGTGCAAGATCCTGGACTTCGGCGTGGCCAAAATGGAAACGTCGGTGTCGACCGCACACGGGGCGGTAATCGGCACGGTCAAGTATATGGCTCCAGAACAGCTCCAAGACGGAGCTTCGGTGGGGCCACGGACGGACATCTACGCGCTGGGGGCCCTACTTTACGAATGCTTGAGCGGCGCGCCGCCCCACACCGGAACTACAGTACACGAGCTCATGTTCAAGATCATGAACGAGCCGACGCTTGACCTGCGGCTCCTTCGTCCCCACGTTCCGCGCGACCTCGCGCGGGCGGTCGGTCGTGCGCTGGAAAAGCGTGCCGTTGACCGTTTTGCGACGGTTTCAGAGTTTGCTGAGGCAATCGCTGCGCACTCTCGGCCTGAATTCGATCTAGGCGACATGCGTGCCGCAGCGAATGGCAACGCTCGAACCGAGACCCGTCCTATGCGGCACATCCGTCGTGTCGCGTTAGTGGCCGCAGTCGCCGTCATCGGCCTTGTGTCAATAGCCGGAACGATGATTGGGTCCGCTGAACCGGCGGGCGGCGCTTTCTTTGGTCGCATACGCCCGAAAGAGAGTGCAGGCGCGCAGCGTCCATTGAGATTACAGCCTGTCGTTGAGTCCCTAGGTGCTCGTGTTCCCGCGGCCGGCGCCCCCCCCAGCGCCGTCTCGGTCTCGGTTGTTCCATTGCCACCCGCGTCTGCCTCTGGTCGCAGCGACGTCAAATCTCCTCGAGTCGAAGCTCGCCATCCGATCTCGGCCCCGCTCGCTTCTCGCGGGACTTTCGATGATCATAATCCGTATGGCGAATAGGGCCACCCTCGTTGCCCGCTTTCAGCAGGTGGCAGTTGCGGCGGCGCTCGCGCTCGGTAACAACGTCTCTTTTGCTCAGCCGGGGCCATCAGCTAGCGAGCACTTCAAACGGGGTCTCGAGTTCGCACAACAAGGGCAGTTCGAGGCAGCCGCACAGGAATTCAAATCTGCGTACGATATCAGCCCACGTAGCGCGGTCCTGTTCAACCTGGGGCAAGCCTATGCATTGGGCGGCAAGCCTGTCCAGGCAGTCGAGACGCTCAAGCGCTACTTATCGGAGAATCAAGTAAAAGCAGGCAGCGCGAGGCGAACCCTGGTCGAAGAGTTGATGATGCGCAGCGAGCGGCGCATTGGCTACCTTACTATCTCGGTCGCTCCTCCCGACGCGGAGCTCTTCGTCGACGGCCTATTGCACAAGCTCACCACGCTCGATGAGCCAATCCTCCTTGCCGTAGGCGAGCACAACGTGCTCGCCGTGAGCTCTGGTTACGAGCCCGCTACAGGGCAGGTTCAGATTGCTGCAAACGCCAGCCGAACTCTGAAATTGACTTTGAACCGTCAAGCCGCCACTTTACAGGCCGCCGCAGCACAGTTGGAAGTGACTTGCGCCATCCCGGCGACCTTGGTTCAGCTTGATGGAGGTGAGCTGCGCTCCAGCGACGATCGTAAGGAACTGGCACTCGGGATGGGGCAGCACGAGATCCGATTCGAACGCCTAGGCTATGAGCGCACGGTGATGCACCTTGCAGTCAAAAACCCCGGCATCGTTCGCGTCGATTGCGACTTGCATCCAACCCGGACGTTGCCGGAATCCTTGACCGGCGAATTGATGATCGAATCGAGCGAACCGGGAGCGGAAATCTTAGTCGACGGTGGTCGGGCACGCCCGAGCACGCTTCTTCCCATCGGCCCGCACCTGATCGAAATCCGGCGCACAGGTTTCCTGCCGTGGTCGGGACGAGTGGAACTTCGTGCTCGACGACGCGAAACTATCAAGATCGCGCTTCGCCCCACGCCAGAGTACGATCTGGAAGAGCGGGTTCGCGAGCGCTCTCGGCGTCGTTGGACCTATGTGACGGGGGGCGCTGGGGTTGCTGTGCTTGGCGCGGCGCTGACGACTTATGTGCTGAACAGCCAGCGCTATCGCCAGTGGGGACGAGATCGTGACCTCACGAGCAGCGAGGTCCGAGCCCAGCGATGGAGCCCCACGCTTGACGCTCGGGTCAGCGACCTTCAACGTCAGTCTGCATCGATTCAGTTGGTCGACGACGTGGCCGCCGGGCTCTGCATCCTAGGAACTGGTCTGTTGAGCTACGCCGTGGTCAGTTGGTTTTCCTCGGAAACCAGGTAGCTGCAGCATAGGCCACACCGTCGGGGTCATATCACAAGAAGGACACCCAGCTCCCCCACTGATCGGCGGTGGCCTCCGAACCTTGGATGCGGCCGTCCAAAGTCGTTACGATGAGCAAAGCGTGATTGTTCGGCGCGGGTTGACGAGTCATTGCGATTGCTGCCCCAGACCCCGCGAATTCTGGGCCAGACCAGGCCTGCCACGGGCCAAAGGTGCCCTCACTGTCGGCGGCGGATGTAAGGACATTACCAGTGGCCGGCAGTGCGACGAGCAGTGACGTGCCATCATTGGCTCGACCGTACTCGACGTCTACCAGCCCGCTGACCGGAGTGCTGCCTGCAGGGCGCCACGCGCCGAAGCTGGCGCCAAGCGTTGCTTCATGCTGTTCGAGTTCGTACGGAATTCCACTGGGATCTAACGCGAACACCGCCTGCTTCCCGCCAGGCAGAACCCCCGCGGTAAGCACACTACCGCCGGGGCCCGCACCTAAATCATGCCAGGTGCCGTATGGCGCGTAAGCCAGATCCGTCATTCGGTAGCGAACAAAGATCTTACCGCGATCGATCACGTACACGTAGTCGTGCGCCCCGACAGCGGTGCTCACCGCCAGATCCGTGACGAATGATGTCACATCGGGAAGGTTGAATGGATCATACGAACTCCACCCACCAATGAACTCCTGCTGCCAAAACAACTTGCCGTCTAATGTAGTCGCGAAGACCTGTTGCATCCCGTTGTTCAAGTTTGAAGCGACTAGGCGTTTGGCCCCAGGGACGTAACCACTGCAAACCCACGTGCCCCATCCGTCAGCAAGATTTCCGAATGCCTGACCGATGGCGTTGTCCTCGCGCCGCGCTGCGAATACCTGCAGGTGCGCTCCTTCCGCGGTCGTGGCGACTCCCGCGGCAAACGAACGCAACATCGAAATCGGAGGAGAATTCCAGCCCGACTGCGTCGGAAAGCAACCCGGCACGACTGTCGTCTGCCAACCATCGCCGCCACCCGCTGGCACGTTGCTCATGCCAGGCTGTCCGGACTCACCCCTGGGCATAGGCTCATCGGCTCGGCCCGCCTGTCCGTTACTGGCGCCCGTCGCGGTTCCTCCCGCCCCAGCGTCCGTCGCGGTTCCTCCCGCCGCAGCGTCCGTCCCGATTCCCCCCGCCCCAGCGTCCGTCGCGATTCCCCCCGCCCCAGCGTCCGTCGCGATTCCTCCCGCCCCAGCGTCCGGTGTCGTGGCACTCGATCCGCCCGAGTCGCCCAATACGCCCGACTTGCCCGCGTCGCTCTCACCTTGCGGCGCACCCGCAGCTCCGTCGCTAGGCCCCAGCTCACTGCCGAAGTTACGGCAAGCGCTAGCAACGACGCATCCGCCGATAGCAACGAACAGCCACCCTTCGACCGAAGCCCGTCGTCTCAAGATCTCCGCCCGTCCCTTCGCGCTTTTGATTCGGGGCACTCTCTAGTGCAACTCTGTCACGTGTGCAACGTGCTCCTGCCTCGCTAGTGCACTTGACACAATGAGGGGGCAGCGCGCGAGCGCGGCCCCGGTTGGGGGCTGGGGCGAATCTTGGGGCAGCGCTCGCGCGCTGCCTGGAACCAGTCTCGGAAAGAGTCCGGCCTTGGGATTGGGGTGCGGGCGTGGGCGCTTTGGTTTTGGCCTGTTGCTTAAGGAGATCGGGCAGAACGTGGTGGATTGATGAGCACCGTCCGCGACGGTCGGCGCTCATCGGAGCGCTGCGTGATGATGGGAACAACGCCCGAATCGCGTAGGCGATGCGGGGCAAGGCCGCGACGACGAAGCCGCTCGCGGATTGCTTTCGAACCCCCGCTGGTGGTCTTTCGCAAAAGCAGTTCGACCGCTCCCGATGCCCTATCCGGCCCTTCTCCAAACAAGACTACGGGTGCCCGCCGTGCGAGCGCGCGTGCCGTTTGCACAATGCGCCCCGCGACTTGCAGCGATGCCCGACGCCGGCTAGGTACTGCCGAGCCATGAGCACGACCCCGCGCGACGTTCGTCGCCAAAAAGAGGCTGATTTCCACGACCAATGGGCGGCTGACGTGAGCGTCACGGAAGCCTTGCTGGACGAGACCTTCACCTCGGTCACGGCGCTCGAGAACCAGCACATCTTGGAGCAATTCGGGGATGTGCGCGGGCTCAAGATTTTGGACTACGGCTGTGGAGCCGCCGAGGGCGGTATCTATCTCGCGAAGCTCGGCGCCAAGGTCGTCGCCATCGACGTCTCGCCGGGCATGTTGGAGCTCGCCCAGAAGCTGGCGTCGAGATCGAGACGCGCGTCGTGAACAGCGACCGCATTCCCGCTGATGATAACGAGTTCGATCGCATCTACGGGAACGGCGTGCTGCATCACGTGCCCGTGGACAGCGCGATGCCGGAGCTCGCGCGCATCCTGAAGCCCGAAGGCAAGGCCTGCTTCATCGAGCCGATTCCGTACAACCCCATCATCAACGCCTACCGCAAGATCGCCGCTTCCGTGCGCACGGAGGACGAGCACCCCATCTCGTTCCAGCAGATCGAAGGTTTCGGGCGTGATTTCGGCTCAGTTACCCACCGCGAGTTCTGGCTCACCGCGTTGGCCGTGTTCCTGAAGTTTTACCTGTGGGACCGCGTCAACCCGAACCAAGAGCGGTACTGGAAGAAGATCTACACGGACGCGAATGAGCTGCGTGGCTTCTTCAGCCCGCTCAAAGCGATCGACGAGCGCATCCTCGAGCGCTTCTCAGCGCTCGGGCGTATGTGCTGGAACAGCGTGATCACCGTGTCGAAGCCGGTCAAGCGCGGCGCTCGCGCGGCCTAGCGGCAGCGAGTCCCAATGACCGACGATCCGACACTCGGGTTACGTGTGCGCCGAGCGCTGTGGAAGCAAGCGCCACGCATCATTGCGTCGCTTGTCATCGCGGGCGGCTTCATCTGGTTGTTTCACCGCGGCGGCGTGCCGCTCGTGCCTGAGCGCGGGGCGTTCGCCAAGCTCGAGCCCTGGGCGACGCCGGCCTACGCGCTCTTGATCGTGCTGGCCA
>JBDTJC010000248.1:0-2630 GCA_039936055.1 Polyangiaceae bacterium | reverse complement strand
GAATGGCTTCGCCCAACAGGCGGCCAATCGACAGGAACCGAATCTTCTTCGAGGCGCGTGCCTCTTCCGAGTGCAAAATCGAGTTGGTCACGACGACCTCTGACAGCTGCGATTCTTCGATGCGCTTAACGGCCGGGCCGCTCAGTACACCGTGAGTCGCCACGGCGACCACGCTCTTCGCGCCGCCATCCATGACCGCTTTCGCGGCGTTGCACAGCGTGCCCGCGGTGTCGATCATGTCGTCGACGATGATGCAGTCTTTCCCCTGCACGTCGCCAATCAGGTTCATGACTTCACTCACGTTGGCGCGCTCACGACGCTTATCGATGATCGCGAGCGAAGCGCCCAAGCGCTTCGAGTAAGCGCGCGTGCGCTCTACGCCGCCCGCATCGGGCGCGACGAACACGGCGTCCTTGCTGAAGCGGACCTTGAGGTAGTCCTCCAAGAACACCGGCAATGCGTACAGGTGATCGAGCGGGATGTTGAAAAACCCCTGGATTTGCCCGGCGTGCAGGTCGACGCACAGCACGCGCGATACACCGGCGGTGACCAGCAGGTCCGCCACCAACTTCGAGGTGATGGGCGTGCGCGGCGCGACTTTGCGATCCTGACGAGCGTAACCGTAATACGGGATCACGGCGGTAATGCTCTGAGCCGATGCGCGGCGCAGCGCGTCGCACATGATCAACAGCTCCATCAAGTTGTCGTTCACGGGCGAGCAGGTCGGCTGGATCACGTACGTGTCCAAACCGCGCACGTTCTCGCGGATCTCGCAGAACGTCTCGCCGTCACTGAACGTCGTAACGCGCGCCTCACCCAGTGGCGTGTCCAGCACCTTCGCGATTT
The DNA here is from genome assembly GCA_039936055.1 of Polyangiaceae bacterium. Taxonomy (GTDB): domain Bacteria; phylum Myxococcota_A; class Polyangia; order Polyangiales; family Polyangiaceae; genus PMG-095. The sequence continues at coordinate 1,784 of JBDTJC010000248.1, read as the reverse complement.
CAGCGGCTAATGCCGGATTCGCGTTGCCGGTGAATAAGCAGAATCTCTTGACTGCCACGGGTTGCTCAGGGTGCGGTGCCTCGCCAGCTCATCGACAACAGCGCGAAAACACTGCGATTGTCGATAAGGAGCCGGCAGGGGGCGGGACAACTAGCAGCCGATCCAAGCGCTGTCAACGGACGGCGGCGGTCAACGAGGGATCGGTCCGCTACACCGGTCCGAAGGCCGCATTCTCCGGGGAATCCGCGGGAAACTGCAAAGGCGCGGTCAGACCGGAGCAACAGGTTTTCACCGCGATTGCGTTTAGCGATACGGGTTTCGTAGGTCCACGTCGTCATCGCTCTTCTTCTTGGCCTTCCTGGCGGCGCTGGAGTCTGTATCGCCAGATTTTCCGGCTCCCGCTTTGGGCCGCTGCTGGAGGATCACTGGCTTGGGTGCCGTCGGCGCTTCGAGCGGCATGGAGCTCGGATCACTCGCCGCCGGTTCGGGCGTCGTCGGCGCGGCGCTCGCTGTGACCGGGATGAGCGGAGCCGAGGGTGGAGCGAGCGCCGCGGCTGGCAGCCGCGGCGTGGTCTCGCGCGCGAACATGAAGCTGCCGCTGGCGACACCGATCAACAGCGCGATCGCGAGCAGTACCAAGCCGATTCGACTCCGGCCCGGCGGCGGCGGCCCCTGCGTGAGCGTTGCTGCCTGGGAATGGTCCAAGCCCGGCAAGCTCATCGCGGCCGCGGAAACGCTGGACGACCCGGTAGCGCCGCCGAGCGCGCCCACTTGGCTCGGCTCACTGCGGGCGATCCACGCGCGCACGGCTTCACGTTGCGCGGATACCTCGTCACCCAAGACTTCGCTCACGTACGCGGCCAGCTCGCGCGGCGTCGCGATGCCGTCGCGCCCCGTGGCTGCGGCTTCCAGCGCGTCCGCAAACTGCGCGCAGTTGGCGAAACGCCGATCCGGGTTGCGCTCAAGCGCGCACATCACAACCGTCGACAACTCCGGGCTCAAGCCCGACACAATCGTCGTCAGCGGTGGCACGGGCTCGGTCATCACGCGGGACAGCGTCGCGGCTTCGTTCTCCGCCTTGAACAAACGCTTGGCGGCGATCTCCTCCCACACCACGATGCCCGCAGCGAATACGTCAGCGCGACGATCGAGTGACTCTTCGCCCGCTGCTTGCTCGGGCGCCATGTACGCGATCTTGCCCTTGAGCTGACCGACGCGCGTGGCGGTCAGACGACTGGCCGCGCGAGCAACACCGAAATCCGTGATGCGCGCGATGCCGTCGACGCCGACCAACACGTTTTGCGGGGAAACATCGCGATGCACGAGATTCACGGCTTCACCCGCGTCGTCGCGGAGCTCATGCGCGGCGTGCAAACCGGACAGCATATCCAGCGCAATGCGCAACGCGATGGGCACGGGCAAACGCTTGCCGCGCGTGGCGGCACGGGCGAGCAAGCGCGCGAGGGTGTCGCCCTCAATGTACTCCATCACCAGGTAGTAACCGACGGCACTCGCGCCGACTTCGAGGATGGGCACGACGTTCGGGTGATGAATACGCGCCGCGATGCGCGCTTCATCCAAGAACATCTCCACGAATTCTTTCTCGTTCGCCAGATGCGGGTGGAGCCGCTTCATAGCCACGAAGCGTTGAAACCCACCGACACCGGTCAGGCGCGCCAAATACACCGTCGCCATGCCGCCGGAGGCGATCTCGCCCACCAGCTCATAGCGATCGACGCGCTGACGCCCTACGCCTGGGTCGAAGAGTTTCGCCACGCGCTAGA
>JBDTJC010000247.1:0-39590 GCA_039936055.1 Polyangiaceae bacterium | reverse complement strand
TGTTCGCGAGCGGGCTGGATTACACGATCTCGGATGACGGCAAAGTGCTCAGCGGCAATCGCCGCCGCCCGCGCACCTACTCCGAATACTGGACGCTGATTCGCGGCAGCTCGCGCAAAGGCCAAGCGCGCCAAGATCCGAATTGCCCGCATTGCGGCGCCCCCTTCAAAGTCGGGATGAGCGGTCAATGCGAATATTGCCGCGTTAAGGTGACAGCCGGTGAGTTTGATTGGGTGCTGTCGCGCATCGAGCAAGACGAGTCCTATGGCGGTTGACAAACCCGCCTCACGGGCGCGCCGATCACTGCCGTGCCAGGGTTCTGTTGAATCATGCTCCTACGTACTCGCTCACTTCTATTAGCCACGGCCCTTGGCGCTTGCGGCGCGCTGGGCTCGCGCCACGCGCAAGCGTGCGGTGTGTCGGCGTCCGGCATTTCTTCTTGTAGCCTGGCTGAGCATGATGAAGCCGTGCGACCGCACTGGGCGGTCGGCGTGAGCGGGTTGTACACGAGCACGCGGCTGCGCTTCAGCGGTCACTTGTACGCGGACCAAGTACGCTATGCGTCACTCGCCACGCTGGCCTATTTGCCCACGCCGAAGCTCGTGCTTTCGCTGGGCGCAGGAGCGGCGTTTGGCGGCTCGCTTACCTTGCCGGACGGCAAGTACGAGTTCTCGCCCGGGCCGACGTTCGCACTCGGCGCGGACTACCGCGCGTTCGACGACGGCAGGTACTTCGTGCTGCTCACTTCGAGCTTATCGTTCGCAGCCGCACGCACGCACCTGGTCCGCGATACGTCGGTTGGCTATGAAGCCTCCGATTTGCGCGTGGGCGCCGAAGCCGGCTTGCAATTGGCCAACATTGTCCGGCCCTACCTCGCAGCCCGCGCCTTCGGAGGCCCCGTATTTTGGCGCCATCAGGGTGAAGCGGTGACTGGCACCGACACCCACCACTACCAGCTAGGGGCAGGCGTCGGCGTGCGGCTGAGCCTGCGCCTCAATCTGTTCGCCGAGGGCATACCGCTCGGCGAACGCGCGCTGTCAGTGGGCGTCGGCCTCGCGATTTGAGCCTGCTCCACGGGCAAGGCCCCACGTTGCCTCAAGCACTCCGTCGGGTGCGGCTTCACTCCACCTGACTCGCGCGAGTGCCTTGCTGAGTGGTTGGATGGGGTCGCCTCTCAGCAGCCCCATCGCGTCACGCTGTGCGTCGCCAGGCACCGTTGCGCGGCTCGCCCGCCCTCGCCCTTCGTCTCTCGCCCCGTCCCGCCGCGCCGCGCCGTACTGCCCGCGCGTCGTTTAATGGCAAAATGGATGGAGCACGCGGCGCTCGAAGCCGTAGTCCGCGCCCAGCAAATCTCGAGAGCCAGTCTATGTTTGTGCACAAACAAGGACTGAGCAGAAAAGGGCGCTCGTCGCCCAGCGCGCTGCAGCCGGCTGAAGTAGTGCCCGCGATGCGAGCGGAACTACGATGCGGCGCGGGGGCGGCGAGTGTTTTCTCCAGCGCCGCCAAGTAGTTTCGAATAGCCGCGCGCGCCAAAATGGCTCTCGGTCGCGCAGGGTGGCCAGTTTGCGAGGGAGTGAGGTGCGCTGCTGGATTGCGAGCGCCCACTCTCGACCTCTCACGACGCTCACCAATGACGTTCAGCGACCGCGTTCGAAGGCTTTCCAGGTCACCCGGGCTTTGGACAGGAGCTGCGCGGACGAGCTCGCGGAACCCTTCACGTACTCGAGCAGTGTCTCGAGCGTGAGGATCTCGCGCGGGAGCTTCTCGTCCTTCAGTACCTCACGCGCGAACTCGCCCACGGGCGTGCGCTGGGTCTTGTGTTTGGTCAACCAATCGTAAAACGGAGTGAACGCTGCCATCTGGCCGAACCCTGTAGCACGCTCCGTGCGCGCAATGCATGCGCGAATCACTGCAAAGCTCGGGGTTTTGCCGCGGGGCGCAGGGTGAGGCCGCGCTTTTCCAGCAAAGGGGGGGGTAACGGAGTGATCGCAACGAGCGTAACGCGCGGTCGATCTCGATTCTCGACCGCGCGAACGACGCTATTTGATGCTCGTCGACATGCAGTTCATGCAGTTGACGTTGCCTTCGCAACTCTCGAACTTGGACTGAATGTAGCCGTCGCCGCAGAACGGCGCGTTCTTGCACGTCGTCGTGCATACGCCCACGCCATACGCACTTGCCAGGGGTACGTTGTTGGCGCCCAAGTCGCACTGTTCATTGCCGTTCTTCACGCCGTCACCGCAGTGCGGCGCGAGCGTGCACGTGGCCGTGCAGGTGCCGTAGCTGCCGTCGTTGACACCGTTGTCACATTGTTCGCCCGCATCCATGAGGGCGTTGCCGCACTTAAACCGGCAGGCCGAGTCACACTTGCTGGCGGTAGTGCCGTTCACGGCCGTGCCGTCGTCGCACGTTTCCGGCGCTTGGATCTTGCCGTCACCGCACGACATGCTGGGCACGTAGGCCGAGCAATCCATGGTGCACGTCCCGGGCGCACCGGTGTTGTTGAGCGTGCCAATGTCACACTTTTCCGCGCCGTTGACGATGCCGTCGCCGCAGAACGGCCCCGGCAAGCATTGGTCGGTGCAGGAATTGACGCCGTAGGCGGCAGAGCTGTTGGCTGCTCCTTGGTCACACACCTCCGGCGGGTTTTGCACACTGCCGTCGCCGCAGCTCGGGGCAAAAGTGCAGTCGGAGTTGCAGTTGCCGTAGCTGCCGTCGTTCTTGCCGTCGTCACACTGCTCACCCGGGTCCAGTTGGCCATTGCCGCACTTGGGCTGGCAGGTGGCGCTGCACTTGCTGGTGGCTGTGCCGTTGCCGGTGGCGCCGGTGCCGTCGTCGCACTTCTCGCCAGCGTCGATCACGTGGTTGCCGCACTTCAAGTGGCAAGTGGCGTCGCACTTGTCGGCCGGGGCACCGTTGTTGGCGCCGTCATCACAGGTTTCGCCGCTCGCGGTTTGCGTTTGGCCGTCACCGCAGCGCGCGCCGAGCTTGCAGTTGCTGTGACAATGCCCGTACGCGCCCGTGTTGGCGGCCGTGCCGTCATCACACTCCTCGCCGTTCACCTTTTGCAGAATGGCGTCACCGCAGTATTGCGGCGCGAGGCACATCGGTGCGCACATGCCGGCGGTCGACACGGTGCTCACGTAAGCGTCGATGTTCAGGCCGTTGTCGCAGCTTTCCGGCGGGTTCTGGCCGACGGTGCTCTTGTCACCGCAATACGGGCCGAGCTGGCACTGCGTGGTGCACTTGCCATACGTGTTGCCCGTTGGCGCGACGTTGCCGGTCCCGCGATCGCATTGCTCCGTCCCGGCGACGTAACCGTCACCGCAGATCGGCGTGCACACGCTGGGCTGATTGTTGAAGCCCTTCAGCGAGAGCTGGAAATTCGAGCCGGTCACGTGGCGCTCGGCGTTGAACACCGCGACCTCGTACACGCTGTTCTTCGTCAGCCCGAGGCTGATGGTGGAGCAAACGGTGTCGCTCGCTTGACCGTTAGCGAGGTTCTCCGCGCAGCTGGTCGCGGTGCCGTCTGCGTTGAGCGTGAAGTTGCCGTGCGTCTGGCCGTGAATACCGCCGATGTCGAGGGCAAGCTGACCGTTGACGAACACCCACACGTCGTCGTCACCGAAGAAGGCGAGGTTCTCACCGCCTTGGAAGGAGAACCAGTAGCGAGCTTCCGTCGTGAAGTGGAAGTTGTGAGTCGTGCTCGCCCCGGAGCGCGCGATTTCTTGCGCGGGGCTGGTCGCAACCCAACCCTTGCCGTCGAGCGGGAAGTAGCCGTCCGTGGCGGTCGTGCCGTCACACGCGCCTTGCACACACGAGTATTGCAGCGCGCCGCCGGCGACCGTTGTCAGCGGGAGTGAACCGCCGAAGGTCATGTTCACCGTCGCGTTGTCGACGTACCATTGCAGGAACGCCGCGCTCATTTGCGGCGTCGTGTACACGCCCGTGCTTTGGGCCAGGAGTAGGCCGTCCGTGCCGCTCACCCAGCCTGGCGCGTTCATGGTCCAGTTTGGCTGGTTCGTGTTCGACCCGCCCCAAGTCGGCGAGGTAAAGCTCGTATTGTAGGCGGGAACGTACTTGTACTTGCGCAAACCGCTCGTCGCAGTGACTTGCGTGAGCGCGTTCTGCACGATGCCCGGCATGCGCCGGCCGGGCTGCGGATTGACTTCGAACTGTCCGTGCGTCTTCGGCGTGAAATCACGCCAGATCACCGGAATCGCGAGCGTTGTGGGTGGGGCCGCTTGGGTACACGTCCAAGCGGGCGTGGTAGTGTTCGGGATCGTCTCAATCTTGCAGTTGGAGTCACAACCGTCGCCATTTTGCGCGTTGCCGTCGTCGCACTCTTCGGGCGGCAGAATGAGGCCGTCGCCACAGGTCGCGAAGCATTGGTACGGCTGCAGCGTTTGCTGGGCCAAGGGCAGGCTGGTGTTCAGCGTGCCGCACAAGGGTTCGTTCGTGCAGGTCGGCGAACAGCCGTCGTACGGCAGCGTGTTGCCGTCGTCACATTGCTCGGAGCCGCGCACGGTCCCGTTCGTATTCGACGGCCCATTGACCGTGCCGTTGCCGCAATACGGAGTGGCCGGCTGCGAGTGCGGGGTCGCACTTGGATCGCAGACATAACCTGGATTCAGCTTGCAGGCGGCTGTGCAGCAGGTGACGGCTCCGCCCTCATCGCACTGCTCGTCACCGACGACTTTGCTGTCACCACAGATTGGCGTGCACGGCGTGCCCGCCAGCGGGCACGCCCACCCGCTCACGATCTGACAGCTGGCCGAGCAGCCGTGTTTGCCGTCGTTCTTGCCGTCGTCGCACGTTTCGGTGCCCGTCACCAAGCCGTCGCCGCACACCATGGGAACGCACGCGCCACCGTTGGCGGGGCACACCGCGTTCGGCATGACAGTGCAGGTGCTGCTGCAGCCGTGCAGGTTGTCGACCTTGCCGTCATCACAGGTTTCGGTGCCGGCCAGGATGCCGTCACCGCACTTGGCCGCCACGCACGGGATGTTCGGCGCAGTGCACTTCCAACCCGCCTCGAGTTGGCAAGCATTCGAGCAGCCGTCACCGCTGTTGGCGTTGCCGTCGTCGCACGCTTCACCGGGCTCGATCTTGCCGTTGCCGCACTGTCCGGGCGGGGGAGGCGGTGTGTACACGCACGATTGCCCAACGACGGAGCACGTGTAGTTCGTTTCGGTCTGGCAGGTGCTGGAGCAGCCGTCACCGGAGTAGAAGTTGCTGTCGTCGCACGTCTCACCTGCGTCCAACACGCCGTTGCCGCAAATGCGCGTGCAGGCGCCGCCCGTGGCGGGACAGGCCCAACCTGCTTCGACGAAACACGTGGACGAACAACCGTCGTAGTTGCGCAGGTTGTGATCGTCACACTGCTCGGTGCCGTCGATTCTGCCGTTGCCGCAATACACGTCCGGGCTGCACGCGCCGCCGGCAGGCGGGCACTTCCAACCGGTGACAACCAAGCACTTCGCGTCACAGCCGTGCGTGCCGTCGTTCGTGCCGTCGTCGCATTGCTCACCGAGCACGCCTTGCACCGTGCCGTCACCGCAGTAAGCGTTCTTCGTGCAGGCGCCGCCGCTCATGTCCACCGGGCACGTCCACCCGGGCTCGGTTTGACAGGTTGCGGAGCAACCGGTGGTGCCGTCATTCAGGTTCGTGCCGCCGTTCGAACCGAGATCGCACGTTTCACCGGCTTCCAACACGCCGTTGCCGCACACGCCGGCCTTGGGGTTGTACACGCAGGCCGCCCCGGGCGTCGGGCAGTCCCAGTTGGCTTCGAGATTGCAGTTGCCGTCACAGCCGTCACCCGGGATTGTGTTGCCATCATCACAGGTCTCGGGCGGATCCACCTGGCCGTCCCCGCACACCGCACCGTTGTCACCGCCCGCGCCGCCCTCACCGGAGCCCGTTGCGCCATGACCGGTCGCGCCACCGAGGTCGCCGCCAACATCAATACCGGCGCCGCCCACCCCGGAAGCGGGTTTGCCGTCCGACGCGCCCGCGTCGCCGTTCAGATTGATATCGCCGGGGCTCGTGGTGTCGGGCGGACCACCGCACGCCGCTAGTGCCAGTGCCGAAGCCAGGAACGAAACCCAAGCGGAATAGCGATACATGTATACCTTACCCAAGTAGCCAAAAAAACGATCGGAGCGCGCTATTCATATAGTAGCCGGCGCGACTCCTGAGTTCAATGGTGATGCACGAGGCGACACATTCGTTGGCCGTTTTGCCCCGTCGCGCGTAGTACCATGCCGCGTCGCCGGCGGCTCGGACGGATGTGTTCTGCCCTCGAATGCGATCGCCTACACATGAACGCTTGGGCTCACGCGAGTTCCTCCCGTCTGCCTCGCCTCGCCTCGCCTCGCCTCGCGCGGCCCGCCGCGCCGCACCCTGCCTCACGCGCACTAGGTAGGCGCCATTGTGCCCCACGTGACGAGGGCAGCGGCGACGGCCCTCGGGTGGCCGTCAGGGCGCTGTTTGCCTTAAAATGGCCCGCAACGGGCTTCTGAACACACTGGCACACCCCGTGCTTTTAGGAGGAGCATGTTGTGGACAATCATCGTCGTATTGCTCGTGCTGTGGGCTCTTGGCTTGGCAACCGCGTACACCATGGGCGGCTTGCTGCACCTACTCCTGGTGGTCGCGCTGATCATGTTCGTGGTGCAGCTCGTACAGGGCCGCAGAGTGGTTTGAGTCGGGTCAACTAAAAACCGAGGGCGGGGCTTGGCTGCTCGGCGTGACCCGCGGCGGTCATTTTCGACGACGCGGTGCGCTAGCGGTCGAGTTCGCTTCGCGCCACGTTGGAAATGAGGCCCGCGACGCGCAGCAAGCGGGCCAGGGTGGCGCGAAGGCGAGGTCCAAGTCGGCCGGCAAATCCGGCACGGCTGCATCTGTGCCCGGTTCGAGCCCGCGCGCGAACGCTGCGGCCTGGTGCAGTGTGCTGACCACATAGCCTTCGATAGCCTGCGAGAGCGCCTGCGAGAGCGCCGCGCGTAGGTGATTAACTGCAGCGCGTACCCTTCCGCATTCGAATCGTGTCCGGGCTCCGCGAGCAAGCGCTCTAGTGAGCTTTCAGCCTCACCCAGCGAGATTCCGGTGTCACGCCGCGCGTCGGCGACGCGCGGCTCGATCGCTTCGGCGTGGCGATTGGCGAGGCCTTCCAACACAGCCACTGCGTAGTCCGCCACGTGGTCCAGCAGGGTGGCTAATCGATCCGGCAAGCGCGTGGTCTCGCGCGAAGGAAAGATGAACACGGCTGCAATGAACGCAATGCCGCCACCGAGCGGCGCATCCCCTGCGCGCACCGCAGCCGTCCACCAATCGCCTGGGAAGCGCTCGGCGATGAGCACGAACACCGGCGTCAGAAAAAACGTAAACAACCGATAATTCCGGCGGTGCGTAGCCACCGCCGCGACCGACAGCGGGAACATCACCGCGGCCAGCAAGAGCGGCCCACGCACCGTCATCGTGATCGCGACCGCAGCGAAGCTGCCCAGCACCGTGCCCGCAACGCGCTGCGCGGCGCGCGCCGCAGTGGCGCCGGAATACGGCTGCAACACCGCGAGCGTCGTCACCGTTACCCAATGCGGGTGCAGCGAGATGCGCCCCGCAAGCAGGTAGGCGATGCCCACCGTGACGGCTACGCGCACGCCATGGTGGAAGAACGTGCTCCGCGGCGAGCAGGCGTCGCGCAGCACCGTCCAATCGCCTCTCACGCCCGGCCCCCCGCGGCAACCGCTGATGCCTGATTGGCTGCCCCGCCGCTCAGCGTCACTGCGCGGCCTGGTGTGCTCGCGCACCGCGCACCGCGCACCGCGCGTCGGCGCACGAGCGCCCGCCAAGCTCCCGGCTCCGGGTGGTGTCCTAGATTGGATTTCTTGGCCAGAAGCCACTGGCATCGGTGAAGTGCAGCGACGAGCACTTCAATCAGGCGGGCACGCTGAGGTCCTGCGAGGTGCGTTGCTGGAACGCGAGCGCCCTGTTTGAGTGAGGCGCGTTTGCGCTGCGGGCTCCGAGTTTTGCTGCTGATTGTGTCCGGGGAATTGCTTCCGCCCAGGCCGTGTTTAGCTTTCGGAACATGCGATCCTCCGCGCTCGGTCTCAGTCTCAGTGTGCTCGCCACTCTTGCGCTATCAGGCTGCGCTGCACCGTCCGAGGAAGGCCCCGAACCCGAAACGCCAGCGCGGCTCAGGATTGACGATCGCTCTGCGGAGGCGCCACCCACGCCTCCGCCATCGGCGCCGCCGGAAGGCGCTGCAGCCATGCCTTCAGCGCCGCAGCCACCCGGGCAGCCGCCCGCGGCTCCACTCGCGCCGTCTACGCCGCCAGCACCGATGGCGAATGCGCCCGGATCCATACCGCCCGAGCCGCCGCTGCCAGCTTCGGAAGCGCCACCGGACTCCACGCAATGGGCACGCGAGTATCCCGGCGGGCATTGGGTGTACGCCAACGGTTACGGTTGGATGTGGGTGCCCGCAAATGCGGTCACTCAAGACAACGAAGGCGTGCCCTACAGCTACCTGTACACGCCAACGTACGGGTGGACTTGGTATGTCTCGCCGTGGGGTCCAGGGCCGTATCGCTACGGCGGGTGGGTGCGTCGGCCGTGGCACCCAGTGGGTTGGCACGGCGCATGGGTGGCCGGTCCGCGCGTGACGGTCCGCTTCGGGGGCCACCCGCACTACTACGAGCGCCGTCATCGGCGCTGGTGAGCCCGCCTGATTGCACCGACAAATCGAACAGCGCACAAAGCAAAACCCGGCTCACTCGAGCGAGTGAGCCGGGTTCGGTCCGCTACTTCAGCGGTTTACTTGGGCGGGTTGTAGCCTTCGCTCCCGACACACGAGTACAGCACCTGCAGTGCTGACCCGGTGTCCGCCTGCACTGTCGCGCAGGTGTTCGCGCATAGGTGAATTTGCGTCGGGGTAGTGTTGTTATCGTAGTACCAGCTGCCCGTCGTGCCGCAACTTACAGCGTCCTTCACGCGCGTCAGCGTGCTGACTTTGCCTGTGCCAGGCGTGTAGTTCACATTCACGTTGTTGATGCTGAGCATCAAGTTCGCCGGCGCTGCGGGCACAGCGAAGTCACAGCTCACGTTGGCGGACTTGATGTTGCCGAAGGCCGTCAGCAAGTCCTTTTCGGTGGTCGCGCCGTCGGCACCGCCGATCATGATGCCCATCGTGGTGCCGCCGGCCACGGCGAGCGTGTTCATCGTGTCTACGTTGGAGCCCAAGATGCCAATGGCGTACGTCTCGATCTTCTTGGTCGCGAGCGTATCAGAGGCAATTTTCGCAATGTCCGCGATGACCTGGTCACAGCCATTGGGCTGGCCGTCAGTCACGAACACGACCACCACCTTCTCCGCCGGGTGCGCAGTGGCGTATGCGGCGGCGATGTTTTCGGCGCCTTGCAGCGCGGCGTAGGTCGGCGTGCCGCCGTTGTTGCCGTTCTTTGATTGCGGCATGCCCGGGATTGCTGCCAGCAGCTTGGCTTCCTGAACATCCGCTGGGGCGGTCTCCGCGGTGAGCGCGGCAATGTCCACGAGTGGGGTGCTGCAGGCCATGATGGCGGCGTCTTGCCCGCCATTCCTGCCATCACATACTTGCTTCGAGCAGCCCATGGTGGGGGTGTCGCTTGGGAACAAGCGCAGGCCCACGCGCAGCCCAGCAGCCGCCGGATCAGCGAAGAACGCCTTCATCGCGGCAGCCACTTGGTTCCACTTGTTGTTCTCAGCCATGGACCCCGAGTCGTCCATCATCACCAACATGGTGAGTTGACCGAGGCTGGCGGTGGAGGAGCTTTGCGCGCAGGCAGCGTCAGGCATGACGACGCCGCCGTCCGTGGGAATGCCACTGCTGGCGCCAGAGCCCGTGGGACCCACGCTGAGGCCACCCGCCTGCCCGACGTTGATGTTGCTGCCGGCACCTTGACCGTTGTTACCGTCGATCTGCGATGGCTTGTCCGAGCTGGAACAGCCGGCTGCCAGACACGACAGAGCCAGGAGCCCGAGGACAGTAACAATGGGTTGGGTTCTCATAAGATCAGCCTCCAAAAATTGCGACCACGTCACAGTCACCACCACGCCGTGCCACCACGACAAACGGTTGTGTGACCTAGCAGGTGCTTTCTCTAATGTGCACGATCTCCCGCTTCGATCCAATACGCGCGTGCACGTTTCTCAGCGCGAGGCCGTGTTTGGGAGTAACCCTGACACGCGCTGAGCAGGCGGAAACGTACGTGTGTGTGCGCCAACCTCCGGTGGCGAGCCGGTCTGCGGCTGTAGATGCACATTTCGTAGACACACGGAATTGGGGCGAAACAGCGCGCTAAATAAGCTCGCGTGTGGGCTGTGCGTTGGCTGCGCGTCGCGTCACCGGCCCGCCCGGGCTGTCCTCGATCGCGACACCCTGTGCGAGTAACTCGTGCCGGAGTTCGTCGGCCCGCGCGAAGTCACGCGCGGCGCGTGCTCGCTCGCGCTCCTCGACCAACCTGGCGATTTCGGGAGCGAGCGGCGCTCTTTGCGCGTGCTCGCCCGCCAGGCGCAAGCCTACGACGTCGCCCAGTTGTGCAATCAGTTCCGCACGCAGTGCCGGAGTGAGGCTCGTGTCCGCGAAGATACTCCAGAGTACCGAGAGCGCGCGCGGCGCGTCGAGGTCGTCGTACAACGCGCCGAAGAAGAGCGCTCGCCATTCGTCGCTGGCGGCGCTGCTTGCCGCGTCGGGCGGCGTCGCAGGTTCATCGCGCTGCCGAGCCACGAACGCGGTGAGGCGCGCGAACGCCGTGCTCGCCGCGTGCAGTCCCTCGAGCGAAAGGTCGAGGGGCGCGCGGTAGTGCGCAGTCATCAGGTAGTAGCGATACGCCGCGGCGCTCACGCCCGTAGCGATCAGATCATCCAGGTCGGGTGCATTGCCGGCGGATTTGGCGATTTTTGCGCCGTCTAGAGTGAGCCACGCGCCGTGCATCCAATACTGCACCCAGGGCCGCACGCCGAATGCGTGTTCCGACTGCACGATCTCGTTGGAGTGATGCACGGCGACGTGATCGACGCCGCCGGTGTGGATCTCGAACTGCGCGCCCAAGTACTTGCTGGCCATCGCGCTGCACTCGATGTGCCAGCCGGGAAAACCTGTGCCCCACGGGCTCGGCCATTCGAGTTGTCTGCGTGGGCCCGTCTGTGGTGAGAATTTCCAGAGCGCAAAGTCCGCCGCATTGCGCTTGCCGCTGTCCACGTGAATGCGGCTGTGCCGCGCACTCGCGCGCAGCCCCGAGAGCTCGCCGTAGTGTGGCGCGCGGGCGGTGTCGAAGTACAGGCCGTCGCTCGTGACGTACGTGAAACCGCGGCTCACGAGCCGCTCGATCAGCGCTATCTGTTCAGGTACGTGCGCGCTGGCCTTTGCCCAGTGCTCGGGCGGGCGCGTACCCATACGCTCGAGATCGGTTTGAAACAGTTGGGTGTAGTGCTCGGTGATCGCGAGCGCCGAGGTGCGGGCGCGCGCCGCGGCGAGTTCTACCTTGTCCGACCCGTCGTCCGCATCGGAGGTGAGGTGACCGACATCGGTGATGTTGATCACATGGCGCACGGCGTAGCCCGCTGATTCCAGCGCGCGCCGCAGCAGGTCTGCGAATACGTACGGTCGCAAATTGCCGAGGTGTTGCCGCGCGTACACCGTGGGGCCGCAGCTGTAGATGCCGACTGGCCCCGCGCCGAGGGGCGTGAATACACGGATGGATCGCGAAAGTGAGTCGTACAGTCGAACGGTCTTCATGGCTTGCTCCAGCAATCGAAACGCGCGCCCGTGCCTCCGCCCTGGCAGAGGCCAGGCGGCGCAAACAGCGCGGTCGAAATTGACCGCTGGCTACGCCGCCCGCGAACAACAACGACAACAACCGCACGAGCGTGCGGCAGAGGCCATGTTGAGGGCGCGGTGGCTAGTCATGTGACCCACAAAACCTGTCACGCGCAGCGTCGCTCGTCAATCCGCACGGCCCTGCGCTTCGCGCCAAACCTCGACTGACCCGCCGCGGCTCCGCAGCTACCTCTGTGTTCGTGCGGGTTTCTGGGCTGAGCGGAACGCGCACGCCAACGTCCGTGGCGCCCCGTGCTGGGCGGCTCTACGTTTGGCAGATGATGGGTGTTGCGCTGTTGGTCTTTGGCGTCGTTGCCGCCGCGCGGCTGGGGCTTTCCTGGCTGAACCTGCGGCACCTGCAGCGCGAAGGGCACCGCGTGCCTCCGGTGCTGGAGGGCGATGTAGACAGTGAGCGCCTCGCGCAGATCAGTGCGTACACCGCAGCGCGCGGGCGCCTGAGCTTACTGCGCTCGGTTCTAGCGACGCTGACCCTGGGCGGCTTCCTGTTCGCGGGCGGCCTCGGCGCGTATGACGCGTGGGTCTCGAGCTTATCCCGCTCGTTCATCGCGAGTGGCGTGTTGTTCTTGGTCGGCCTCATGCTGCTGAACACGCTCTTGGCCGTGCCGTTTCAGCTGTATTCCGACTTTCGTTTGGAGGCGCGTTACGGCTTCAACCGACAAACAGTGGGGCTGTGGTGGAGTGACTGGTTGAAGAGCACTGCGCTCTCGCTCGTGTTTACCGCCGCGGTGTCTGCTGGTGCACTCGCGCTGGTACAAGCCGCGCCGCACAGCTGGTGGGTGTGGGTCAGCGTGCTTGTCAGCAGCGTGAGTTTGATCATGACGGTGCTCTCGCCGTACCTGATCGAGCCGCTCTTCTATCGGATGGAGCCGCTGGACGAAGCGGGGCTGCGCGACGGCATCCAATCCATGACCGCGCGCGCAGGAGTGCAGGTCGGTCGCGTGCTGAAGGTGGATGCCTCGCGCCGCAGCTCGCACTCGAACGCTTATTTTACCGGGTTTGGGCGGCAAAAGCGGGTCGTGCTGTTCGACACACTGCTGGCGCAAATGTCGGAGCCGCAGATCCTCGCCGTGCTTGCGCATGAGCTCGGGCACTGGAAGAAGCAGCATGTCCTGACCCGCATGGTCGCCATGCAGGTGCTACTCGTCTTGGGTGCGTACCTGGCCTATTGGCTTTCGCCCAGCACGGCGCTGCCGCAACTGCTCGGACTCAGCGCGGCTTCGTTTCCAGCGCGCATCCTGATCCTGGCGGTCGCGGCGTCACTCGTGCTGTTTCCGCTGACGCCGCTGTTCGCCGCGTGGTCGCGTCACGACGAGCGCGAAGCGGACCGCTTTGCGATCGATCTGCACGGCTCCCCGCGCGACTTGGCGGGCGCGCTGGCTAAGCTTGGCACCGAGAACCTGTCCAACCTGCACCCGCACCCGCTGTACGCGAAGTTCTACTACACGCACCCGCCGCTCGCCGAGCGCATCGGCACGCTGCTCGCGCACGAAGCGTAACCAAGAACGCTCGCGCTGCTACTGCGCGCCGGGGCACGAGCAGCAGGCGTAGGCCTTGCCGCCGGGGGTGTTGGCGGCGACTTCGCAATTGGCCGGTACGTCTTCATACGTGACGCCCATCGCCGGCGGCCCACCGCATGAGATGGCGAATTGATCCGAGGCGCACTTGTCCACGCAGGTCGCGCCGTCTGCGCCGTCGCAAGTCGTGGCGCCGTTCGAGAGGCAACCGACGCCCGCGCCCGAGTCGAACGTGCAATCCACGAACTTGGCGGCCGACAGGCACGAGCCGATGGGCGACGAGTTGGAATTCTTGGGCAAATTGCACAGATCAGCGCCCTCCGAGCCTCCGTTGTCGGGTGCGCCGGCCATGGACGCATCCGGCGCGTAGGTGAGCTGTGGCCCGCTACAACCGAAGGCCGCAATGCAAGGCGACACGAAGACTAGGAGCACGACCCCGAAGCGCATGCTCGTAGCGTAGCCCGCCTCGACCGCGCTTGCTACGACGGGTACTTCTGGCCGTACGCGCCGGTGCTCACCCGCACCAGGTTGCCCTGCTCGAAGTGCGCGAACTCCATGAATCGATTGTCGCCGAAGGCGTACGTCCAGCGGTCGATGGCGATCTGAATCGTTTGCAAGACGAACCCTTCCAGGGGCCGCGCTCGTGCGCAGCTTCTTCCATGGATCAAGCGTGAGGCGGTTCAACGCCGTCTTGCCCACTTGCACTCGCTCCCGTACACTTGGAGAAGTGATGAGTTTTGCGGCTGGGCGGTGGCTGCGCGGACAGACGGGCAGATGCTTGGTGGGTGTGTCGTTGGCTTTCAGTGGCACGCTGTTTGCGCAGAGTGCCGCCGCTCCCACCATCACGCCCATCGAGCTGACCATGGTTGGGCCGGGCGCAGTGAGTGTGCGCGTGGCGGGCGGCACGACGTTGCCGTGTGACTCAGGGGATGACCGCATGTTGGTGCAAGGCAAGTTCAACGCGGGTGAGGTCGTGCGCGCGAGCACGACGACCGGCTGCGTGTGCGTCCAACAAACGTATCAGCCGTTCCCGGATGTCGATTGGGCGCCCGCCGGGGTGGTGTGTCGGCCTCAGATTTGTCGAGGCGCCGGCAGAACCCGGCGCTGCGTCCCCGCCAGGGATCCGACGATTCGCTTGCGCTTTCAATCGCAACGCCCGGAGTGACGGCTCACTCCCAAAAGGCGAAACCGAGCCGCTTCAGCTCGGGCAGATCAAGAAGACAATGGCGCCCGGGCTGGGCGTGACCTCGTCGCTCTTGCTCACGAACAGCAGCTTTTGTTTTTCGTTGGAAGGACAGCTCGCCAATTGCGGCGAAGCAGGATCATCCACATAGCAGAAGCCGGCGTTGATGGTTGCGCTCATGGCTGCCGCCGCCGGATCTGCCTTGCACGCATCATTGCTCGCGCCGACTTCCTGAGTAATTTCGCACACGCAGAAGTCCGCGCAGGCCGGCATGCCGGTCGCGCCGCAAGCGCCGTTATTGAGCAGCTGGATCTGGACCGCGCTCTTGCGCCCGGGGTCGGTCTCGGCGCGGCCGCTGGCGGCACAGCTGCAAGTATGCGGGACCGCCTCGACGATATCGCAGGTGGTTTGCCCGGACAGCTTGTCCACCGGCAAAGCGAGAGGCAGGCAAAGGTCAGGGTTGTCGTCCCGCAGTTGATCGATGAAGCGCGGGCCGTCGCTCGTGCCCGCTGCGCCGGCGCTGCCAGCGTCCGCGCCTGCACTAACGGCCGAATTACCGTCGCCGCCCGCGCCCGCGGCGACGTTCCCGCCACTCGATGTGCCCGCGGCACTGGCGACGCTTGTTCCGGCGTTCGCAGCGGTTCCGGCGTTCGCAGCGGTTCCGGCATTCGCTCCGCCCGCTGCGTCACTCGATCTTGCGGATCCGCCGCAGGCGACTAGCCAACACGCGCCGATCACGATGAACCGCCCTGTTCGTTTCATTGCCCGCTTCTGTGGGCAGTGTAGCACGCGCGGCGACGTCTTTAGGGAGCAGTCCCTGCCGTCACAGTTACCGAACACCGTGGACAACCGGACTGCCGCGCGTCAGGCCACGCGGTTCGGCTCTGCCTGCGTGTCAGTCAATGTATGTGCACATACAGACACTCGAGCAATCTCGAGCGGTCGGATCTGGCGCGTGTGGGAGTGCCTTCTTTTTGTGGGTTCCCGAAGCGAGGTGAATGCGCGAGCGGCTACGTGGTAGCATGCGCGAATGACGAGCGAGGGACCGCTGCTGTCGGCGCCGGGGGACGCGAGTGACCGGGAGCTTTGGGATTTGTTGTCCGCGGTCTACGTGGCAGGGGGATTTACCAAGCCGGAGCTAGCCAAGACGGTATTTGCCCCGGAGGCGGTGAGGGCGCGTGGCGCGATCATCACCGCGCGCGAACGGCTCAGCGGCGCACTGATTGGCATGATCATTTTAGTGCCGCCCGGCGGCGCCGCGCGGCAGGTAGCTTGTGATGCGGAGGCGGAAGTGCACTTGCTCGCGGTGCATCCGGTCGCGCGCAAGGGCGGCGTGGGTCGCGCGCTGATTGCGGAGTTGCTCGGTTTAGCGGCGGAGCGCGGCAGCCAGCAATTGGTGCTCTCCACGCAGGACAGCATGCAGGCTGCTCACTCCTTGTACGAGAGCACGGGCTTCACGCGCCTACCGGAGCGTGACTGGGAGCGCGCAGGGCGTCGCTTCCTCGCTTATCGCCGTGAAGTGAGTCTTCCGACGCTTTGACGCGGTTTGACGTGACCGCTTGGAGCGAAGCGCTCACGGGGCGAGCGCGAGCGCCCAGGACTCGCGAATGTGCCGCGGGTCGTGATGAGCAAGCTTCTTCCTGACCAGGAACCCGCTTTTGACGAAGAACTCTTCGGCCGCTGACCAGCTCGCGAACTTGTTCTCTTCGACTCGGTGTTGTTCCAGGAACTTGCGCGAGCGCCCGTAGCCAACGGTGGGCGCGGCGCCGAGCGGGTGGCGAATGTACACGTCAGCCGTGAGCCAAACGCCGCCGCGAGCTTGCAACGCCGCGCGCACGTTGGCCGCCAGGCGCGCCTTTTCTTCCGCGTCCAGGTACACGAGCGGTCCCTCATTGGCGATCGCGATGGGCCCGGCCGGCATGGCGCCCACGGCGGCGCGGAAGGCTTCGTCATCGAGCACGTTGAGCGCTTGCACGCGCAGTGTGCCAGCCAGCGGCGCGGGATGCAGCTGGCTCACGAGATCTGCCTTCACGCTGATGACCTCCAGCAGATCCGTATCGACGTAAAACGTGTCCGGCTGGGTGCGCGCGAGTTCGAGGCCCCGAAACGAGAGCCCAGCCGCCATCTCGAGCACGCGCGGCAAGTCCGCCTCTTTGAGCAAGCGGTCCAAACTGAAGTAGCGATTCTCGAAGTGACGCAAGCGCTGCGGCGCGCCGGCCACCGCCATCGCGTCAGCCAGGTCCTTCGGCGCAGAATCGCCCCAGAGCAACGCGGCCGCTTCCTTCGCGAAGGCGATGCTGGACTGCGACTTCATCAGCAAGAGTGACAACGCGGACGGGCTGATCGTCGAATAATCACGGCTGGGGGCGCTGCACATGTGTTTTCTTGTCACCCAGGGTGAGCGAGCTTCGTCATTTAGCTCACAGGAGTACAGAGCGTGAACGAAACAGATCGCGCATTGGGTAACTAAGGGGATCCTCGCCTTCCTGATGATGTCGGGCGGCTGGCAGTCCGTTATTCCAACGCTGCTCGCTCTCAAAAGGGCGTCGATGAAGCCTCGGCCGGTCACGCCAGGAGCCGGCTCGCGCATCGTCGCGTTACGCGGGACCCAAACAAAAGGAGCCGGATCGGAAGCTCATTGAAGCCACAGAGAACCCAAGGTCTCGCGAGTACGGTTTGCCGAAGTGGCTAGATGAGCACGAGAGTTGGATTGGGCTCTATTGGCTCGCGCAAGCGCGGCACAGCATTCACCGCGCCGTGCGACCCCGCGCAGGGGGTGCCTCGCGCGCACGCAGTCTATGTTTGTGCACAAACATGGACTGCGTAAAAAAACGTGCGGGCGCGGAAGGTGGAGCTGCGCGCGCGAGAGGGGCTAACGCATGTGGCAGTTCCTTCAAGCGGGCTGGCCCTGCCCGCTGCTCGGATTGATGAGTTCGAGATTTGCTGGACTGGGTTGTCAGTGCTCGGTCGAGGGCGTCACGCCGAGCTCGCTCAGCAAAGCGTGTGCGTGGTCCACGTTCTTCAGCAAAAAGAGGATGTACCGCAAATCAACGTGAATGCTGCTTGAAGGCCCAGTCGGAGGCGACGGATTCGTAGGTGCCGTCGAACGCGAGGCCCACGAGCTCACCGCGCGCGTTCAGCGTGGCGGAGCCGGAGTTGCCGTTGGTGATGTGCAAGTCGCTCAGGAAGTCGACGGGGACGTCACCCTAGGTTTGGTCCGCGAAGGGCGAGTGCGGTCCATCGACCCAGTTCGGAAAAGTGCAAGACAGCGACGAAGAGGCGCTATGCTCTCCAGCAGATGACGTCGAGCGAACTGCCGCGTGTGCTGTTCTTATGTAGTGGAAACTACTACCGCAGTCGCTTTGCGGAGGAGCTATTCAATCATTGTGCTAGCGCCGAGGGCGTACCGTACCGCGCGGATTCCGCAGGGTTGTTGCCCGTCTGTCAGACGCACAACGTTGGCCCCATGTCAGCGTTTGCGATCGAGGGTTTGAAGGAGCGAGGCGTACCGTTGCCAGCGTTGCTGCGTTTGCCTCGCGACGTGACGGAAGAGGACTTGCGTTCGGCCGCAATCACGATTGCGGTGAAGGAGGTCGAGCACCGACCACTCGTGTCGAGTCGCTTTCCGGCCTGGGCTGAGCGCGTGGAGTTCTGGCACGTAGATGACGTGGGTGATGCGCCGCCTCGCGTTGCCTTGCCGTTGCTCGAACACGGCGTGCGTGAGTTGCTCGTGCGCCTCGGCGCCGCGCGCTGAGCGCCGCGGGAAGCCCGGGCGGAGCTCCTCGGGATTCGGGGCATGGGCCGCCTTCGAGTGCGGCGGCGGGCACAAAATCTCGCAACGGAAGCGCTTGAAAGCCGCCCGCGGGTAGCCCGCCCCGCCCCATGAGGGCAGGGCCCCCCACCGCTGGAAAAAGGCGGCACTAATCGGGCATTTGTGCCTCGCTCACCAGCCCGCACGGCTTCACGCTCGCCATAAAAATGCACGAAAACCGGTGCGGATCGCCCACGGACGACTGTTCGAAACAATGAGATAGGAAACGTGAGATTGCCGAAACTCGCTTCGCGGGTTAAACGGCTGCGCCTCTTTCTATTGGTTCCGCAGGAGACGACTTAAATGAAAAAGATTATCGGTCTGGGTTTGATCTTGAGCGCTGGTTTGATGTTCGCTGCTTGTAGCAGCGACGACAAGACCACGACCCCCGCGGGCGACGCCGGTGCAGCCGGTGAGACCACGTCTCCCGCTCCCGCTGGTGAAGGTGGCGAGATCAGTTATGCTGGCTCGACCGCCGAAGCTGGCGCTCCCGAAGGCGGCTCGCCTGCAGAGGGCGGGGCTGCTGGCGCTTTGGCTGCTGGTGCGGGCGGCACCCACTGACGCTGCTATCCGCGTTCTGCGGATAGCTTGTTAGATCCCGTAGTCCTTCGCGTCGGCGCTCGTGGATTTCGGAACGTCGGGCGTCGCATGCATATCGACTGCATGCGGCGCACTGACGTTGTTAGTTGGAACATGAGCCGCGCTTGCCTTCGCAAGGCAAGACGTATCCGATGACAGTACCCGGCTTGCCCTGAGCAGCACTCAGCGGCCGAGACTATTCATCATGGCTGTGGGGTAACGAGGCCCGGCGGCGGCGCCCAACGGGAACGCCGCCTCCAGCTGCGCAATTTCCGCAGCGCTGAGGCTGAGCTCGACCGCCTTCACGTTCTCCTCCAAGTACTTCCGGCGCTTCGTGCCCGGGATCGGCACTACCTGCGGGTACTTGGCCAGTGCCCAGGCCAGCGCAAGTTCCGAGGCCGTGCAGCCGCGCGCCTCGGCGAGCCGAGCAATGTGCGCCACGAGCTCCAAATTCTTCTGGAAGTTTTCACCCTGAAAACGCGGCGAAAGGCGGCGATAGTCATCCGCGTCGAAATCCTCGAACCGCTTGATCTGCCCGGTCAAGAAGCCGCGCCCGAGCGGGCTGTACGCGAGGAACCCAATGCCGAGCTCCACGCACGCGTCGAGCACGCCGTCGGTTTCCGGCTCGCGGCTCCAGAGCGAATACTCGGATTGTACCGAAGCGATCGGATGCACGGCGTGCGCCTTGCGTAGCGTGTTCGCGCTCACCTCCGACAGCCCGATATGCCGAACCTTGCCCGCCTTCACCAGTAGACCCAGCGCGCCCACCGTTTCCTCGATGGGCGTTTTCGGATCCACGCGGTGGCACTGGTACAAGTCCACGTAATCAAGGCCCAGGCGCTTCAAGCTGCCGTCGATGGCTTGCTGAATGTACGCGGGGCTCGCGTTGAAGCCGCGGTCCATCGGGTTCGGGCCGCGAACGATGCCGAACTTGGTGGCCAGCACGAAACGGTCGCGCTGCTTGCCACGCAACCCGCGGCCGAGCAGTTCCTCGTTGGTGAACGGGCCGTAGGCGTCTGCGGTGTCCAACAGCGTGACGCCGAGCTCGAGTGCGCGGTCTAGTGTAGCGAGCGCCTCGGCTTCGTCGCGCTTACCGTAAAAGTCCGTCATGCCCATGCAGCCGAGGCCGAGGGCGGATACCGTCAAGGTGCCGAGTTTTCGTGTGTTCATGGCGGGGTCTTTCGTGGAGCCGCACGGTACGCCTCGCAACCCGGCCGCGCCAACTGGGCGCATTGGGAATGGCCTTTCACGGATGCCCCAGTTCCTTTGCCGTCCCGGCTGCCAGCGCCCGGCCGCGATGCTAGGCCTGCCGCCATGAACTCCGACGCCCTGGTCACGCCCCGCTCTGACCGCATTTTCTTCACCTTCAACGCGGTGCTCTCCACCGTGGCTGTCGCGTTCATCGCCTTCATCCTGCTCCGCAGCCATAGCGCTAGCGGGCCCGACCTCAGCTTCCTGCCTGCGGTTAACGCCTGCTTCAACGCGCTCTCCGCCCTCTGCCTCGTCGCCGGCTACGTCGCCATTCGCCAACGCAAAATCGGCGTCCATCGGCTACTGATGGTGGGCGCGTTCGCTTGCTCCTCACTCTTCTTGGTCGGCTACCTCAGTTACCACTCCGTTCACGGCGACACGAAATTCGCCGGAGTCGGTCCCATCCGCCTGTTCTACTTTGCGCTGCTGGTAAGCCACGTGCTGCTCTCCCTCAGCGTTGTCCCGCTCGCGCTGACTTCCTTCTACTTCGCCTTCACGCGCTCCTTCTCGCGCCACCGCCGCCTCAATCGCGTCTTCCTGCCCATCTGGCTGTACGTCTCCGTCACCGGCGTGGTGATCTTCTTCATGCTGCGCTAACGTCGGCGCACACCGTTTGGCCCCCCGCGCGGGCGGAGGCCGCGCTTGTCGGGGGCCCGGGCGCGCGCAGCGAAGCGAGCACGTCCGGTCGTGTGGTGACGCTTTCGTTCGGGGGGCAGCCCGCAACTCGATTCGCGCTATCATTGTGGCGTGGCAATTCGAGGGCGCATCTTGCGACGACGGCACTTGCTCTGCGTTTTTTCGGCGCTCGTTGCGCTCGCGTGCGGCGGCAGATCGCGCACCGACGACAGTTCCGGCGCAACGAGCACTGGCAGCGCAGGCACGAATGCCGGCGGCTCTGCTGCCGGCGGCGCTGACTCCGCCGCGACGTGTCCCACAAAAGACCCGAACGAGGGCGATGCGTGCCCGACGAGCGGCCTCCGCTGTCCCGGTTACGGGTCGTTGTCGTGCCCGGCGACCGCCATTTGCGTCGCCGGGACGTGGCAGATCAATTGCCCGGCGATGATGCTCGGAGGCGGCGCGTGCGGCTGCGCGCATCATGACTTCGGCCGTGTTCCCGAAGCCCATCGCTCGGCTCCCGTTGCCTGTTCCCACCAGCGCACGCCGAGCATGCCCACACCCGGTGACCACTGCATCACGCCCAATGGAAGCGCCCCGTGCCCCGGTTCCTCTTGCAGCCAGGATTCAGACTGCACGGCCGGCGAGAACGGGCGCTGTATGCAGCTAGGCCCGGTGCCCGGCTACGCCTGCAACTACGACGAGTGCTTCGTCGATTCGGATTGCGGCAAAGGCTCGGTCTGCCAATGCCGCGATCCGCTGGACGGCGCCGCGGCCAACTACTGCACGAAACCCAGCAGTTGCAGCACGGATGACGACTGCGAGATGTACTGCTCGCCCAGCCAAGCCCACGAATGGTGCCGGGCCTTTTACATGTGCCACTCCGCGCAGGACGAATGCCTCAACGATAGCGACTGCCAGCAAGACCTGCACTGCGACTATGACGTTACCGTGCAGCACTGGGCATGCGGCAACGGCTGCGGCCCCGCGCCGCCGTAACCCGCTCAGCGCCTGATCTCTTCGTACACCCAGCGCGCCAAGCCATGCGCGCCGTCGATCGAAAAGTGCATCCCGTCCGGGCGAATCGGCTCCTTCGCGCCGACGTCTTGTTCGCACACGCCGTGTGGGCAGAGTCGCGCGCCGACATCAAGCAGCTGCACGCCCGGCAGCGCCGCCGCAGATTTGCGAATCGAGCGATTGACGCAGTCGATTTGGGCGTTGAACTCCGCGCTCTCCCAATGCACGAGCGCATACGGAATCGTCGCGGTGAAGACCTCGCCTGCTTCGCCTTGCAAGTCCCGCAGACGCACCGTCAGCTCCTCTTCGAAGCGGCGGTCCCACGCGGGTCGACACGCCGTTTGCCAGTCGCCCTTTAGATGAAAGCCGTGCAAAAACGCGCCGCCCAAATACACCAGGCTCACGTTCGGGTGCTGCTCCCGCACGCGGTCCACCCAGTGCGGCCCTTCACAGGAATTGCCGAGCAGCGTGCAGCCGTCCTTGCCCATATTCTGCACGTCCAGGCCCTTTTCAGCCAGACCGCGCAACGCCCAGCCGAGTGAGTTCGCCGTCGAGTCCCCGAACAGCATGATGCGAAAGCGCACGGCTTCCGGTGCTGGCGGGGGGGGGAGCTGAAGCACCTGCGCCGGCACTTCACGCGCATAGGTAGCGCGCACAATCAGCAGCACCGCCGCCGCCACTGCCGCAGGCACGATCAACAAAGGCTGGGCGAATGGCACGCCGTGCCGGCGAATCGGCCGTTCCAACAACCGATACGATACGATGGCGATCGCAAAAGTGACCGCGAAATGCAGCGTGTGCAGCGCAAGGCCACGCACATGCACGCGCTCCGGCGACAACACCACATTCACCGGCCAATGCCACAGGTACACGCCGTAGCTGATGGTGCCGAGCAGCGTGAATGGCCGCCAGGCGAGCAACCGCGCAACCAGGCTCTTTCTGCCGGCGATCGCGCACGCAATCAGCAGTAGCGCGCCGCACTCCGTGAGCCAAAACCCGCCGTGATACAGCCACGGGTTGGTCCCCCGGAGCGTGCACCACGCCACGCCCAAGCCGCACAAAGCGAGCGCGCCGAGCCCGTCCAATGCGCGTGCTGCACGCGCCCCAAAGTCGTGATTCGGGGACAAGAGCGTGGCCAGTGCCGCGCCGAGCAAGATGCCCGCGATGCGCGTATCCGTGCCCAGGTACACGCGCGTCGTGTTCTCTGCGTCGAACAAGTGCCACATCGCGCCCATGGACAGTGCGCTTAAGGCAAGCGACACGCCGAGCAGCGCGCGACGGGTGAAACGCCGCAACAACACCGCCACCAGCACTGGCCAGACCACATAGAACTGTTCCTCGATGGACAGACTCCAGGTGTGCTCGAGCGGGGAGGGGGCTGAAAAGAGCTGCCAGTAGCTCCTGTGCGCGAAGATTGACTGCCAATTGGCCACGTAAGCCAGCGCTGCCAGCGCCTGCATGCGCAGCGGGCGCAGCTCGTCTGGGCGCGCCAAGTAACGGCCGTAAATCGCCACCGCGGGCATCAGCGAGAGCAACGCCGGAAACAGCCGCCGCGCGCGCCGCACCCAAAAAGCAGACAGCGCGATGCGTCCCGTATCGCGCTGCTCGGCGAGCAAGAGGGACGTGATCAGGTACCCGGACAAGACGAAGAACAGATCCACACCCAGGTAGCCGCCGGGCAGCGCGCCGTTGGCGTGGAAGAACAGTACGCCGAGCAAGGCGAGCCCGCGCAAACCGTCCAACGCTGGCACGTGGCGCATTCGGGGCTGATTCGTAGACGCTGAACTCACGCGCGCCGAACGTAGCGTCGTCTTCCCCGTGCTTCGAGTCCATTAGACAGGTGGCGCGCCGCACGCCGAACGCCAGGCCGACGGGATTCGCGTAGGACCGTAACTCCACGGTCGCCCGCCTCGTCGGGACGATGCTAAGCCACGGGCGCCATGTCTGAATCTCGCTCGGAAGAAGCGCCGCCAGCGGCGAGCTCGGGGCGCGCGCGCATTCGCTTTCCGGCGGAACTGCCGATTTCAGCGCGCGTGGCGGACATTGCGGCGGCGGTCGAGCGCCATCAAGTCGTCATCGTTGCGGGGGCTACGGGCTCGGGCAAGACCACGCAGCTGCCCAAGATCCTGCTGGATATGGGACGTGGCACGCAGGGCCTGATCGGCGTCACGCAGCCCAGGCGCATCGCGGCTACCAGCGTGGCCACGCGCGTAGCGACCGAGCTGCAATGTGAGTTGGGGCACGAGGTGGGCTACCAAATCCGCTTCGAAGAACGGACGAGTCCGAGAACTTACGTGAAGTTCATGACGGACGGCATCTTGCTCGCGGAGATCCAAGGCGACCGCTTGCTGCACAAGTACGACACGTTGATCATCGATGAGGCACATGAGCGCAGCCTGACGATTGATTTCTTGCTCGGGTGGTTGAAGCGCATCCTGCCAGAACGCCCGGATCTGAAAGTCTTGATCAGCTCGGCTACGATCGAGACCGCGCGCTTCTCTGAATTTTTTGACGGCGCGCCAGTGATTCAAGTGGAAGGCCGCACCTTCCCAGTCGAAGTGCTGTACGAGCCCCCCGCACCGGATCTGGACTTGCCTGAGGCCGTGGCCAACGCGGTGGCCACGGTGACTTCACTCGACCCGCGTGGCGACATCTTGGTCTTCTTGCCGGGCGAGCGGGAAATTCGTGAAACGGAGCGCGAATTGGGCGCGCGCAAACTGCGCCACACCGTGGTGCAACCGTTGTATTCGCGGCTTTCCGCGGGCGATCAGCGCAAGGTATTTAACAGCATTCCCGAGCGGCGCGTGATCTTAGCCACGAACGTGGCCGAGACGTCACTGACCATTCCCGGAATCGTGTATGTGATCGACACGGGGGTGGCGCGGCTCTCGCGCTACGAGCCGCGCACGGGCACCACCAGCCTGCAAATCGAAGCCGTGTCCCAGGCCAGCGCGGAGCAGCGCAAAGGCCGTTGTGGGCGCGTGCGCGACGGCATCTGCGTGCGCCTGTACGACGAACCGAGCTTTGCCGCGCGCCCCGCCTTCACGGATCCCGAGCTCAAACGCACCGGTTTGTCCGGGGTGATCCTGCGCATGAAGTCGCTCGCTTTGGGGGACGTCGAGGACTTTCCGTTCTTGGATCCGCCGCAGTCGCGCGCGATTGCCGAGGGCTACCGCGTGCTGCAAGAGCTGGGCGCGCTGGATGACGAACGACAGCTCACGCCGCTCGGCGCGCGCTTAGCTCGCTTCCCGGTCGACCCGCGCGTCGGGCGCATGATTTTGGCGGGCGTGGACCAGGGCTGCGTGGCCGAAGTGCTAGTTCTGGCGGCCGCGCTCAACATTCAGGATCCGCGTGAGCGCCCGCGCGCAGCCGAGCAAAAAGCAGACCAGCTGCACCAGCGTTTTCGCGTGGAAAGCTCGGATTTCTTGGGACTGCTCAAGCTGTGGGCTTTCGTGCGTGAGGCCCAGCAGAAGGGCATGTCCGAGCTCCGCCGCGTGTGCAAGGAGGGCTTCCTCTCGTTCTTGCGCATTCGTGAGTGGGGTGAGGTGCATCGCCAGTTGGAAGACGTGGCGCGCGAGTTGCGTATCAGTGAGCCGAAAGGCGCTCGCGCCACCCCGAAAGCGGACCTGGCCCCCAAAGGCGACCTCGACGCGCGCCTGCATCGCGCCTTGCTGAGCGGGCTGCTGTCCAAAATCGGGCAGTGGAATCCGGAGCAGCGCGTGTACATCGGTGCCAAGCAGACGCGCTTTGCGTTGCATCCGTCTTCCGCGTTGGCGAAGAAACCGCCCGCGTGGGTGATGGCGTTCGAACTGGTGCAGACGAGCCAGCTGTTTGCGCGCAGCGCTGCCAAGTTGGACCCGGAGTGGTTGGATGAGGTGGGGCAGCACTTGCTCAAACGCAGCTATTCTGACCCGCACTGGTCAGAAAAATCCGCGCGCAGCAGCATCAAGGAACACGCCACGCTCTTCGGCTTGCCCGTGTTTCGCGGGCGAAGCGTGGATTACGCGAGCATCGCCCCCGGACGCGCGCGGCTCATGTTCTTGGAACACGCGCTGGTGCGCGGTGAGTACCGCACGCGCGGCGCGTTCCAGGAGCACAATCGCGCACTGCTCGCCGAAGTCGCGCGCCAACGCGACAAAGCTCGCCAGAGCGATCTGCTCGCGGACGACGAAGCGTTGCTCTCGTTCTTCGATCGGCGGGTGCCTGAGCACGTCGTGAACGGCAAAACCTTCGACGCTTGGCGAGAGGCCGTCGAAGCCAAAGAGCCACACGCTTTGCGTTTGAGTATGGAAGACGTGCTTACTCTCGAACAACGCCTGCTACCCGAGCACTACCCGGACACGTTGCGCCTGCACGGAGTCGAAATCCCGCTCAGCTATCGCTTCGATCCCTCTGCGGATGATGACGGCGTCACGGCCTCATTTCCCTTGCCGCTCTTGTTGCAACTCGATCCGGGAGAGTTGGACTGGACCATTCCTGGTTGGCACGAGCAAAAGATCAGCGCGCTGCTCGGTGAACTGCCCCGCGCGCTACGCCGGGAAATAGGCTCAATTCCGGAGCTTGCGGCGCGTGTTGCGGCGCGCTTGGTGCCGTTTCAGGGGCCGCTCTTGGCGGCGCTGTCGCGCGTGGCGTCCGAGGAGTGCGGCGTCAAGCTGCCGGAGAGCGCGTTTCGTACGGACGCGGTACCGCCCTTCATGCGCCTCACGTGCCGCGTCGTGGGCGAAGGCGGGCGCACGGTCGCGCAGAGTCGGGACATCGCCGAATTGATCGAACAGCACGGGGGGCAGGCGCGCGAGGCGCTGCGCCGCGCCGCGCCGCCGCCGCAATGGGCGCGCACCGGTCTCACCAGTTGGGACTTTGGGGACTTGCCGACATTCGTGGTGCGAAGCGTGAGCGGCGCCGAATTGCGCTCTTACCCTGCGCTGCTGGATCGCCAAAAATCCGTGGATTTGAGCTTGCTCGAGACGTCCACCGCCGCCGAAGAGGCGACGCGCCTGGGCGTGCGTCGTCTCTTCGCGCTCGCCGCGCGCAGCCCGCTGTCCGTGTTTGCCAAGCAGTGTCCCGTGCCTTTCGCCAGTCGCAATGGCTTCTTGGTTTCCCGTGCCGAGACGGATGCGTTTCGCGAGTTGTTCATGAATCGCGTAGTGGAAGAGGCGTTTGGCTGCACGCCGGGTTCCTCCGCGCCGCGCAATAGGGCGGCCTTCGATGCGCAGCTTGCCGCC
Source organism: Polyangiaceae bacterium (assembly GCA_039936055.1). Lineage (GTDB taxonomy): Bacteria > Myxococcota_A > Polyangia > Polyangiales > Polyangiaceae > PMG-095. The sequence goes on along the minus strand of JBDTJC010000247.1, from coordinate 12,520 downwards.
GGCATCCCGCGCGTCGCGGCGGCGTTCAAGCGCGTGGAGCGTGCCGCAGCGGGCGCGGCGGCGGAGCTGCAAAATACGCTGCAGGCGCTGAATGCGGCCGCAAAGCATCCTAGTGGCACTGCCGCGAGCGCCGAAATTCGCGCGCAAATCGCGCTGCTGTTCCCGCCTGATCTGATCTCCACGGTGGAGCTCACGCGGCTCGAGCACTTCCCTCGCTACCTGCGAGCCGCCCAAGCCCGGCTCACCCGAGCCATCAGCGATCCTCGCAAGGACGCGGACAAGCTCGCGCCGTTCGCGCCGCTGTGGGCAGCATTCTTGGCCAAACAACCGGCGGATCGCGCCGCGGCGCGAGCGCTGCGCTGGGCGTTCGAGGAGCTGCGCGTGGCGGTGTTCGCTCCCGAGCTGAAGCCAGCCCTGCCGGCGACGCTGGCTAGCGTGTCGGCCGCGCTGTCGGCGTTGCGCTGAGCGTTAGCGCGCGCTGGTCGGCGCACTGGGCAAGTTGCTCGACCGCTCACGCACGGCGCCGCGCAACGTCGTCACCATGTCATCCAGATTGACCGGCTTCACCAAGAAGCGGTCGGCGCCGAGCGAGGACAAAAGCTTCCACTCTTGGGGGCCGCCGGACGCGGTCATCACGATGATCGGTACGTTCTCGGCTTCAGGACGCGCGCGCAGTAACGCAGTGACCGCCGCGCCGTCCAGCACCGGCATCTGCAAGTCGATCATCACGACGGAAGCCGGCTTCTGATCGAAAGCGTCCACCAACGCGCGCCCGTTGTCGACGCACACGATGTCCGCGTCTGGGAACTCTAGGCCCAGCTTGAGCGCCAACAGATCGCGAAAGTCCGGGTCGTCCTCGGCCACCAGGATGCGCACGGGTTCGACGCTCGACGCGCGTGCTTCCTTCAGGCTGCGACGGAACAAATCAGCAGACGAGGTGCGGTCCTTGGGCTGCTTTTGCAGCGCCTTCAGGATCACGTCGTCGAACGCGGTCGGCAGCCCGGGGCGCCGCTGACTAGGCGGAATGGGCTGCTCGGTCGCATGCTTGACCATGATCGCCAGTACGGTTTCCGCCTCGAAGGGCAGCTTCCCAGTCAAAAGTTCGTAAGCCATGCAGCCGAGCGCGTACACGTCCGTGCTCGGCGTGGCCGGCTGATCGTCGTCGAACGCCAGCTCTGGCGCCATGTATTCCGGCGTGCCCGCGATCACCTTGGTGACGCCGCCATTGATGTACGGCGCGGCTAGGCCCAAATCAGCAACGCGCACGCGCATGTGCTGGTCGAGTAGCACGTTGCTGGGCTTGAGATCGCAGTGCACCGTCCCTGCATCGTGAATCGCCGAGACGCCAGCGCACACGTCCTGCAAAATCGCCAGTGCCGCGTCGATGTCCGGGGCTTCGTCGCTCGCCGCGAGCCAAGCGTCTGCTGTTCGCCCCTCCACCAGCTCCATCACGAAGTAGGGAATCGCGCCGTGCTCACCGAAGGCGTGAATGGCGAGCACGTTGGGGTGATTCACGACCGCCATTGCGCGGGCTTCCTGCAGAAAGCGCGCGTACATGCCGTCCGCGAAATCCGTCGAGCTAACGAACTTGATGGCCACTTTGCGATGCAGCTGCAAGTCGAAACCCAGCAGCACCACGCCCATCGCGCCGCGCCCGAGTTCCCCCATGATTCGGTACACCCCGCCGACCACGTCGCCCACGACCGGCAAGCGCCGGGCTTCGTCTGGACCGCGCAGGAACGAAGTCAGCAAGTGTTCCACGCGGTTGTCGGCTCGGCTGCTCTCGGGCTCCACCGCGACGGTGGGGGCCTTCGTGGGGTCGTTCGTGTCCATGGCTGGCGGCCCCCCGATTGCAAGTTGCAAGCCGCCGCAAATGGCCTAGAAAAATCGCGTTTCCGGCCCCGCAGCAGCGAGGCGTTGTGACTCAGTTCCCGCGTGGTTTGAGCGTAAGCGTCACAGCGCCGTCTTCGCTGCGGCGGAAACGGCCCACATCGCGTGAGCTCGCTTCTTGGGCTGCTGGCAGCGTCGCGGGGGGCGAGTGGACGCCGAGATGCTGGTGGTCGACGACGACCTGGCGCGAGCCCACTCACCGCCGCGCGAGCACGGGATCGCGCTCCGCTCACTGACCGAAGAGCTGAAACTCCGAGAGCTGCAGCTCGGTTCCGCCACCATTGGCCGTGATGTTCAGGCGGTAGTAGTTGTAGGCGGTATCATTGGTCAGCGAGTAGAAGTTCGTCTGGTAACGATTCGTGAAGGATTGGCTGCTCTTGGAGTCGAGCGTCGTCCACGTAGAACCGTCACTAGAGCCCTGGAACTGCCACGCGGTGGGGTCGCGCCCGGGGACGTCATTGGCTGAGGTCACGGCATAGTTGAGCTCCAAGCGCACAACGAACAGCGCCGATGCCCGCGCTGGCAACGCCGGTCTGCGCTGCGCGCGCGGGCTCTGAGCCCGAGATCGCTTGTGAGGGGGCTGTTCTGGTAGCCTGCGCTGCGTATGGCCGCCAAACGCAGCGCAGGCATCCTGCTCTTTCGTCGACAACTCGGGCAGAGTGAAGTGCTGCTGGTGCACCCGGGCGGTCCGTTCTGGATGAAGAAGGACCTGGGCGCGTGGTTCATCCCCAAAGGTGAGCTGGAAGAAAGCGAGGACCCCTTGACGGCTGCACGGCGAGAATTTTCCGAAGAGCTCGGAAGCCCCTCGCCGAGCGGTGATGCACTAGAGCTGGGGAGCGTCAAAAACAAGAGCGGCAAGCTGATCTTCGCCTGGGGGCTGGAGGGGGACTTGGATTTGAGCACCTTCAAGAGCAACACGTTCGCTTTGGAATGGCCGCCCAAGTCGGGGAAAATGCGCGATTTCCCGGAGGTGGATCGCGCTTCTTTCTTCGCGCTCGCTCAGGCCCGGGCCAAACTGCACGCTGCTGAGCTACCGCTACTCGAGCGCTTGGTGGCTCTTGCGCAGCTCGGACCGGAGCCCCATGTTCGGTGACTCGAAGAGCGCGTTCCCCGATGCCCCTCACTTGGTTCTCCTCGCTCTGGCAGTTCTGGCGTTTGGCTTTCGCTCGCACTTACTTGCGTGACCAACGCCGCTGGGGTGAGTCGCAAGCGTCGCTCTGGTCTGCGATCACGAGTCTGAGCATCAGCATGAGTTTCAACTTGTTGGCGCTCGGTGCTGCGTTCGCTTGGGCGTTGCATTTGCCCAGTCGCGCAGCGCACCCGCGTGAGCTCGGCTTGGCGGTGATGGCGCTGGCGTTGGGCCTGAACTACCTGCGTTTCGCCCGGTTCGGTGATGCGGACGCGCTGATTGAAGAACTCGGTAGCGCGAGTAACGCAGTCACCCGGCGTGATGAGCGCAAACTGTTCAGTTACAGCGTGGCGTCGTTCTTGGCGCCGGTGCTCATCGTCGTGGCCCGCCTGTGTTTGAACTGAGTGATGTCCGGCTTTTTTTGGTTGGGGTTGCTCTGCTTGGCGTTGCTCGCCATTTTCTACGGCTTACGCCGTGCGAACGAGCTGTTCGCGCTCTCGGCTCGCGACGGCACGCTGACAGTCGTGCGTGGTCGTTTGCCTCCGGCGTTGCTTTCGGACTTGGGGGAGATTGCCGCGCGTGAGCGGCTGGGCAACGTGGAGATCCGCGTCGTGAGTGAATCTGGCGTGCCGCGCCTGTTCTCCAGTGGTGCGCCGCCCGCATTCGAGCAGGCAGCGCGCAACGTGCTGGGCCGCTTCAGTGTCGCGCAGCTCCGCGCGGGGCGGCGCCGCGCGCGCCGGTAAAGGTGCGGAAAGGCGCGAAAAGGCGCGAAAAGGCGCGAAAAGGCGCGGAAAGGCGCGGCGCTGAGGGGTGCCCCGCGCCGCGCGCTGAGTCACGACGGAGTCCAGAAATTCCGCGCGATCGTCGCGAAAGCGAGCGAGCACGCGATGATCATCGCCCAGCGCGCGGCGCGGCGGTCCTCGCAGCGCAAGCGGCGCGTAGCAGGCAGACCCATCAGCACGCACAGGCCAATTGCGGGCAACGCCGGCACGGGTACCCCGAACGCCGCTGCAGCCGCGCCGGCGACGGCGGTGCCGAGTAAGCACAGGACTGCCGTTCTCGCATAAGGCAGCGCGTGCCTGCGCGCGACTCCGAATACGAGCGCCATGAACAGTAGATCGCCAATGCCGAGTGCAGGCGCCACCGCGTGCATTCCAGGCTCGGGAAACCAGGTCGCGAGCAGCGACAGCGCGCGGTCACTTTGGGCGATGGCGTGACTCGGCCCTTCTGGCGACAACACCGAGGCGAGATCCGCGCACGCGGCGACCACGCAAGCCGGCAGCAGATGCGACGCATGCTGCACCCGTCGTCCAAGGGAGCTGCCCAGTCCCCAGGCGATGGCCACCAAGCTCGTGTTCACGAGCAGCGGCGCGGCCGAGTGTGCCTGCGCGAAACGCGCAAACACGAGGACGAGGACGCCACACGCCCCCGCCAGCACGAGCGCAAACGTAAGCGTTGTTTCGCACGTCGCGGCGAGCGCGAGGCCGAGCACGGGTAGCAGTGCGCCGCCGGCAAAGACCACCGCATCGACCACGCGCTGAGTGACGTGCGCGTTGCTGCATAGCGCCGCCACCAAGCCGGCCGCGCACGGCGTGAGCGCCAGCCCGAGAGCTAGCCGAAGCCAAGCAGCGCGCGCGCTGTCTCGATTCACCAAAGCTCGGCTATTGTGCGCTGGCTGGACCGAAAAAGCTCCGCGCGCGCTCGATCGCGCTCGAGCCGATCAAAGAGCCCGCACGGCGGCCGTCGAAATCATCGAAGGAAATGTGGATGCCGCCCCACAAGCGCGATTGTCCGGCTTGGTCCGAAGCGTCGTAGTAACTCGCCCACTGCAGGCTGAGTGGCGCCGACGGCCCGTACTCGAAGAATAAATAGCCTGGCTGGAACGAGTAGCTGCCCAAGCCGCCGGGAAAGTAGTCGGAGCCCGTCAAACCGGCGAGCACGGTGGCTGCCGCGCGGCTGAACGCGCTGTGCCCGGACATGTATCCGGGGAACGCTGGCGTCACGAACGTGCGCCGTTGGTAAGGCGTCCATTCCACCCCAAGCTGCCAAGCGACGCCACTATCATCCTTCGTGCGGTCACCCGGTTCGCCGCGCCAACTGCGGATCGCCATTTCACCCACGTAGCGTGCCAAGCGCTCGTGCCGTTCGCCCGGGGCTGAACTCTCCTTGGTGATCACCTCGATCAGATTGTCGATCAGGGGCAGCCCTTGCGGATCGTAGGAGGGGCCGTCAGTGTCCGTGCGTTGGCCGTGTTCGGCCATGTAGCGAATTAGCGTGATGGGGCGCCCGGACACGTACTTGCGCTTGAGCTCCCAAGCGGCGATCGCCGCGTCGTGCAGCGCGCCGTTCAGCGCCAGGTAGGTGTGTACATCCCAGCTCAACGGGTCCAGCTGAGGCCCCGTCCCGAACAGCCGCCGCTCGAACGCGGGATCGTCGGCCACGTTGTTGGCGATCACGTTCCAGTGCCCAGGCGGTGTTTCGGAGGTTGGCCCGTCCGCCCAGAATTCGGCCAAAAAGCGGCCAAAATCACTGCGTTTCACGAGTTGCGCCGGGTACGGTTTGCCAGTCACCGGGTTCTTGCTGCGGCCGTGCCCGTCGTTCGTGCCGAGTGAGTTGTTGCCCAGCGCGCCGGGTGAGATGTCCATCGTGGTGTCGTCGTCGACATCCAACATCGCTTCGCGGCGCGCGATATCGATGGCCGCTTCCACCAGATCATCGTCGAGCTTGGCGGGCAGGTGACCGTTGTCCAAATACGCTGCGTCAGCGCTCGGTCGGACCAGCGAGAACGGCTGTACGTGGCCCCATTGTCCGCCTACGTACACCTGAGCGCCGGAGTCTTCCGGGATGCCATTTTGCGTTTCCGCTTTCGCGATCACGAGGCGCTGCCACAGATTCGGATCCTTCGCGTGAGAACCGGGCCTATCCACGACCAGGTTCGGGGAATTCGGCTCGAAAGCGTCCGGGTCGGCGTAGTTGTTGGCTTCGTTCGCGCCGTCGTCGCTGAAGGCGTCAATCACGGCCTGTCCGACGCGGTTTCCGAGCGCGTGCGGTGTCGAACCTTTGCGGCTCGTTGCGCTCGGATCATAGCCGAGCTTGGCCATGAATGCGTCGAAGCACGCCTGCGACACCGCGCCGCCGACCGCCGTCGTGTAGCGATGACTCAGCACGCGATACGCCGCATAAGAAATCGCCTCTTGGCGGGCAGCGTCGAGGCCGTCGGTCCCCGGAGTGAGGTGCTCCTGCACGACATAGCCGGTGACCAGGTCATCGTACGCGGCGTAGGCATCCCAAATCGCGAGCGACACGTGGAACAGATTGCGCGCGTGCACACCCGGCCGAGGCAAGTCGCGGCGAATCGCGCCGAGCACCTGCTCGTTCCACCGCCGCGCGATCGATCCCTTGGGTGCCGGGTCGATCTGCGCGTCCGGGCAGCTGGGCGGTGCCGGTGGGTCCGGCGTCAAGTCCGCTTCAGGCACGCTCGGGCCGCCATGCAATGCCACGCCTTGGTTCAGATCGGGCGTGAGTACTTTGCCGCCCACCGCCCAAACGCCACCGGACGGGTCGACCCAAACCGAATGCAGTGATTGATCCGCCGTGAAGTCCAGCCCCGAGTCCTGGGCTTCGTAGCCCTTGGGGCCCGAGCGCAGGATCGTGCCGCCCACGCCCACCGCCCACACCTGATCCCGATCGTCGATCCACACGCCTTGGAGCAGCGGAGTGGACGGAGGCGTGCGGTCGGTCAGCGTCGTGCCGTGCCCTTCCAAGAGCAGCCCGCTCGATGTGCCGCCTACGGCCGCGACGTGCGTGCCGCGTGCGTGCACCGTGAACAGGATTTCCGCTCCGCCAGAGCGCACGAGTTGAAAGCCACTCTTTGCGTTGCCGTGCAGCAGCGTGCCGCTGGCGCCGGTGACCCAAACCGAATCCGCCGAGCTACCCCAGACCTTGAACAGCCCGGGTTGATCGTGATTCTCGTCTTGGCTTACGTCCTCCGGCAAGGGGAGGGAAGTGAAGGTGCTGCCGTCGTAGTGCCAGATGAAGCCATTGCGCCCTGCGGAAGCGCCTACGGCGTACACGTCATTCGGGCCCGCGACCCACACGCCATAGACGAGGTCTTTGCCCAACCCGGGCGTCTTCAGGCGTTCAAATACGCCGTTCTGATAGCGGAGGAGCACCGCGCTTTCGCCCGCGAAGTACACGGGCCCTTCGGTCGTTGCGTGCACCCACCACAGCGGGCCGTGCAAACCAGTCTGTTTGCGCTCCCAGCTCAAGCCATCATAGTGCAAAACGATCGGGCCCTTGCCGTCGTCCGCGCCCGCGATCCAGACGTCGTTCGCCGCGGTGCCGTGCACGCTGAGCAGCGCGGCAGCGTCGCTCTTGGCGACCCAGGCCCAGTTCAGCTTCGGGTTCAGGTCGAGGTGATCCCGATCACTGCAACCGCCGAGCAACAGCGCGCCCAGCACCAGCCAGACCAAGACGAATGAACGTTGCATCACACTACTCCCCTATAGATCAGCGGTGCTGAGCACGGCCGTGCGCTCCGCCGTGCCGGATACACCGGCTTGGTTGTGCACTTCGGCGGAGATTTCGATCGGAAGGCCGTCGCGCTCGGCGGCGCTCTGCGTGAGCCCGCCTGCCATCACCGTGATCGGCACCAAGTCGCAATTTTCGCCGTCGCAAAACAAGAGCTGAGGGCGAACCGGGGCCGGCGCCACGAGCTCTGTTCCGCTATTTTGGTTCTTCAGTGTGACGGACACGAATGCACGCGCGCCGAAGCCGATGCAGCGCACGCCGAGCAGCACGTGCACGCCACCTTGGCCGAACGTCTCGAGTCGCAGTTCCGCGCCGTTGTCGATCGGCTCGAAGGACAAGCCGTCGCTGCCGCCGGGCACGCCGAGTTGCACTTCCGCAGTTGGGCTGCCGCCCGCGCCTGCTTCGCCGCCAGCATCAGCATTGCCCTCACCGCGGCCGCCCGCGCCGTTGCTGGGGCCGCTCGCGGGCGCGCACGCAGGAAGCGCCAGCAAGACAGCTCCAACCCAGAAGTGCGCCTGATTCACTCGCCAACTCCGCTCACTGCCCCGAGGCTCAGCAGGATTCATACCATCATCCCTGGGGGGGCGCGCTTTGCCCGTTTTCGTGAAACGATGCTTCGCGGGGGCCAAGCCGGCCGGGCGAAGCGCGCTTGGCGCACGGCTTGCTTAGTCAATGATTCGACCCGAAAACGGCCCGAAATGTGTGCCGTTCCGTGCCAAAACCCACTCGGGCCTGATCCGTTTGTCCGGGTTTACAAGCTAGGAGCCTGTCATGCGAACTGTCCTTCGAACCACTCTCATCGGCGTTGCGGCCTGGGCCGCGAGCACGCTCGCGCCGGCAACGGCCTCGGCCTGCGGCGGCTTCTTTTGCAACACGGCGCAGCCGGTCAACCAGGCCGCGGAAGGCATCGTGTTTGCGGACAACGGGGACGGCACCGTCACCGCGGTCATCCAGATTCAGTACCAGGGTCCCTCGACGAGTTTCTCCTGGCTGCTGCCCATCTCCTCCGTGCCCAAGACAGACGACGACATCGGCATCGCTTCTAACTTAGCGCTGCAGCGCCTGCAGAGCGCGACGAACCCGAACTACACGCTGAACGTGAAGGTCGAAGGGACGTGTCGCCAAGACAACTTCAATGGCGCTCCGGGCAGCGCAGTGGGCGCTGGCGGCGCTGCGAGTGCTGGCGGCCCTATTCTCTCGGCGGGTGGCGATGGCGTCACCGTCGAAGCGTCCGGTATCGTCGGTGCTTTCGAGTGGACGGTGATCTCGCTCGACAAGAGCCTCGCGGATCCTTCGGACGTGGCCGTGCAATGGCTCAAAGCCAACGGCTATGACGTGCCCAGCAGTGCGCCGAAGTTGCTCGGGCCGTACTTGCAATCGGGCTTGTACTTGCTCGCGCTCAAGCTAACCAAGGGCGCGGATTCCGGGTCGATTCGCCCGATCGTTCTGACGTACGCCGGCACGCAGGCATCCATCCCGATCAAACTGACCGCAGTGGCCGCGAACGACGATATGGGCGTGTTGACCTGGGTACTCGGTAAATCCCGCGCGGCACCCCAGAATTACCTGTCGCTCGAGCTGAACGAGGCGCGCATCAATTGGTTCAATGCGAACAGCAACTACAACTCGGTAGTGACCGACGCCGCGAACGACGCGGGCGGTCAAGGCTTCGTGACCGAGCTCGCCGGCCCCACCAGCACCCTGAAAAACATGATCTGGGCCGCATCCGAAGACCAAGCCTGGACGCAATTCAAGAACACTCAGTTCCAAAGCTTCACTGACTTTTTCATGCAGGCTTACGGCCGCTACGCCCAGTACGACGGTTTCTGGGATGCGACGCGCACAGCCGTCACTTTGCCCGACGGCCTCGCGTTCGACGACTTTAAGTTGTGCCCGAACTGTTATGCCGGGCAGATCACGTTCTCGCCATCAACCTACATTGCGGCCTTGGAGAAGGACGTGATCCAACCGATGAGACTGGTGCAAAATCTCGTGGACGCGCACCCCGAGATCACGCGCATGTACACCACCATGTCCGCGGACGAGATGACTTTGGATCCGCTGTTCACGTTCAACAAGGACTTGCCGGACACCAGCAACATTCACACGGCCGACCGCATTATCGAGTGCGATCCCTCGCTGTTTCAGTCCGAAGCGCCTTGGCGCGTAGAGTTGCCGCAGGGCGGCGTCGTGCGCGGTACAGCACAAGACGCGAACGCCCGCATTTGGTCGCCGGATCTGGATGCCCTGCCGCCGAACCGCGTGATCGTGCGCACCGGCGACAGCGGCACGGGCAAGGTGGTTGAGGACAACTCGAAGCAGATCAACACGCTCCTCGAGCGACGCAACGCAGCCTTGCCTTCGGCCACGGGTAGCGGCGGCGGGATAGGCGTGGGCGGCGTGAGCGGCGGTGCGGGTGTCAGCGGCGGTGCGGGTGTCAGCGGCGTCACGGACGGCCCAACCGGCGACGCAACGCCGAACGCCGCCTCCGGCGGCTGCAACATCGCGCATCGGCGCAGCCCCTTGAGCGCGCTCATGGCCGCCGTCGCCCTCGGCGCTGCGGTCCTGCGCCGTCGTCGTCGCGTGTGAGCGCTTTCCTGTTACAGGTGCGCGACGCCCAGCAGTGCGAGCCCAACTGCGGCCGGAAAAGCCTGAATAAACAGGATTTTGCGGCTCGCAGTGAGCGCCCCGTACACGCCGGCGACGAGCACGCAGCCGAGGAAGAACGCTTTCACGCCGTCACCGCTCGCGCCCAGACTCAGCCCCCAAACCAGGCCCGCGGCAAGGAAGCCGTTGTACAAACCCTGGTTGCCCGCGAGTGCTTTCGAGGCGCGCGCGAACTCAGGAGTGAGGCCGAAGGCGCGCAGCCCGGCGGGCTTGTCCCACAAGAACATCTCCAGCACCAAGATGTACACGTGGAGCAGCGCGACCAGTAGAACGACCACGTCGGCGATGACGGACATGGCCGCGAGCCTGTCACGCTTCCCAGTCCGCTCTCAACGGCGCAGGTGAGCTTCGATCAAACTGGCCAAGAAAGCAGGGTGCTCTTCTTCCAGATCGTGCCCCGCGTCCTGTACGATTTCGAGCTTCGCCGCGGGCAAACGTCGGAGCAGAAACTCGCCGATGGCGGGGGGCGCAATCGGATCTTCGTCGCCCATCACGACTAGTGTGGGGATCGATAGCTCGCCCAGCCGAGGCGTGAGGTCATGCGTGTCGTCTACGAACCAGCGCGGGGCTTCGGGGCGCTGTTCGCAGAACGTCTCGCGCCAGTCGAGCGCACCAAAGGGGCGTACGTCGAAGCCGCCACAGGGCGTCACGAGCACGAGCCGGCGCACGCGCTCCGGGTAGTCGAGCGCGAGCCGCAGCCCGACGGTACTGCCCATCGACAGCGTGATGACGTCGCACAGCGGTGGCAGACCGCTCGCGATCCAATGCGTCAAGTCTGCCAAATCATTGATGCCGGGGACCTCGGCGTGGTCACCGAGGCCCGGGTAATCGAACAAACGCGGTTCTCGCCGATACGCAAGCACCGAGGCAATGGGCTCCCAGCTCACAGCTCGCCCGCTCGCGCCCGGCAAGTAGGCGACGGGCAAATACAACGTCGGTACCAGGGCGCCCATGTGCGGACGGTAGTCTGGGCGTGTAACTCGAGGCAACCGATCTTGCGCGTTGAGCCGCGCCTGTTTCGCGATTGGCATGTACCATGCGCAAATACGAAACATGACTGATGTTGAGTGGGGATCGCGGGGCGCGGCACGAAGTCGGCACCTGGGAGTCGGGCTCTCGTTGCTGCTTCCGTTTCTACTCATCGAGGGTTGTGCCAGCGCCGGTTCTCGCACGCCGGATCGAACGATTCGGGGTTGCCCAGCGTCGCAGCAACGGACGCCTGAGGCCGTCGTCTCCTGAACACGCAACTGGCTTCTTGGTCCGAGCTGCGCCACGACACGTTGCTGTACGCGAAGCCGTCCTAGACATTCGGCGCGGCTTGCAGCTTTCCTGCGGCGTATGTCGACCCGTATCCGGCGTTTTTCGCCGCGCTCGTGAGCTTTGCCGATCGCGGGAAAGCAGCCGTCGCTGGCCTGCCGGATTCTCCCGCGCTCGACCATTTCACGGGTCTGTCCAACACCGCCGCCACCCTGCGCGATCTGGCAACGGACGAGCTGCAGGGTGCACCGCTGTCGGCCGCGAACCTCGCGTTCATCAACCGCGCCATCCACCTCGAGCGCGGCTGCGACGGCACTCCCTACGCCGACGGCTGGTACGCGGATCTCTTCTACTCGGACGCCAAAGCCGTCGAGTTCGACCCGAGTATCGCTGACGTGCACACGCAGCCGACGGACGAACCCGGCGCGGACGTCGGCCACGTCCTGCACGTCGCGACGGGCGTGCACCAGCTGATGGTCGTCACCGTCGATAGCTGTGCGGGCGCTCAGGCATACGTCGGCCTCGCCTCCTCCCACTCCGAGCACGTAACCAACAACTACGAGCGCCTGACCGACCCAGATTGGTCGCAGCTTTTGACAGCCGGGCCGTAGCCGCGACCGGCTTGGCTGCCGGACGCGTTCGTTCCCTGAACGACAGCCCGCAAATTTCCCTCGGCTGCAGATCTCGCTCGCGTTTTGCCTAATTTTCCAGGGCAAACGGGATATTTTACCGACTGAAGGCTAGTTTTACCGGCAAATACCACAGTGCCGGCTGCACTTTGGTTGTGCGTCCCGGTGATCCGCGCTACAAGGCGCCACGCACAGCGTGTTTGGTAACCGCCTGGCTGCTCTCTCGTCACTGAGGTCGCGGTAGTCGTTTTCCAGCAGCGACCGTGTAACGCGGTGAAATCACCGAAACCAGGGTCGACGGAATCGACTCCGGTAGTAACGCCCCCGCAGGGGGGCACCAGTAGAGAGTAGTAAGTAATGAACAACCGATTGTACGTGGGCAACCTTTCCTTCCACACCACCGAAGACGTGCTCTTGC
>JBDTJC010000246.1:0-11050 GCA_039936055.1 Polyangiaceae bacterium | reverse complement strand
GACAAGATCGTGCAGATGCGCCGCAACCTCGTGGTGATCAAGGGTGAGTTCCCGAGCCAACTCGGCAAACCGTTCGAGGGCATGGAGGGCAACGGCAACCCGTGGAACCTAGCGCGCGTCGATCGCGCGAGTTGGTCCGAAGGGCTAGGCGTGAAGAGCTGCGCCGACAAGCCGGACGCGGAAGTGTTGTTCTGGGTCGGCTGCGCTGCGAGCTACGATGACCGTGCCAAGAAGATTGCGCGCAGCACCGCGCAGCTGCTGCTCGCTGCGGGTGTGGATTTTGCGATTCTGGCCGAAGAAGAGACGTGCACGGGTGACCCCGCGCGGCGGGCCGGCAACGAGTACCTATTCAGCATGCTCGCGGAAACCAACGCGGCCACGCTAAACGGTTACAAGGAGCAAGGTGGGATCAAGAAGATCATAACCACCTGCCCGCACTGCTTCAACACCCTTAAGAATGAGTATCCGGACTTTGGCGCCAAGTTCGAGGTCGTGCACCACACGGACTACATGCTGGAGCTCGTCGCGCGGAAGTTGCTGAAGCCGACCAAGCCCGTGCGCGCAAAAGTCGCGTACCACGATTCTTGCTACCTCGGCCGTTACAACGACATTTACGATTCCCCGCGCGCGATCCTGCAGGGCATCCCGGGTGTGGAGTTGGTGGAGGTCGAAGGCGCGAGCCGCAACAAGGGCCTGTGCTGCGGCGCGGGCGGCGCTCAGATGTTCATGGAAGAGCAGAACAACAACCGCGTGAATGTTAAGCGCACGTTGCAGCTGCTCGACACGGGCGCGACTACCATTGCCAGCGCGTGCCCGTTTTGCATGACCATGCTCAGTGATGGCGTGAAATCGCAGTCCAAAGAGGAGCAAATCAAGAATATGGACGTGGTGGAAATGCTGGCCATTTCGTGCGGCGTCGGCGACACCTCGAACGCGCCTGGCACGTCGCCGGACAAGACGGCCGGCGATTCGGCTTCGGCCGCAGCCGAATAGAGCGGCCCGCGCGCGCATACGAACGAGCCGAGCCGGCGCTCGGCGAAGTGCTATGCTCAGAAGCGAATGGCCATCAAGCCCACCGAGACCCAAGTTCGTCCCGAAGCCGAGGCAGAGCACACGCCGCCTTCGCCCGGTGAGGTCCGCCGGCTACAGGGGTTCGACTGTGACTTCTGCGAGCGTCACTTCGAAGGCCCCCCCGCGGGCTCCGGCTTGTTCCTGTGGTCGCGCGGCGACGAATACCGCTTCGAAGAACCGCCGCTCTGTGAAGAGTGCGCGATGCGCATCAGCGTCGGCGCGGTCTTGAAGTGGGAGAGCGAAGAAGAAGAAGGCTGAGCCCGCTACTGCAACGTGAAGTCGGGTACTTCGGACTCACGTAGTGGCGGTAAGCGCTCCAAGAGTTCGTGCGCGGCGCCGCGCAGCACGGGGGATGATTCGGAGTGATGCCGCACCTCCGTGAGTTCGTTGCGCGTGCACACGGAGAGCAGCGGCATCGTCATCGCGGGTGGCGAACCGGGATTGAACAGCAGCGCTAGGCGAACGCGCGGGTGACTGAGCCAGCGACCGTGCTGGGCGATTGCCGACAGCACTTCCAGACGAGCGGGGCGGCGCGCAGTCATGCGCACCACGTCATCTTCCGTGAGCCGCGGGTTCTCGAGCAATTGCCGAATCACGAGCGGGTGCGGGTCGCGCAGCAGCTTCTCGAACGCGCGGCGATTCGGACTGCGCGCCAGGCTCTTGCGTTCACCGACGGTGAGTTCACGACCTGTGCCGTAGTCCGGCACGGGCGGAGCCGGGGCGGAGGGGAGCAGGGAAGGCGGCGCGCGCCGCACTAGCCGCGCTAAGCTTAACAAATGACGAGCCTCCGCCTGCTCGCGCAGCTCATCCACGATCGTACACTCGCCGAAGGACGCGAACAGCAGCGCTACTACCAAAATGGCTTCGCGCGCCTGCGGCTCGGCGCGCTCGTTGTCTTCACAGAGCGCGTTCAGCACCGTGGCCTGATCATGCCCGGAGTGGCTGGCGAGGAAATCACGCAGCCAACCCGTGCGCAGCGCGAGATCGGGCAGCGACAACAGAACTCGCTTGAGGCGTTCGACCTGCATGGCTCCTGCAACTTCCGCGGCTGCTTCAAAGGATGATGCAGATTTTCCGGCTTGTCACGGTGGCCGGCTAATCGGGGATGGCAGTAGGCCAGGCCGCCAGTGTCGCCGGTTTCTCGCGTGCCTCGCGCCCACTTTGGATGATCGTGATCTGAGCCTGCCAAGACTGATCAAGTAGTACTAAGCTCCAGGCGCTTTGGCAGCCTCGCCGCTTTTGACCGAGCGCCTCACGGTCGCATTTCAGAAACATCGCCGCGCACCGGCGCGCTGGCTGTCGTTTTGGGTAGTGCTTTCGTGCTTGGTCGGCGCCGGGCTCTTGGCGCGTTTCGGGACGCCGTGGACGCGCGCAGCGGCGGCGCTGCTGGTGTTGCTGTCGTTCGCGCAGGTGTTCGTCTTTCGGCGGCGAGACGCGAAAGACTTTGCTGATGTGCGACGCACCATTCGCCGCATCGTGCTGCCGGTCGATCGTGGTTTGGGTGAGCGCGCATTGCGCGCAGCCGCGTTGGCCCAGCAGGTGCGGGTGAATCCCAGTGTCGGCTCGCTCGAACTCGCGCAGCTGCATTTCGAGCGTCAGTTGCAGCGCGTGCCGCTGGCCGCGGTGGAGCAGCACGCGTTGAAGCGCGCGCGGTCGCTGCGCGTTGCCGGGTTTGCGCTGGTGTTCTTGACGGGCATCGCGTGCGCGCGGGACCCAGGTCGCATTGGGGAGGGCTTGGATGTGCTCTTCGCACGGCACGGGCTGGCACCGGTGAACATGGTGTGGCTGGACTTGGGGCGCGTCACGGTGCAGCCGCCAGCGTACCTTCACGTTCCGGATCGCGCGATTTTTCCAGGTCTCGGCAGCGCTGAAGCGCAGGGCAGCGCGATTGCGGTGCGCGGAGTGCCGCTGGCTCAAGGCCGGCGTCTGGTGTTGAGTGATGGCACGCGCGAAGTGCCGTTCGTGGACGATGGCTCGGGTGGCGTCGTGGCGCGCTACGTGCTGAACGGCAATGCCGAGCTGCGCGTCGCCGCGCGCTTTGGCACCGTGCTGATTCGCGAGTCCGAAGTGATCGCGCTGGAAGCCGTGCCGGATGCCGCACCTGAGGTCGCTCTGGAAGGCGCGCCTTCCAGAGCGGATCTGCGTGACTTCGACCGGCGTGAGTTGCGCTACGAGGCAACGGACGACCACGGCCTGCGCGAGATAGATCTCGTGCTGCGCGCGGGCGGGCGTGAAGACCGCCGCCCACTCACGAGGCTCGACGGCGAGGTGAAGCTCGAGCGCGGCGCATACGCTATCGAATCGAGCGATCCGTTCCTGCGCCGCACGTTCCTGCCCGTCGAAGTCAGCATCGAGGCCCGTGATGACGACGCGACCGCCGGCGTAAAATGGGGCAAAAGCGCCGCGATTACCCTGGTTCCAGTGCCCGTAGGCGAGCCCGAAGCGGCGCGCTATCAGGCCCTCGTGGCGGTGCGTGACGTCCTGACGGACTTGCTCGCGTCCGAGCTCACGCCCGAGCCGGGCGGCACGGATACTGACTTGCGCAAGGCCGACGCCCGGCGCACCCGAGCGGTCGCGACGCAACTGCGCGGCGTGTTGGAGCAGCGCTTCGCCGGGCTGACGCTCGCGCCGGGTCTGAAGGCGTTCTTGGGCGGTCAAGCGCGGGTGCTGGAACGCGCGCTGCCCACGCCTGCCTCGGCCATGCGCCGCACCGAAGACGTGCTGTTGGCGGTCGATGCGGCGCTGCGCGGTTTGGGCAATCGTGACGCGGGGGCGGTCTCCAAGCACCTGGGTGATGCTGCAGAAGAAGCCGCAGAGGGTGCTAAGCAAGCCTTGGAAAGCGAACGGCGTGACGCCGGCTTGAAGCGGCTGGCGCAAGCGCTCGCCGTACTCCGCCCTGGTGCCGGGCATTTACTTGTGCTCGGGCCAATTGGGCGCGACGTGGGCAGCGTCGCCCAGGGCGAGATTCGCCGCATCGAACGCGCGCGCGACGCCGGCAATTTGCTGGCCACTGAGCTTGCTGCTCGGCATTTGGCGGCGCGTTTGCGGCGCCCGAGCCCATCGTTCAGCAGCGCGGGCGGCGGCGGCGTAGAATCGGGCGCCGGGTCGCAGGGCGACAGCAACGGCAAGCCGTCCGACGCCGACAAGAAGTTCGACGAGCTCGTGGGGGAGCTGGAGCGGCTGGCAGAAGAGCATCAGCAAGAGCTGGACCGCGTCGATCACAACTTGGCTGACGCGGAAAAGTCCGTCGACCTGGATGACTTGAAGCAAGAAGCCGCGCAGCACGCCGCCGCCTTGCGCGACAAGATCGCTCCCCTGCCGCAATTCTCCGACAACCCGAATTCGGCGCGCGCTGGCGCGGCCCTGGGCCGCGAGCACGCCGAATCCATGGCGCAAAGCATGGCGCGTTTGTCCTTGAAAGACGCGGTCGAGAGCGGTCGTCATGCACGCTCGGAGCTCTCGGAGGCGGCCAAGCGCGCCGGGGGCTCGCTGTTCGATTCGCTGGACGACGCCGCGTTGGCGGTCGCGCGTGCCGAGCTGGACCGCGACCTGGCTTGGGTAGAGCAAAGCTTGGCCCGTGCGCAAAAGAGCGCCGCCGAGAAGGCCCAGGCCGGCTTGCAGGATTCGTCGGGCCGCGAGCGGGGGTTGGCTGACCGCGCCGCGAATCTTTCTGGGCGCGGAAATCACGGCGAAATCGCGCTTCCGCAGGATCTGGCGGACGCGCTCGGCAAAGCCGAGGGCCTGATGCGTGACGCCGCCAAGGAGCTGGGTGCAGGCCACGGTGAGCAAGGCTTGGCCCTGCAACGCGATGCGCAGCGCCTGCTCGAACAAACCAACAGCGGCCAAAGCGGTTCGGGTGAGAGCGACGGCAAAGACCAATCGCCCTCGCCGTCCCCCAAGGATTCTTCGAACTCCAAAGGCAAACAGATGCGCACTGATGCAGACGTGCCGCGCGCTGAAGCGGGCCGCGCGGACGACTTCCGGCGCCGCGTGTTGGATGGTTTGAGCAAACAAACGAGCGGGCGGCTCTCGGACGCCGTACGCCGCTACGCGGAGGGGCTTTTGCAATGAAGCGCGCTTGGTTCGGCTTCGCGTGTGCCGCTGCGTGCGCCGCTGTGCTCGGGTTCGATGCTTCCGCGCACGCGGTTGATTTCGGTTTCGGCAATCCGGTGGAGCGCGTAGAAAACGCGATCACGGAAATTGACACTGCGCGTGCCACTGAGCTGCTGGAGCACGCGCACTCTGATTCACCCGGCATGACGCTCGAACGTGCGCGCCTCGCCGTGTACTTGGGTGAATGCGACCGCGCCGAGGCCATCCTATCCAATCCGGCGTTGACCGAATCGCGCGAAGGCGCTTCGCTCGCGGAACTCGCCAAGAGCTGCGCGCGGGCGACGGCCGCAGGTTTCGTGATGGAGGACAAAGAGCGCGGCATCTGGATGCGCTTACAAGACGACTCGGATCGCGCGCTCGCGCCGTTCATTTTCGAGGTAGCGGCGCAGGCGCGCGACACGGTATCGAAAGAGGTCGGTATCGATTTGCCGCGCCCGCTGCGGATTGATTTGGTGCGCGACTTGTTCTCGTTGTCTTCGGTGTCCGGGCTGCCGCTGAAAGCCGCGGAAACGACCGGCACGTTGGCCGTAGCTCGTTGGGGGCGCGTGATCATGCTTTCCCCGCGTGCGCCCGTGCAGGGGTACCCGTGGCAGGACACGCTAGCGCACGAGATCACGCATCTGCTGGTGACGCGCGCCACGCGCGACTTTGCGCCGCTCTGGATGCAAGAGGGCCTCGCCAAGCGCTTCGAGGTGCGCTGGCGTCCGCCGCGTCCATTCGACAAGCCGGATTGGGCGGACACTGGTGCGCGTAACGCGGCGCTCGATGGACGCTCGGTGGGCATCGACAAACTCGGGCCGTCGATCGCGATGCTCCCCACGCCGGAAGCGGCCGGCATCGCCTTCGCGGAGGTCACGAGCTTCATGCACTTTCTGATCGACCAAAATGGTGAGCCCGCGTTGCGCCTGCTGTTCGCGGATTTGCGGGGCAATGGCGCGGCGGGTCCGGACGCCGCGTTGCTCAGCGTGACGGGCTACGGCTTGTCGGAGTGGAACGCGCGCTGGCAGCGCTTCCTGCGCCAACCGGTGAAGCCACCGCCGGACCAAGCGACGCACGCGGCCCCCGCGCCGCGTGCGCAGGCGGACGCCGGGCGCCGCGTGCGGCTCGCGGATCTGCTCTTGCTCCGCGGTCATGGCCGCGAGTCGGCGACCGAGGTCGAACCCCTGCTCAGCACGTTGCCTCGCGTGCCGCAGGTTCGCGAGCGTGTTGCGGCGGGCCTGTACGCGGCCGGTGACGATACGGGGGCAGAGCACGCGCTTGGCACCGTGGCGGAAATTGACGCTCTATACGGACCGTGGTTTGCGCTGGCCGGCCGAGGGTTCAAGCGGCGCGGTCAGCTCGCCGACGCGGAACCGGCCTTTACCTTCGGGCTCTCGGCCGATCCCTACGCCGACGAAGTAGCTTGCGAAGGCTATCGCCGTGCGCCCTCCGGCAGTGCCGGCGGCGCGGTGACAGAACCACCATTGCCCACACGCCCCGCTTGGCTAGAGCTGTGTAAAGCAGCCCGAATCGTGCCACGTGATTGACCGCCGTGGCCCAGGGCGCCTAGGATAAACAGCTCGAATCTCTGCGAAGTTTAAAGGATTTCTCGTGGGTCTCGCGACGTACGCTGCCGCTCAGCTCTTGCGCGCACTCCCCCGTGTCCGACTCAGTCGGGCCGTGGGGGAACTGTGTGAGTTACCTCTGTCCCCGCCCGTGTCCCGCGCGATCATGGGCGTCTATTCGCGCGCCTACGGCGTGAACATGGACGAGGCCATGCCCGAGCCTGGCCCGTATGAAAGCTTCGACGCTTTCTTCACGCGGCCGCTGAAAGATGGCGCGCGCTTGGTTAGTTCAGACGCGGTGGTTGCCCCGGCGGACGGGAAGCTGTCCTCGTGCGGCCGAGTCGATTCGGGCTCACGCATTTTCGTCAAAGGCCAGCACTATGACGTGGGCGAGCTGATCGGTGATGCTCGCGATGCGGCTCGCTATAGCGGCGGTGAATTCGCGGTCGTGTACCTGGCACCCGGTGACTATCACCGCGTGCACTCGCCAGTAGATGGTGAAGTCACGCTGGTGCGCGGCATGGCCGGTGATCTGTATCCGGTCAATTCGATCGGCGAGCGGCACATCCCGCAGTTGTTCGTACGCAATCATCGCGCGGCGATCGTGATCGACACGCGCGGCCTCGGGCGGGTGACGGTGGTCATGGTGGGCGCGGTGATCGTGGGTCGCATCACGATCACGGCTTTGCCTGGGCGACCGTCGGCCGAACCGGGCGTGCACCCGGTGAATCCGCCCCAGAGCGTCACGCGCGGCCAGGAGATAGGGGTATTCCACCTCGGTTCGACCGCCGTAGTCTTGCTCGAGCCCGGCGTCAGCGTTGGCCGCGCGCTGGGCAAGGTGCGCTACGGCGAATCACTATTGAGAGCCGGATGACGATCGAAAACTCGGAAGACACGGCGCATTTGGGCGTGAAGGAAACGGCCGAGCCGGTCGCCGAGCGCGCGTCCGCGCTTGCCGAGTCCGCGCTTGCCGAGTCCGAGGATGTCGAGTTCCCGATCGACGATGCTCCACCGGAGCTGTCCTCGCCTCCGGTGATCGAAGCCTCGCCTCCGGCTGCCGTAAGTGACTCCCAGCTGCCGATGTCGCGGAAGCTCGCGCCGCCGCCGAAGCCTCGCCGTGATTCGAGCGCTGCGTCGCGTCCGCCCTCCGGGCGCCCGCCGGACGAAGTGTCGATGGTGGATGCGCTCACCGCGAGCGCGCTCAAAGCGCCGATCGCTCCGAACATCTCGTTCGCCGGTGATGACGTGTTCCCGATGGTGAGCAGCGACAGCGAGCCGGACACGCTCGTGCAGATCGCGTCGCCGTCGACTCCTCCGCTCAGCTCTCCCTCGCCGATCCCGAAGCCTCGTTCCCATCCCGCGATCGCGCCGGATGAGCCAGCTGAAGCCGGGAACGCAACCAGCACGCGCGCTCCGGCCGATCCTGCGCTCGGTTCGAGTCAGCCCAGGCCGCTCGTCGTGCCGCCGCGCCCGGCCTCGGTAGCGCCTCCGCCGCGCCCGCGCAGTGAGCCTCCGCCCGCCGCGCCGCCTGTTGTATCCGCCAGCGCGGAAGTCGCGCCGGCGTCAAGCGCTCCGCCCTCTTCGTCCGCGATTTTCGCGATGCGCATCATCGCCGTGGGTGACGCCGCGCGCGCTAACCCCGCCCCCGCCGAGCCTGGCGTCGAGCTCGATCCGGATGCTTACCTGCCGTCCGCATCGCGCCTCGGAACGGGAACGCGCCGCAGCGCGCACCCGTCTGCTCCCGCGCTGGTCGTGCCGGGTCTGTCACCCGTGCCGGGTCTGTCACCCGTACCCGATCTGCCATCGGTGCCGTCGGCAAGCGCGGACCTCGCGTCCGTCGCAGCGCTTGCCGAGGTCGCGCTTGTCACTGCTGACGCCGCGCCGGTAGCGGAAGCCGCAACGCAAGCGCGTCAAGTCGAGGCAGCAAAATCCGAAGTCGCTCACGAGTTGTCGGACAACGACGTCGCGCCTGACTCCGGCGAAAAGAAGATCGCTGTTGCCGACGCGGAGGAGCTGGGCCGCGAAGACGCCATCTCGGTGTTGCCTGAAGAGATCCCGGTCTTTCAAGCCGAAGCCAAGACTGATCCGGGCAAACCGCCGCCGCCGCCTAAGCGCCCGGCCGGGACCCCACCGTCCGCCCCGCTGCTGGAGCCCGCGACTGTCAGCGGAGCCACTCCGCCGCCGACGCCGGACCCTGCTGCTGCCAAAGCCGCGCAGCGCGCCAAGACGCGCCAACCGTGGTGGGAAGATCTGTTCAACGAAGACTTCATGCGCGCGACGTCCAAGGTTTCGGACGAGCACATTCGCCGTGAAGTGACGTTCATCGAGGAATCACTGGGTGTGGCTGCGGGCGGCGTCGTGCTGGATTTGGGCTGCGGCGCAGGCCACCACGCGGTGGAGCTCGCGAGCCGCGGCTACGGCGTGGTCGGCTACGACCTGTCGCTGTATCAGTTGGCGTTGGCTGCTGATGTCGCGCAAGAGCGCAGCCAGAAAATCAATTTCCTGCAAGGCGATATGCGCGAGATGGCCTTCGAGGAAATGTTCGACGGCGTATTCTGTTGGAACACGACCTTCGGCTACTTCGAGGAGGACAAGAATCTGGCCGTGGCGCAGCGCGTGTTCAAGGCGTTGCGCCCCGGTGGCATGTTCCTGATCGACGTGCTGAATCGGGATTTTGCGGCGGCTTCCGCGCCGTGCACGGTTTGGTACGAGGGTGACTCGTGCGTCTGTATGGACGACATGAGCGTGGACTTCATCTCGAGCCGGTTGCGCGTGAAGCGTTCCATCATCCTGGATGACGGGCGCACCAAAGAGTCGCTGTTCTCGCTGCGCCTCTACTCGCTGCACGAGCTCGGCAAGCTGCTACACGACGTCGGTTTTCGCGTGACCGAAGCCAGCGGCCACCCAGCGACGCCGGGCGTGTTTTTCGGCCCGAATTCGCCGCGCATCATCATGCTCGCGCAGCGCCCGTAGCGCCCGTTTCGGCTTATTGACAGGTGACGTGCAGGCCGCTGGCCTGCTCGCTACACGAGCACGCGGAGCCCAGCACTTTGGTCAAGCAAGCGCAGCTCACCTTTTGCACGCATTGTGGCAACCACCCGCAAGCAGCGCCGCCCTTGGCCGATTCGTCGCAGTACCAGCCCGTCGGGCAGATACCTGTGCCACAGCGGCTGCACGTGCCGTCGTCGCACAAAGCGGGCTTGGTGGCTTCTTCTTCAGCTGGGCCCTCGTCTTCGGCGCCCGACGAATCACTTGCGGGGCTCGGCGCCTTCTCGTGGGGCGTTACTGCGGGTTCACCCGACCCCGCCGGGGAGCCGCCACACGCGCCAGCGAGGCCAACGACGAGCCATGCGGCTAACGAGAGCACTCCGAATCCGTTCGAGCTGACACCCACGCCCTCCACGTATACGTCCCCGCCCACGCGCGCTACAAGGGTTTCGTGGATCTCGCTTCAGCCCTCGCCCAGCGCGTGCCGGGTCTGCGAGTCAGCGGCGAAAGCTCGGATCTTTCCGCTGCCGCGCGGGACCTGTGGCCGCGCGCCCTGGTCGACATCCAAAGCGGTGAAGCGCCCACCTCGAGGCCCGGTGCGGTGGTTTGGCCCGAACGAACCGAGCAAATCAGCCAACTGATCGAACTCGGGCGCTCGCAAGGCTTTCGCGTGGTCCCGTTCGGCGCAGGCAGCGGCGTGTGCGGCGCGATCCTGCCTCATGAACGCACCGTCGTAGTCGACTCCAAGCGCTTTCAAGAATTTCGAGTCGATGCAGACGCACCGGTCGTGCATGCGGGCGCCGGCGTGCTCGGGCTGACGCTCGAGGCTCGCTTGGCGAAGCAGGGTTACACTGCGGGCCATTTTCCTTCGAGCATCGTGTGTTCCACTGTGGGCGGCTGGGTTGCGGCGCGCGGCGCTGGCCAGTGCTCAAGCCGCTACGGGAAGATCGAAGACATGGTCGCAGGGGTTGACTGTGTGCTCGGCACTGGTGACGCCGTGCGCATGCGGCGGCGACGCTCGGGACCAGATCTCGTGCCGTTGATGACGGGTAGCGAGGGGACGCTCGGCTTCATCACTTCCGTCACGCTGCGCTTGCATCCGGCACCGCGTGTGCGGCGCTTCCTTTCGTACTCCTGCGCGACCATCGAGAGCGGCTTCGACATCCTGCGCACGATGCTGCAGGCCGGTCTGCGTCCGGAAGTGGCGCGGCTCTACGATCCGATCGACTCGGTGCTGCTCAGTCAGAGCTCGGACGCCAAAAAATCCCATAAAAACCGCACTGAAAGCGCGGCTCGCTGGTTCGGTATTGCGGCGCGCCAAGCGCTTGCCCGTC
>JBDTJC010000245.1:0-26594 GCA_039936055.1 Polyangiaceae bacterium | reverse complement strand
TTCAGCGTCTGCAGCGGCGTGCCTTGGTTGAGCAAGTAGTAGAGCGTTGGGTGAACCAAGTTGCTGGTCACCAGCGTTCCATCGACGTCGAAGTAACAGGCTGCCAAAGGTGGGCTTCGTTCGGTTGGGGGTGGTCTAGAGAGCTTGCCGGTCCGCAGGTCGAGCGGCCGACCGGCGGGGGCGCATTCTAACCACGGGCAGCGTGAAAACGGGAGCCCCGCAGCCGCGAACTGATGCCGCGCCGCGTCGCGCGCATGCCTCCGGCTCACAGAGCCCCTGAAGTGCCGGCGAATCCTGTAAGAGGTTCGTAGGAGAAGCTCGTGAAACTGATCGCCGTAGCCAGCGAACTGGCCGCACTGAACCAAGCGCTGCGCGGCGCACCGACGCTGTACCTAGACACCGAGTTCGAGTCCAACCGCTCGGGCATCGAGTTGTGCCTGCTGCAGATCTCGACCGGAGCTGAGATCTACCTGGTGGACGCCGTCGCGATTCGGGATCTGCGCCCGCTCGCAGAGGCCTTTCAGAGCGACGCGGAGTGGGTGCTGCACGCGGGCCAGCAAGACGTGATGCTGCTCGGTGAACGACTCGATTTGCACAAGCGCCCGCGCGTGTTCGACACGCAGATCGCGTGGTCGCTCACGACAGTCGAACACAGCGTATCGCTGGCGTATGCGCAGTTTCGCGCGCTCGGCCTGCGCGCTACGAAGGCACACCAGGCGGACGACTGGGTGCGGCGTCCCCTGCCCGCTTCCCAGCTCGCATACGCCGCGGCGGACGTTGAGCACTTGCCGGCCCTGTACACGTTCTTGAAGCAACGCTTGAGCGCGCTGAGCCGTGCGGATGTGGTCCCGCTGGCTTCCGCGGAGAGTATTTGGGCAGAGGGCGCGACGGCTTGCCTGTTAGCGCTGGATTCGTTTCGCAACGCTTGGCAGCTCGATCACAAAGGGCAGGCCGCACTGCGCTATTTGATCCAGTGGTTCAATCAACTACCCGAGCGCGAACGCGAAAATGCTCCCGAGAACAAAACGCTGTTGTCGCTAGCGAGCCGGCTGCCAGGCTCGGTGGATGACTTGCAGCGCATCAAGGGCGTGCCACGCAGTTGGTCGCGCGAGCTCTCGCAGAGCCTCGTGACTGGTCTAACAAAAGCTGCAGAAGGTGCGGATGCGACGGGCTTCACAGCCATCGATCCGCCGGCATACGCCACGAACCGGGAACTCCTGGTCGATGGTTGGTTGGCTGCGGCCCGCGCCGACGTGTGCGTCTCGCTCGAAGTTGCGCCCGAGATCGCGCTGCCGTCGCGGATCATGAAGGGCCTACGCGGCCACGTGCTCAGCCATGGCGGCGCGGACGTAGCAGCCGCCCTGGAAGGCTGGAGACATCACTTGTTGGCAGATGCCCTATCGCACTTTGCAACCGAATTTCCGCTCAAATCCTGACCTAGTAGACTCCAGGCGGAGTCTGTCACCAGAGATCGGTATATTGCGTTCGTGACCACCTCCGAAGCCCTCACCCGAGGCGTCCGCGTGCGCGTCGAAGCACGCTACTCGCCCGACCATTCCGACCCCCATCGCAGCGAATGGTTCTTCTTGTACACGATCACGATCTCGAACGAGGGCCCTGACACGGTGCAGCTCCTGAACCGTCACTGGGTAATCACCAACGCGACGGGTGACGTGGAGCAAGTGCGCGGTCCAGGCGTGGTGGGGCACCAACCCACGCTGCGCCAAGGTGAAAACTTCGAGTACACCTCGGGCTGCCCACTCAAAACGCCCTTCGGCTCGATGCACGGCACCTACGAGATGGCGCTCGAAAACGGCGAGCGCTTCCTGGCTGAAGTCGCGCCCTTCGCGCTACGCGAGCCTGGCGCGTTTCACTGATTTTGGACGCCGCAACTCTTGAGTGCGGCCTCGCGCGCGCTCAGAGCTTCGCGATCCAATCGCCGATTTCTGGAAGAGGAAGAGTCATGGTCGTTGCGCCGGCGCGGACAGCGCAGCCCGGCATGCCGTAAACCACCGCCGTCAGCTCGCTTTCAGCGATCACGATGCCGCCCGCGTCCAGAATGGCGCGCGCGCCCTGCACGCCGTCGTCCCCCATGCCGGTCAGGATGACGCCAATCGCGCGTTTGCCGACGGCGTGCGCGACGCTGGTCAGTAGGCGATCCGCGCTGGGCACGTAGCGGTCCCGCTCGTTGGGCGGGCCTACGCGCATGCGCAGCGGGCCTTTGGACGGCATCTCGAGCTCCATGCATTGCCGCCCGGGGCACACGTAGCCCATGCCCTCACCCAGCGGATCCATGTCCTGCGCCTCCGCCACGCGCAGCGCACTCCTGCGGTCCAAGCGCTCGGCGAACGTGCGCGTGAACTTGTCTGGCATGTGCTGCGCGATCACGACCGCGAACTTCGCGTTTTCCGGTAGGCGCGAGAAAATCTCCATCAACGCACTCGGGCCGCCGGTAGAGGACGCGATCGCCACCACCTGGCGCGGCGCGATGATGATCTGATTCGGGCGCGCGTCGGGTACGGCGGCATGCGTCGGGAGGTCAGGCAAGCGACGCGCCGCAAACGGGGCCAACTTGACGGCCCGCGCCAGCGTGACTTTGCGCAGTAACTCATCTCGAATCGCCGCTAAGTCTGGATCCGCGTAGCGGTCCGGCTTGGCCACGAAATCCAACGCGCCGAGCTCGAGCGCCTTGAAGACATTTTCCTTCTGGCTATAGCTGGAAACGACGATCACCGGCGTCGGCATCTTCGTCATCAAGATACGCAGCAAGGTAAAGCCGTCCATCCGTGGCATCTCGAGGTCGAGCGTGATCACGTCGGGACGCAGCATACTGACGAGGCGCAGCGCCTCTTCACCATCCGCCGCCTTGCCCACGACCTCGACGTCCGGGCTCGTCGACAAAATCTCGGTGATGCTTCGGCGATTGAAGACCGAGTCGTCCACGATCAGTACACGCAGCGGCGGGTGAATGGTCATTTGCGGCCTGCGCTATCCCAACGCTCGGTGATCAATGGTTTCCTGTACACGAGGTCTTCTCGCAAGTGTACCAGCTCGAAGGCCGTAGAGAGATTCAGCAATGACTCGGAGTGGCCCAAGAGCAGGTACCCTCCCGGGAGCAGCCGTTCGAGCAGGGTGTCGATGACCCGGCGCCGTGAACGGAGGTCGAAGTAAATCAGAACGTTGCGGCAGAAAACCGCGTCGACACGACCCACCATACTGGCCCTGCCGCTGTCCAGCAGGTTGAGCTGTCCAAAATGGCACAGCTGTTTGAGCCGATCGACTACGTGCATGCCGTCGTCCTCTTCGCGAAAATAACGGGAAAGGACCGCGTCCGAGGTAACGCGGAAGGACGCGGGTTGGTACACGCCACGACGAGCAGTGGTCACGTTGCTCTTGCAGATGTCGCTGCCGATGATGCGCACTTCCCAGTTCTCGAACAGTGTCGAGTCCCGCACTAGCATTGCGAGCGTGTACACTTCTTCGCCGGTCGAGCAGCCTGCGCTCCAAATGCACAGCCGCCGAGAGCCCGCGTTGGCAGTCGCTAGGCGCGGCAAGAGTTCGTTGGCGAACGAGCGCAATTGGTATTCTTGCCGAAAGAAATACGTCTCTTTGGTGGTCAGCCGCTCGATGGCTTCTTCCAGCTCCGCCGGACCGCGCGCATTGAAGCGTAGGTACTTGTAGTAATCATTGAAGCTGCGCAGGCCGAGGGCCTCCACGCGCTCGCCCAAGCGGCGCTCGAACAGGAACATCGCCTCCCCGTCGAAACTTAGTCCAGCGTGCTCGTAGATCACGTCGCGAAGCAGCAAGAACTCTTCGGACGCGAGTCGGGCCCGCGGTTCGCCGGAGCTGCGAAAACTCATCGCGGCCTGAGACTCCCAGCACGCGCCGGCGGCGGCGTCTGGCGCAACCCGCCAGCCAACTCGAGCGCGCGGCTGATGGCCTCTAGGACGCGAGGGTTGTCCTCGTTCACGAGTCGGGCGCGCAAGAGCGCGACGGCGGATTCGCCGCCGGCGCGGCCCAACATATCGGCCGACAACCGCCGCACGTCCCAGGCCTCGTGATCGAGGCAGGCACCAGAGTGCGCCAGAACCCGAGGGTCGATGGTGTCGCCGAGGGCCAGCATGGACGCCTTAACGACCTCCGGCTCGCCGTGCGAAAGGCCTTCGAGCAGCGCTTCGACGCGCCGGGCATCCGGCACGCGCGCCAACGCCTCGATGGCGGCAACGGCCACCATCGGAGGGGCATTTCGCACTAGCGGGCGGAGCACGCCGAGCACACGCGGGTCACCCGCATCGGCCAAGGCGCCGAGCGCAGCCGAAACCAATTCTTCGTCGCTGGACTTCTCGACCAGCTCCAGCAAGTTATTGAGGCCGACCAACACGCCGTCCGTGGTGCGTAGGCGGCTGAGAGCGAGCACGGCGGCCTGGCGAACCTCCGGTTCTTCGTCAGTGAGCGCGAACGCCGCCGCGTTCGCGCCGATCTCACTGCCGGCGTTGCCAAGCCCGGATAACGCAGCGCGCCGCACCGCCTTGGCGGAGTTCGACAGCAACAGCGAGAGGTAGGCCACGTCTTCCGCGACGCTGTCGCGAATGGGCGCCGGTAGCGCGGTTTGAATGACGGCGGCGGCGTGCGCTTCTACTCCCTCCGCCGGGGCGGCCCGAGCCAAGGCGCGCGCGGCATCCGGGTAACGCTGGGCCAGGGAAACGAGCGCGCTTTCCGCGGCGCTAGCAGCCTCTTGGCTGCCGAGCCACGCGCTGACGGTAGCGAAACACGATTCATCACCCATCAGGTTGATTGCACCGAGCCCGGCGCGAACCACGACCGGCACGCCGGACTCCATCCATTTTCGAATCGATGCCACAGCCAACGGAGCGGCGCTCCGATCAGCCAGGCCGGTCACGATTTCGATACAGGCCGCGCGCGTATCCGGGTCGGCCTTGGCGGCGCGGTCGAGCAGCGCGGGCACGGCTTTCGGGCCGAGCAAGCTGAGGGATTCATCCGCCTCCGCCAGCAGACGTGCATCCGAGAGCGCCTCGGCCGCAATGGGCGCGATGCGCTCCACACCCAGCGCTCCGGCGACAATGAGTGCGGCCTTGCGGGACGCAAGATCCTCATTCTGCGCTGTCGCAAGCTCCAGCAAACGCGCGACCACGGCCGGCGAAGCCGGCTCGGCGCGCAGCAGCAGCTGATTCTGAGCAAATGCCCGTGAGTACTCGACCAGCGCCGCGAGCACGGCGGGTACGCCGGCGCCACGAGCATGCTCGAAAGCCGAGAGCAGGGCGCCCCAAGCCTCGTGGTGTGAAGAGCGACCCGCCGCGGAGAACGCCGAGCGCTCCAGCACCGGATCACCGAGCATCGCCTCAATCGCGCTCCAGGGCAGTAGCGAGCCCAGGCGATTGATGCCATCCAGCGCGGATAGGCGCACGAACGCCTCTTCGTCGCTTCGCTTCAAGAAGCTGCTAAGGATTTCGAAGGCGTCGCTGGCGGCCGCCGCAGACACGCCCACTGTCGCGATCGCATCGAGTGCGGCTGCGCGTACATTCGGATCGCGATGGATCAGCAGCGGGCGGAGCACGTCCAGCGCGGAGGGGAGCTGGGTTCTCGCCAACGCTTCCGAAGCCAGCTTTTTGCCGTCAGCGTCCAGCGAAGTGAGCTTTTCTGCAATGGCTTCTACGGCCGACTCACCGAACGCGCCGAGCGCCTCGACCGCAGCATTGCGCAGACCGACGTTGTCGCCCTGCTCCAGCACCCGCACCAGGCCCGACAGCAATTCACCCGATGGAGCCAGCGCCCGGGTGACCTCGACGGCCTGCTTGCGCACGCGCCAATCACTGTCGCCCAGGGCGCGCAGCAAATGCCGCGTGGGCGAAGCCAGCTCCAGGTCCGGCGCGCGCAAGGACTCCACCGCACGACGACGTGATTCTGGATCGTCGGAAGCAAGTGCGGCTTCGAGCTCTTGCGCCTTGCTCATCGCATCGACCTCATCGACCCGCGCACGTTGCTCTCGGCCAAGTGGCGCGTGAGCGCCTCGAATTGCCCGACTTCGAGCACGAAGGTGAGCATGCCATCGTGCGTGGTAACCCCAGCAATGCCGCGCAAGTCATCGCCCTCGCCGAGCTGCGGGGGGGGCTTGATCTCGGCGCCGGTCTTGCCGAACACCTCGGTCACGCGATCCACGGCCAAGCCCACGCCGCGACCTTCAACCTCGATCAGGATCCATTTGCTTTTGCGTACGTCTCTGAATGGAGCCAAGCCGAAGCGCACACGCAGATCGATGATCGGCACGATTTCGCCGCGGTGATCGGCCACACCCGCGACGGCCGCCGGCGCATGCGGCAACTCGGCCAGCGGCACCGGGTTCACGATTTCACGCACTGACGCAATCGGCACGGCGTACGCGATGTCACCAACGATGAAGCCCACCAGGCTCTTTTGCGGATCTGCCCGTTCTTGCTTGTTGAGCGCCATCGGTTGAGTTCCTCGAAATTCCTTGGACATGGCTAGCCCGACACAATGGACAGCAGGTCGAGCAAGATCAGAAACTCCCCGGCAGGTCGGCCAATGCCGAGCACGAACGCTGACACGTCTCCGCCGAGCGCTGTGGCGGCGGGTTCGATCTCATGGCTGGCCAAGCGCACGACGTGCCGCACTTCATCCACGAGCAGCCCGATCACTTCACCGGACTCCGCCTCCCCAAGCAGGATTCGTGCACGGCGAGTGAGCGGCCGCTCTTCCAAACTGAGCCTGCGCCGCAAATCCAGCACCGTGACTAGCAACCCGCGCACGCTACACACGCCGATCACGTCACGCGGCGCGCGCGGCACCAGGGTGATCGGCGGTGGACTCAAGATCTCTTTGATGCGCGTGAGTTCGACGCCATACAGCTCGCCGGTCAGCGAAAACATCAAGAATTCGCGCACCGGCCCGCGGTCACCCACACGCCGAGCCAGCCGCGAGGCGGTGGATTGCCTGAGGTTAACCACTGGCACGCTCCAAGCTTCGCGGCGCGTCCACGCCGGCCAGGACCTCTTCGATCAAACCCGCGGCATCCAGCACCAGGCCCACACGCTGATCCCCTAGCTCGGTCGCGCCGGCAAAGCCACGCACGGCGCCGAGTGATTTGCCGAGCGGCTTGATCACGATGTCCTCTTGCCCGAACAAGAAATCCACGACCAACCCGAGGCGCCGTTGGCCGAGCGCGGCCACCACCACGAAACGGCGGCGCGAAGCGGAACCTCCCGCAGTTTCCAGCCCCATCAAGCGATCCAACCGGCACAGGGGCAGGGTTTGACCACGCAAGGTGATGACCTCACGGCCGTCCACGAAGCGCACGCCAGCCTCTTCGAAGGCGATCGCCTCGGACACGGACGACAGCGGAATAGCGAGCGTGTGCTTGCCGGCTTGAATCAAGAGCGCGCTGACGATCGCGAGCGTGATCGGCAGCGTGATGGTCATCTTGGTACCGATGCCCGCCTCGCTGTGGACGTCGATCACACCACCGAGCTTGGAGATGTTCGTCTTGACGATGTCCATGCCGACACCACGACCGCTCACGTCGTCTGCAGACTCGCGGGTGGACAGCCCCGGCAAGAAAATCAAGGCCAACGTCTCGTCGCGGCTCATCTCTTGCGCTTCCGAGCGCGTGAGCTTGCCGAGCGAGATCGCTTTGTCCATCAGCCCTTGCAGGTCGATGCCGCGGCCGTCATCTTCGACCTCGATCATGACGTGATTGCCCTTTTGGAAGGCGTTCAGCGCGATCGTACCGGCGAGCGGCTTGCCGACTTCGACCCGGCGTTGACCGGCCTCGATTCCGTGGTCAATCGCGTTCCGGATCATGTGCATTAGCGGGTCGCTCAGCTCTTCGACGATCAGCTTATCGATTTCGGTCTCGGCGCCCGTGATCACCAGGCGGATTTCTTTACCGACTTCGCGGCTAATTTGCCGAACCACGCGGGCCAAGCGGTCGAAGACTTGGCCGAGTGGCACCATGCGCACTTCGAGGATGCCGTCCTGCATCTCGCCCAGACGGCGGTCGAAATTGCGGTGCAACCGCTGTAGTTCGGCGGCAAGCTTGCGCTGCCCTTCGCCGCGTAGCTTCTCCGCCACGCGACCGAACGCGCTGCGCACGATGGCGAGCTCGCCCACGATGTTCATCAAGTGGTCGAGCTTGCGAATGTCGACACGCACGGTTTGCGTGAGCGAACGCAAAGAGGCGGTTTGCTCAAGGCCGCCGCGTTCGCCCGCAGGCACCATGCCGACGGAATCGGGGCGGCCCAACGCAGTCGGGCTGCGCGGCGGCATCGTACCGGCTCCGGCACCAGCGGCGGCGGAACGCCGGGCACGGCGCGGGATCTCTTCGATCACGAGGTTGTCCCCGCCGAGCGAGCCCACCAGCGTCGCCAAGTCGTCGCGCGACGCCATCAGCAAATCCAGCTCGATAGTATCCGCGCTGGTCGCTTCGCCCGTCGGCAGATAGGTGATGATTTCGCCATGCCGCTTGGCACGCTCCTTCATCTCCTCCAGCACCTTGTCGATGGTCGACAAGTCGAACTGCACGCGCAGTCGATACAGCCGCATTTGCAGGTCGATGTTGGCGCGTAAACGGTGCTCTTCGTACTCCGTCAGCACCGCCAACAGGCCCGGGTCCAGCTCGTAGCCCGCAACGGGACTGTCTTGCGGCGTTGCGCTGGCGCCGATGCGCTCCAGCTCGCCGAAGAGCTGATCGACGTCCAACTCCTCGTCGGAATCCGATTTCTCGGCTTGCAAGATGCGCGTGTACGCCTCGACAGCGCCGAACAGCACATCCAACACTTCTTGCGCGAGCTCGATACGGCCCAAGCGCAAGTCATCCAGCACGTCTTCCAGACGATGCGAGAGCGCGCCCAAACGCACGGCGCCGAACAAGCCGGCCAGACCCTTCAACGTATGGACGGCGCGGAAGGCTTCGTTGATCAGCGAAGGGTCGGTGGAGCCGGCCTTGATACTCTGGTCGAGGCTCAGCAAATTTCGAGACAGCGTCTCGATGATTTCTTGCGCCTCGGAGAAGAACTCTTCGCGCGCTTTGTCCGACAGTTCAGCCATGCGGCTTGACGTGAGCTACTTCGTTGGACAGAAAGCGCCACACTTCGCCCTGGAGAGCTTCGAGCGTGAACGGCTTCCGCAGGTAACCGTTCGCGCCAAGCGACAGCCCACGCGCTCGATCTCGCTCCGATGATTGAGTGGAGATGATCAAGATCGGGGTCGTCATGTGCAGCTCGCTCTTGCGCATGAAGCTGATCAGCTCCAGGCCATTGATGTCGGGCATGTTGATGTCGGTGATCACCAGGTCATACGGCCCACGCGGCAAGAGCCGAAGCGCCTCGAAACCGCTGGAAGCTTCAGTTACCTCCAGGCCCGCCGCACCGCGCGAGTCCGACTCGAGTGCACTCCTGACGAAGGAACGCATGCTGACCGAGTCTTCGACCACCAAGATGCGGGACATACAGGCTAATTCCTGGCCTAAGCGTAGCAGTCTTGGGGCCCCGCCCCCAAACGATCCGCGCACCGAACCCGGTTTTCCCCGATCGAAATGGCCGCGCGCCGAAACCGCCCGCGGGCGCTGTCACCGAATGACCTACATGGCGGAATTCGCGAGCCGGGCCGGCACACGCTTTCGCGAGCAGGCGCGCGGCTCGCCGCGGGCCGTCGGCTTGGCCGCCTAAGTCGTCCGGAAGCGGTCTTTCCCTCGCAGTCCGAGGCGCACAAAGACCGTGCTAAGCCATGCGCGAGCTACGTTTTGGACATGGCCCGCCTTACCCGTTTCCCCGAATTCGCATGAGCGCGCCTCGAGTCGCGGTGATTGGCGCGGGCGCGTGCGGCATCGCTACTGCGAAGGCGCTTTCCGACGCGGGCGTGTCGTTTCAGTGCTTCGAGAAGGGGGATCGCGTCGGCGGCAACTGGGTGTTCCGGAACAAGAACGGGCTCAGCAGCGCGTACCGTTCCTTGCACATCAACACCTCGCGCGAGCGCATGCAGTTTCGGGACTTCCCGATGCCGCTGGAGTACCCGGACTACCCGCGGCATGACTTGATTGCGCGTTACTTCGAGAGTTATGCGCAGGCGTTCGCGCTGCACCAGCACATTCGCTTCGAAACCAGCGTGGAGCGCGCCGTGCCGCGCGCGCAGGGCGGCTTTCGACTCACGCTCAGTAGCGGCGAAACAGAGGAATTCGACGCGCTGGTCGTGGCCAACGGGCACCACTGGGATCCCGCTTGGCCGGAGCCGCCCGTGCCGGGTGAGTTCAGCGGGCTTGAGCTGCACTCGCACTCGTATATCGATCCGGACGAGCCGCACGCGCTGCGCGGCAAGCGCGTGCTCGTGGTCGGCATGGGCAATTCCGCGATGGATATCGCGTGCGAACTCGGGCACCCGGGCATCGCCGAGCAGGTCTGGCTTTCGGCGCGCCGCGGCGCGTGGGTGCTGCCCAAGTACGCATTCGGCAAGCCTATCGATCAGAACTCGCTCCTGCCTGCGTTCATCCCAGCGGGGGTGCGGCGCGCCTTGGCGGAGCTTTGGTACCGCTTGGCGGTCGGTCAGCCTGAGGATTTTGGGTTACCCAAACCCGAGCATCACATCGACCAAGCTCACCCCACCATGTCTTCTGAGCTGCTCACGCGGCTAGGTTCCGGGGACGTGCGCGCGAAGCGAGGGCTGGAGCGTTACGAGGGGCGCGTGGTGCACTTCAGCGATGGCAGCCAAGAAGAGGTCGATGTCATCATTTACGCAACCGGCTACCACGTTCGCTTTCCGTTCTTCGAGCCCGGCGTGGTCCCGCTCCAAGACAATGATTTGCCGCTCTACTTGCGCATTTTCCCGCTAGACCGCGAAGATCTATACTTCGTGGGTTTGGCGCAGCCCGTCGGCGCGGTGATGCCGCTCGCCGAAGCGCAGGCCAAATTGATTGCGGAAAAGCTGAGCGAGCAATACGACCTACCGCATGCAGACGAGCGAAAGCGGCGCACCGAACGCGAGCGCGCCGCCATGTTCGCCCGCTACGTGCCTTCACGGCGTCACACCATGCAACTGGACTACGACGAGTACATGACTCAACTGGCGATCGAAGCAAAAGCCGGAAGGCGCCGAGCCCAACATCGCGCCGCGCGAGCCGCCCGATGAGCTGCCCGCAATGCGCAGAGATCAGCGCTGATTTGGAGCGCTGCCCAGCCTGCGGCTATGAGTTCGTGTTCCGCACGGCGGATGGCGTCACGGACACCGAGTGGCTGACGTTCGTGCGCCGCGCGAGCGGCGATGGTCAGCACTTTTTCACGGAGAATCAGCTGTATTTGGCGTACGCGCGCGGCCGCGTGCAAGTGACGCGCTACGTGTCACAACGCGGCAAGCTCGGCCTGGTGATGATCGTGCTCGGACTCGCGATCTGGGTCTACGCGCTCACAGTGGATTGGGGCACCACCTTGGTGATCGGTATCTCCATCACGCTCGGCGGTGTGGCCTGCGTGGGCACGGGCGTGGTCACGAGAAGAGATCCGGCGGAGCGCGAACCGTTGCGTCGTTGGCTCGCCGCGTGGCGCGCGAAGAAACCGCTAGAACGCTTCATCGCGGACGCCGAGCTCGGCGCGGCCACACTGAGCGAGTACGGCGTGGCGCAAGCGAAAGCCCTCATCATCGTGCAGCGGGATGTCTTGGTGGACTTACTGCTGAAGAACAACGCGCACCGTGAGTTGTCCGCGTTGGTCGTGGCCGAGAGCGGCTACCCATTAGCGCTCGGCGCGGAAGCGCGGCGCGTGCTGGCTGCGGGCGGCGCGTTGAAGGTAATCGCCTTGCACGACGCGACGTCCGAAGGAGTCAGCATGCAAGGCCGGCTCTCGAGCAGCAAGGTGTTCGCGCTGGGCGAGCACACGGCACTCGACGCCGGCCTTTTCCCCGCAGATGTGGGGCAAATGGAGGAACTCGCACCCGCGATTCCGAAGCCACATTTCAGCCGCGTTCCGCTGGATTCAATGACCTATGAGACGATGATCGCCGGACTGCGCGGGGTGTTGGGCGGCGCGCTGTCACTGTTTATGGGTATGAGTGACGACGCAGCGGGCCCTGACGCCCATGCCCCAAAGGCAGCCGAAAGTGACGCTGCGGCGCTCGGCGACCAATCCGGCCTCTGAGCAAACGGCGACTTCGCGGAGCTCACCGAACAGCGTGATGCTGACTCCTTCGCGGTAGGTCAGTGGTTCGAATCCACTGGGGCGCGCCAACCTACGACGTTTGCTCACTCAGTCGAACCCGCTCGCCGTGCCGCTCCCTTCAACCCTGCTACCCAAACCGACGCGCTTCGTGACACCCGAAGGGGTGAACCCGTCCACTGTGCCGGGCAGGCGTGGCCGCAGCCACGACCTGGGGGTCGCTCGGCGGCCCACCACCGACCAGCTCGACCCGCGCGCCCTTTTCCTGGTGGGCCCCCCAAACCCACTTGCCACTGCGAATTTGCATCGCCTCCCCTCCGATCCCCAGATCGCTGCCCGGGCCGGAGCCTCCCGTTTAACCGGGGCCATTGCAATTGAAGGCGTCGCGTCGCGCAATTCCGCTAAGGCGTGCTGGTCATCTTGAGCATGACGACGCCGTGGCTCGGGATCGACGACGCCGTGTAGGAACCGCTGAAACTGCCCAGATCGGTATGGCTCCAGAGGTCCCGAACGGTGGCGGCGCCGGTCGGGATTCCGAGCGCGCTCCACTGCACGGTGATCGAGGCGGTTGCCGTTCCTCGATTGAGGAGCGCGACCGCACGGACGTTCGTGCCGGACAGCGTCTTCGTCCACACTTGCAGGTTCGTCCCAGGAGACGCTGCGAGGTGCCCTTGTTCGCCCAGCGGATCCTGGTCGACGGCGATGACCTCGGTGTTGGTGAGCGTTGCCTTGCTGGTCGCGCTCATGCTGCTCAGGTCGTTTCCGGCGATGAGGGGCGCGGCGAGCATCGCCCACATACTGAAGTGCGTGCGGCCCTCGGTGTCCGACAGGCCGCTGTTGCCGACCTCCAACATGTCGGGATCATTCCAGTGGCCAGCTCCCGCGTAGGCGGACAGCGAGGCATTGATGTCGATGAGGCGCGTGATGTCGCCCCAGGTCGCTTTGATGTCCGCTCCGATGCGCCACATGTTGGCGATGGACAGCAGGTCCAGCCCGCAGGTCGAGGTGTGCGCGCCGGTCGGGTCGCAAGTGTTCCCGTTGTACGGGTTGATGCTGTAGACAATCGGTCGGCCCGTGGCGCGCAGGGCGTCGCGCATGGGCGCGAACCCGGTCAGCGGACCGCCGCAATCGTCGTACTTGAGGTAATCCACGCTCCAGGAGGCGTACGACTTCGCGTCCTGCTGCTCGTGGCCGAGGCTCCCCACGTACACCGAGGGCATGGCCGGGCTTCCATACAGGCCCTGGCAGGTTCCCGTGTTCGGTGCCGAGTAGATGCCGAACTTGAGCCCCTTGCCGTGCACGTAGCTCGCTAGCGAGGCCATTCCCGATGGAAACTTGGTCGTGTCCCACTGGATGTTGCCGGAGGCATCCCGGCCGTTCATCCAACAGTCATCGACATCCACGTATTGATAGCCGGCATCCTTCATGCCGCTCGAGACCAGCGCGTCGGCCGCCGCCTTGATCTTCGCCTCGTTGATGTTGCAGTCGAACGCATTCCACGAGTTCCAACCCATCGGCGGCGTGCCCGCCAGGGTTCCACTGGATCCCGCTGAGCCCGCCGCACCACCACCGCCGCTTCCCGCTTGCGCACCTGCCGTGCCCCCAGTCGCGCTCGTGCCGCCCGAGCCCGTTGTTCCGGCCCTGCCGCCCGAGCCCGTCGCTCCGCCCGTGCCACCGGTGCCGCCTGCTCCGGTCGCGCCACCTTTCCCGCCACCGCCGCCGGCACCGGTGCCGCCCGTCGAGCCGATGGTTCCGCCCGCGCCGCCGCTCGACGCGCCTCCGCTGCCTGTCGCGCCGCCCGAGGCCGGGGTTCCGCCGTCGCCCCCCGAGCTCCCGCCCTTGGCCCCAGCGCCACCCGACGCCGTCGCCCCGCCTGTTGGATTGCTCCCGCCCGCTCCGCTCGTCGATCCCATCGTCCCCGACGAGCTGCACGCCGCCGATACGGCCAACAGGACGGCGCAGAGCCCGAGGGGATTGGGCGAACGAGAAGTGCCGCTAACAAACGACGATCGCATAGACAGACTTGGCGGTACGTCGCTTGCTTTGTCAACTCCTACCCATCAGCCAGACCAACGTGCTCGGGCCCTACGTGCGACAGGACTAGCGTTCATGTTCGCGGAACCCACCATGAAGTCCTGGTCGTTGTTGCTGCCGCGGATTGCGCTCTCGTCGATGACCATCAT
Organism: Polyangiaceae bacterium; assembly: GCA_039936055.1. GTDB lineage: Bacteria > Myxococcota_A > Polyangia > Polyangiales > Polyangiaceae > PMG-095. The sequence continues at coordinate 12,238 of JBDTJC010000245.1, read as the reverse complement.
CCCCATACTCTGCGACACTCGGATACTTCCTGCGCGCCGATGTCGAGCCGGGCGGTAGCGCCACGAAGTGCTCGCCGACACTCGCAAGGCCGCGTTGCAACGCTGTGGCGAATTCGGAGGCGCCCGGCGCGCCCGAGCACGCCTGAACGAGACTCAAGGTGTGCCGCGGTGCGGCAGTCATTGGGTGACTCCTGACGCACCGCGTTCGAGCGCGCGGAACCCCCCGGCGCCCAGCCGTTCCGAAACGGCATCCAATTGGTCGGGTTGCGGCAGCCGCGAGGTCGGTCGCAGCCAGCGTTCATTCAGGTGCGCGTTCGGCGTCCCGACCTTCATTCCCTCGATGTGCTCGAGGATGGTCGGTGGCGGTCGCTCGGGTCGCAGCGTGGCTCCAGTTGCGGAACCACGCAGGCGATTGCGTCGTGCATACGTCAGCGGAACCGAGCGACGGTGACGCGCTCGCCCCGCGCTCAGCCCTTGGCTTTGCGTCGGGCTCGCACCGCGGCGGCGAGCTGTTCCAGGGCGGGGCGGGTTTCGGCGAAGCCGAGGCAGGCGTCGGTGATGCTTTGGCCGTGGACGAGGGCCTTACCGGCGACCACGTCTTGGCGACCTTCGACCAGGTTGCTTTCGATCATCACGCCGAAGATGGCCTGGCTGCCGGAGGCTACCTGAGCGGCCAGCGACTCAGCCACTTTGAGCTGATTTTTGTGATCCTTTTGGCTGTTAGCGTGGCTGCAGTCGACCATCAAGGCGGGTCGCAGACCGGCTTTGCTCAGGGAAGCTCCGGCGTCGGCAATCGCTTCAGCAGAGTAGTTCGGTCCGTTTTTCCCACCGCGCAAGATGACGTGGCAGTGCTCGTTGCCGCGCGTCGCGACAATCGCCGCCAAGCCTTGCTTCGTCACCGACAAGAAGCGATGCGGCGCGGCCGAGGAACGAACGGCATCGACCGCGATTTGCACGTCACCGCTCGTGCCGTTCTTGTAGCCCACGGGCATGGACAGGCCGCTCGCGAGCTCGCGATGCACTTGGCTCTCCGTGGTACGCGCGCCAATGGCGCCCCAGGACACCAAATCAGCGATGAATTGAGGCGAAATCGGATCCAAGAACTCCGTGGCAGTGGGCACGCCGAGCTGCACGACGTCCACCAGGAATTTGCGGGCCACGCGCAGGCCTTGGTTGATCGAGAACGAGCCGTCGAGCTTCGGGTCGTTGATCAGGCCTTTCCAGCCTACGGTCGTGCGCGGCTTCTCGAAGTAGGTGCGCATCACGATCTTCAAATCTGCACGGAGCGCGTCTGCTACCGGCTTCAGCAGCCTCGCGTATTCGAGACCCGCTTCCGGATCATGAATCGAGCACGGCCCTACGACGACCACGATGCGGTCGTCCTCGCCCGTCACGATGCGCGCCACGTCTTTGCGGGCTTCCGCGATGAGCTGAGTGTCGGCTTCCGTGACCGGCAGCTCCTCCATCAAGATGGCGGGCGGGATCAGTGGGCGGAGGCTCTCGATGCGAACGTCGTCGGTCGTGTCAGGCATTGAATTCTGTCGTTAAAGGGCGGTTTTGAAGGTCGCGAGCCGCGGAACATGCCACTTCAAGCGCGGACCGCAAAGTACCCGACCTTAGCGAACGCGAGCGGGCCTGGAGAAGCCTCGAAATCCACCAAAGCGCGGCCCAAAAGGTGCAGCGAGCGATGTCCCGGGAAGTACGGGGGCGCTGGAAATGCGCGGAGCGGACCGCGCTGCACTGTCTTCTGAACGCGTTCGAGTAGCAGCGAGTTGTGCACCCAGCCGATTCCGCTCTGCACGTCGGCGAGCGTCGAGCTCGGGTAACCACCCCAGGGCGCGGTAGCCAATGCGTACGCGGAGGCCGGCCACTGATTGATGCCGACGGTGCCGTATCGCAGGTCAGTGACGGCGCGTTCGAGCGCGGCAGACAGCGTGACATCCCGCTCCAATGCGGGCGTGACGTAGAGCATCGCATTCAACGTGCCCCACAGCCGCTCGTTCGCGAAGCGAGTCGCGCTGGCCAAGAACTCGACCGGGTCCGCGCTGCCCACGCTGACTTCGCTCAAGATACTGCAGAACGGTTCTACGGTGAATTGCGGCGCGTTCGAGCTCGCGTCAAGTTCGGTGATCAACGTCCACGGCAAAGCACCGTCGCGCGCGTCCCCGATGCGGGTGACGTGCTCGGCGTGCTGCGTCAAGGCGGCGTAGCGCTGCGCCGCGCCCGGGTAGTACGCTTGACGCGGTGCGATTTCGGCAAACACCGCGTTCAGTCGCTCGAGCAGGGCGCCACGCTGCGCGAAGCCGCGCGGCGTCACCAGCATCTTCGCGGCGTTACAATTGAACGACGCATTTTGCACGACCATACCGGCAATGCCGCGCGCCATCGTGCTCAACTCAGCATCACTGTACTCACCGGGGACCACGAGCACCGGACTGACATTGCCAAGTTCACTCGTGACCGGCTTCGAAAACAGCGGCGCTCCGCGCTGCTTCCGCCCGTCACGCTCCGCGCCCGGTTCGCCCCACACGATGCGGTCGTGCGTTTCGGCGGAGCCCGTGATGTGCAACTCGTCCACTGTAGGGTGGGCGACCAAGTACGCGCCCACGTCCGCACCGCCGTACACAATACGCAAGAACCCGCGCGAGATAAGCGGAGTGAACGCGCGCTCAATGTACGCGCCGAGGTAGGCGTTCACCGGGCTCATCTTGAGCAGGCACACCGCGCCTTCGACGAAGGACTTGTAGATCACGTCCAATACCGGAATCGACGCGACGTTGCCGCCGCCCAACACCAACACGACACGCCCCTCCGGACCGCGCCGTTTGTAGAACCCGGCTTGCGCGTCGCCCAAGCGCTGGGCGTCAATGCCCGGCTCGAGCCAGGTTTGCGCACCGAAGGCCGCGTACAGCAGGGGATCGTAGGCTTCGTGCGGAGTGACTCGAACGGCGAGTGCGCCCCCGGGCAGCCGCTGCAACCGGGAAGCGGCCACGCTGGGCGCACCATTGCGTCGCACTTGGTCGAGTGAATTCGCGAGCTGTTTGAGGTTGCGGATGATCGGCAGGATGCCGGCCATCCACTCTTCGCCCTCGAGCGGAGTACCAAGCTCGACCCCCTTGGCCACGCAGGCGTCGCGCACCATGCCCGGCGCGACGCCATGAAAGCGCACCAGCATCTCGCGCAGCCAAGCGACCTTGTCGACCAGGGGTGTGCGGGCGAACAGGGTGGCCCGTTCGCTCAGCGTGCCGAGCGCACAGTCCAAGTCGGCAATTGGTGTATCCGCGCCGATACCGGTGCCAAACGCTGTGCCCGAGTTGGGCTGGTGCAGAGATGCGCCCATGATTTCAACGGTATAAGCTAGCACCAGCGGCGTGCACCGCCTCGCCTTGGGCGAGCGGCGCTTGGCGGGAAGGTCAGTGTAGGTGGAACTCGGACGTACCGAAAATGGCCAAACCTATACTCGAACAGCGGGCCGCGAGGCTGTAACATCGTTACAACCCGCGCTCTCAAAGATGTCGAACTCTCCAACGCTCCCACCCGTCACGGCCCTACAGCGAAAACCGACTCCGTTCCCGGGTCTGAAGGTCGAGAGTGACGCGCGCCTGCAAGCGGCACTCGCGGCGAGCGCGCGCGCGGAGGCGAGCCTCAACGGCTTGTTCCGCTCGATCCAAAATCTGGACAGCGGTGTGGGCGGCGCCAAAGAGGCCAACGAATCCCTGACGCAAGAGCTGGAAGCGTTGCGGGATATGCTCAGCTTGGCGAACGAACAACATCAAGCCTTCAAGCAGAAGGTGGCGTTGCTCGAGCAAGCCTTGGATCGCACACGCAAAGACGGCGAGCGGGAGCGCGCCTTCCTGCTGGAACAGCAAGACTCATTCATCGTCACGCTGCTCGACGACCAAGAGGTCGTGCTGAAGAGCCGAGACAGCGACTTGGAAACGCTGCGCGGCCGCGTCGCCGAACTCGAACGGCACGCATCACCCACCCTGGCGCCGCCCGCGACGAGTTCGTCGTCCGACATGGATCGCGCCGAACGCGCAGAGCTGGAGCGCACCGCGCAGAAGCTCGCCGAAGATCGCGAACGAGCCCGTGAAATCGTGCAGCGCTTGCAAGCGCAGCGCGATGAAGCGCAGAGCGCCGTGGCGCGGCTCAGCAACGAGCGCGACGAAGCGCTGCAGGAAGTGCATCGCCTGAAGGCCGAACTCGGCGGCCCGCGCATCTCGACGCGCCCGCCCTCAGCTGACTCACATCGGGACTCCGCGTCATTCCGAATGGCGCCCGCAGCCGAAACTCTCCCAACGCTCGACAGCTTATCCTTGGCGGTTTCGAGCACGCCAGCGATCAACAGCGTGCTCAGCCCGCCGCGCAGCGACCCCAATACCGCTACCGCGCCCCTGCCGGCGCGCCTGTCCGCGTCGCAGCTTCCGCCGCCGCGGTCCAAGAATTCCCCGCCGCCCGAAGAGCTGTGGCGCGCGCTGACCAATCCCCCCGTGTCGTCGACTTCGAGCGGCAGCCCGGCGCTCAAGCGAAAGCCTGATCCGAGCACGCGCCCGCTCGTCGGCTATTCGATGGGCAACGAAAGCGTCGAGACCGAGCACCTCGAAGGCGTGCGCCTGTCGGCGAAACCGCCGGTAAGCGACAAGCGCTGAGCACCAATCCGACGGCTGGCCACAGCTAACGCCTCGTCGTCGCGCCTTGGACTCCTGGCGCCTCTTCGGCGCCTTGACGCCGGGTTCAATTCCCGGCGCCTCCACTGAAAACCTCAACCAAGGTTGGGGTTTTCGTCTTTTGTGTCCAGAGAGCTCCCTGACCTCCATGTGTTTTTCGCGCTGAGGCACGCGCTTTCCACCCGGGTCCGAGGGCGAGTCCCGGGACGAGGTTGAAGTTTCGAGCTACCCTAGCGCCATGTCCAGTGCCGCCGTCCGCCACGTAATCGCCCTGGCCGCCGAGCTTTCGGACGATGAGCGGCGAGTCGTCGTCGATGCGATCGCCCCGCAGGAGTCGGTTGTCGGGCTCGCCTCGGAGTGGGAAGCAGAGATTGCGCGACGTGCGGAGCGTGTGCGCGCCGGGCAATCCGCGGGCAAGCCAGCCGGTGAAGTGTTCGATCGACTCGAAGCTGAACTCAAAGCTCGGTGATGGCCGAGTTGATTATCGAGCCCGAGGCAGAAGCCGAGCTCGAGGACGCCGCCAACAGGTACGAGGCGAGCGTTCCTGGCCTTGGCATCGACTTTCTTCTCGAGATGCGGCAGCGCACGCTCGAGGTCGCGGAAGCCCCGCTTCTGCACCCGGTGTTCGGTGGCGTCCGGGACGTGAGGTGCGCGCATGCCATCGGCCGGTTCCCGCACCTCATCGTGTACATGCCGTTTGGCGACGCCGTGCACATACTCGCGTTCATGCATCCACGACGACGCCCGGGCTATTGGGCGAACCGAGGGCCACTCCGACAATAGCCCGCGCGGCTCAAGTTCGAGAGCTCTCCTGGTCAGTTTGACACGAACGTCATCGTGCGACTCTGCGTGCGCGACGACGAAGAGCAGTATAGGTGCGCTGAATTGGCCTTTCGGCGAGCGACGGCTGGCGCAGGCACCGCCGACGCGGCCAGTGTCGAGGGCAGCGTCGCGTGGCACTCGGTCCCGGCCGCTCTCAGCGGCGCGTCCCTCTTCTTCCGCGCTCAGGATCAGCGGCTCACTGAACCGCGACGGTCGCGGTCGTGAAGGTGATCGTGCCCGTTCCGCCGTTGCCGACCTCCACCAAGATCTTGGCCTCCTCCATCTTGCCCATCTGGAGGTTGAGCTTGGCCCAGGCCGCGAAATGCTGAGAGATGGAGATGTGGCCGCACGACCGCGGTGTCTGTCGAACACTGTAGAACTGGTCGAACGTCGACATCGTGCCGAAGATGTCGGGCTGGTTCGTCTGCGTGTGCGTCAGCACATCGTAAACGCCGCCGTCGACCGTGATGGTTCCCACCTTTGTCCCGGGAACCGGCCGCGCCCCGAACCAGTCCTCGACGATGTAGTACTCGTGCAGAGGAGCTTCCGACCAACCGTAGATCCCGATGAAGTTGTACCCGATGCCACTGCCCGTCTTCGTCTCGGCAAAGTCCGACGAAATCGTGCCGAGTTGGGCGTACGTCTTGGTCGCGTCCCAGGTCAGGCCGATTCGCGCCAGAAAATCGCCGGGGTTGTTCCAGGTCGCGCTGAACTTCGCGTCCACCCCCGCAACCGTCATCGACGTGCTCCCGACACCGTTCGACCAGCTCTGATACGAGTAGCCGTTGCCGGCGCTCCCCACGCTGTTGGACGAGTAAGTCGTACCGCCGTTCCAGGGCGTCCCCACCGGGCAGGTGGCAGGCGTGCCGCCACCGCCGCCCGCTCCGCTGGATCCGCCGAATCCGCCAGTTGCGTGCCCACTGCTCCCGGAGATGCCGCCGTTCCCGCCACCGTTCCCGCCACCTCCTGCCACACCAGTGCTGCGTCCACCTGCTCCCGCTGCACCGCCGGATCCCGTGATTCCGCCCGATCCCGTGTTCGGCGCACCGCCCGTGCCGGTCGCACCGCCCGTGCCGGTCGCGCCGTTCGGGTTGGCTCCGCCGTTCGGGTTGGCTCCGCCGAGCTCAATGCCTGCGGAACCGGCGCTAGCCTCGGCCGAGCCGCCCTGGTCGCAGCCAGCGAACAGCAGGCTAAACAGGGGCAAGAACAGGGAACACACAACACCCGTTGCCCTGCCCGCGGCGGGCCCACTCCGTTCCTCCATCCGTACAGCTCGGCTCATCCGTTCTACTCCGTTGAAGTGATCGCGCACGCGCGGCGCGTGTGTGCCTGGGCTCATGACCCCGACTGCGCGCCGTGGCTCGATAACAGCCGTACTCCCCTCTGCGGCACCGGTCCTCGCATTTTGTGACTTGCTGACGCTGCACCTCGCGCCTCCGCCAGCGCTCGTGTCACGAGCACTGGGGCGACTGGACTTGTCGTCGCGAAGGGCACTCCGCGACGCTTACTCGCGCCGGTGGCTCGCCCGCTCGACCTCAGTTGGTGATCGCGGGCGACGGGCTGCCCGTGTAGACCGCGGGGCAGCGGGGCTTCGTCGCGTCCGCCGGGCAGGTGGTCTGCAGATTCTGGTAGTACGAAAGGCTCTGAGCGGGCGGTGAATAGCCGGTCGGCATCGTGTGTTTGTTGACGCTCATGAAGTACGTCAGGCAGCTGTCGCGCCACCAGCGCGCCTCGTAGTGCTGGATCTGCAGGAAGCTGGCAACATCGTTGTACCGTTTGTTGTCGATCCGGCCCATCACCAGTGGCCATTGGTTGCGCATCGTCTGGACGGCGTCAACGCCGGCGCTGTAACGATAGACGAGTTCGTTCCAGATCGTGCGGCCCGACGACGGCAGGACGTCGTCCCATTTCACGCGCTGAAAAAAGAGCAGATTGTCATCGGGCGTGGTGCTGCGGGTCCCGAACTTGCTCGCCACCGTCGCGGAATACTGCGCCACCGTGTTGCTGCCGGTCGAGGTCCGATCGAAGCCAATCCCGGTCGCGTCCGCCTTGTGAAAGTAGAAGGGGTTCGTATCGGCGGGGGTCAGGTTGTTGACCCAGGGCGCGGGGCCGTAGTGGATGTTCGTCCCCATGATGTGGACCAGCCCGAGCGGCTCCATGTAGTTGACCAGGTTCTGACGCGAACTCATCATCATCTGCGTCACCGGCGTGACGACAACCGGATCGTTGGAGAACGTCTGGCGAATCCACTCGTCGGCGATATCCTGCGCGTTCATGTCGGGGTTCCAACCCAGGCGCCCGAAGGCGTACCAGTTGGCCTGGTTGAAGTGCGACCCCATCCAGTTGGTGTCGTTCCCGATGCCAGCCACGCCGGCGATCGCCGTGAGCTTGTAGCCGTGCAGCGATCCGTCGATGACCCGAGCCACTAGCGAGCCCTGGCCTTTGGCGTAGGTGTCGGACTGCAGGACCTCCTGCCACAGGGGTCCCAGGTAGGCCAGGTGGGTGTCCTCGCCGAGATACTCCTTGCTGATCTGCAGCTCAAGGGCGAGGGGCGTGCTGGGCATCGCGCCAAACAACTGATGAAAGGGCTCGCGCGGCTGGAAATCAAGCGGGCCGTTCTTCACCTGAACCATCGTGCCGGCGTTGAACTTGCCGTCGAGCGGTTTGAACTCGTTGTACGACTGTCCAATGCGATCGCTCCCATTGTCGCTGTAAACGAAGGCGCGCCACATCACGATGCCGCCGTGGGGCACCACCGCGGCGGCGAGCATGTTGGCGCCGTCGGCGTGCGTGTGCCCGTAGTCGGCCGGCCCCGGTTGGCCTTCGGAGTTGGCCTTGACCAGGAACCCGCCGAAGTCAGGGATCATCGTGTAGATCGTGTTCGCCAGGTTGACCCACCAGGTCTTGACCGCGCTGTTCGTCGGATCGGCCGTGCTGAGGCCGCCGATCTGTTGCGGCGCACCGAACTGAGCCGACAGGTAGACAGCGATCCCGTAGGGGCGGAAGACGGTTGCCAGCGCGGCCACCTTGGCCAGATTCGAGCTGGTGAGGATCTGGGAGTCGGCGTTGACGTTGTTGAGCACGACGCCGTTGATGCCAATGGACGCATTGGCGCGCGCATAATCAGTGTAGCGCGGCGACAAGGTCCCGGGCAACGCGCTCCATTGCCAGAGCGATTTCCCGGCGTAGCCGCGCTCGATGCTGCCGTCGAGGTTGTCCCAGTGATCGAGAATGCGACGCTGGATCTTGGGGGAGTCGCTCAGCATCAGACCGGCGAGCGTGTGATGGCACTGCAACTGCCGCAGCAGCGCGAAAGCGCCGTGAAGCACACCGATGTCGCTGTTCCCGGCGACGACGATGGCCGCTTTTCCGCCGACGGTCATCGCCTGCACCAGATACCCCTCACTGCCCACCGCCGTCAGGCTGCTCCCCAGCGCGAGGCCGCTGATAATCGTCGAGGAAGTCGGCGTTCCGAGCACGACGGCCCCGGCGGCCGTCGGTGCGCTCACGACGGGGATCGTCGTCCCGGTGAGACCGCTGAGTCCCTTCACCAACTCGGCCTGGGCCGCCTGCAACGTGGCCGAGGTTCCGGCGGTCACGATCTGGGTGAGCCCAGCCTGGTACTCGGTGAGGCGAGCGGGAAGGTTGACCTTCGGGTAGCGGAGCCAGAGCTGCGATCCGTCCTCGTCCGCCGGGGTTGCCGTCGGCGCGGGGTACGGAGTGGCGCCAGCGCCCGCGCCTCCCCCGGTCGCGGTGGCCCCGCCAGTCCCTGTCGCGCCTGTCCCGCCCGTGCTCCCCACCGCGCCGCCGGTCGCGCTCCCGGCGGCGCCGCCAACCGGTTGCCCCGCGGCGCCCCCCGTCGCGACGCTTCCCCCACTCCCGCCGCCTGTGCCGTTGCTGCCGCCTGTGCCGTTGCTGCCGCCTGTGCCCGTGCCGCCGCCTGTGCCCGTGCCGCCGCCTGTGCTCGTCGCCGCCCCACCGGTCCCGCTGGGGCTACCCGACGGCCCTGGAGTCGAACAACCGGTCGCCATCAGAGAGAACCCCAGAGCCGCGATCATGACGGCAACGAATCGGCTTCGGTTCATGAGTTTGGAGACTACCCCGGAGATCACTTGAAGTGATAGCCACACTGGCGAAACCACGAGTTAGATATCGCCAAGTGACGCGTTGAAGAAGCATTCTAGGGGCTGGAACTTCAAAGCGAGTTCAACCGCGGCGCGAGCGCAACGTACCGGATGAATTTGTCGAGTTCGGCTCGCATTGCAGGCGCCGGGCTCGACACTGCGCCGGAGGCTGTGGCAGCGTACCTGGGCAGGTCGACGGATGTACCTGTGCTCGGGGCAGCTCGCAGGAGCTCGACGCAAAGGGAGGTTGGCCGTGCAAAACGCATTGTTGAGAATCGCTGGAATGGATGCCGCTTCGAGCGGCGGGCGCACCTACGACAAGCACGAAAGCTATACGGGGGATCTGCTGGCGCGCGTTGCCGACGCCGGTCCAGCCGACGCACTGGCCGCGCTGGCGGCGGCTCAGGGTGCGTTTCCGATTTGGTCAACGACGCCGCTGGCACAGCGCCGCGCCTGTCTGTGGAAAGCTGCCGACCTTTTTGAGGCGCGGGCTAGCGACGTGGCTCGCACGATCACGCTCGAAACGGGGGCCACCTTTGGCTACGGCATGTTCAACGCTCTCTTCGGGGCAGGCATGTTCCGCGAAGCAGCCGCTGCTGTCTCGCACATCCAAGGTGACGTGATTCCTTCCAATCACCCGGGCAGCTTGTCGCTCGCGGTGCGCCAACCGCTGGGCGTGGTGCTCGGTATCGCACCCTGGAACGCGCCCATCATTTTGGGCGTGCGGGCCGTTGCCATGCCGCTCGCCTGCGGTAACACGGTAATTCTGAAAGCATCCGAAGAGACGCCCCTCACCCAGCGATTGATTGGCGAAATCCTGGACGAAGCGGGGCTTCCCAAAGGCGCGATCAACGTCCTTACCTGTTCACGTGAAGAAAGCCCGAGGCTCGTGGAAGCGCTGCTCGCCGACCCGCGCGTGCGCCACGTCAATTTCACCGGCTCGACCGAGGTGGGTCGGAGCATTGCCGAAAAGGCGGCCCACTATTTGAAACCCGTGCTGCTCGAACTGGGCGGCAAGGCGCCACAGATCGTGCTTGAGGATGCCGATCTCGATGAAGCGGCCGCGGCCGCCAGTTTCGGCGCGTTCATGCATCAGGGCCAGATCTGCATGTCGACCGAGAAGCTCTTGGTGCAGGCCTCGGTCAGGCCGGAGTTCGTCGCCAAATTGCTGGCTAAAGCCAACGCGCTGAAGGTGGGCGATCCGTTCGATCCGGCGACGCAAATCGGGCCGATGATCCGGGTTGCCGCCGCCGAACGCGTGCAAGGCCTGGTCGATGACGCCCGACAGCGAGGGGCCGTGGTGCACTGCGGCGGCTCTCGCCGAGGCGCGCTGTTCCCGCCGACCGTGGTCGACGACGTGACTCGCGACATGCTCCTGTATCGCCAGGAGTCGTTCGGTCCGGTAGTGGCCGTGATTCCTTTCACTAGCGATGACGAAGCCGTCGCGCTAGCCAACGATAGCGAATATGGGCTCTCGTCGGCGATCTTCAGCCGCAACATCGAGCGCGCGTACGCGCTCGCAATGCGCATCGAAAGCGGGATCTGTCACATCAACAGTTCGACCGTGGACGATGAACCACAGATGCCGTTCGGCGGCATGAAAGCCAGCGGTTTTGGGCGCTTCGGCGGCCAAGCCGCGATCGATCAATTCACCCAGCAGCGCTGGATCACCATTCAGTCAGGCCATCGCCATTACCCGATTTGAGTCTCGCGCGGCGCGGTGCACTCGGCGAGGCAACAGAACGCGGCGAAAGGTCAGTGAGGCGATTCATGGGTCAACGCTCGAAACGTGCTCCGCGCTGTGACGGGTGCAGGATGCACTGCGCCTTGTGCCTGTGCGCGGAGATCCCGCAGCTTGAGCTGCTGACCCGCGTCGTGCTGATCATGCATCACCGCGAGGCGTCGAGGACGACCGCGACTGGGCCGCTCGCCCTGCTTGCGCTCAAGGGTTCCCGTTTGTGCGTACATGGGGAGCTGGGTACCCCGCTTGATTTGAGTGCCGAGCACGTGCCGGGCCGACGAGTGCTACTGCTCTTTCCCCGCGACGACGCTGCGGCGCTGACGCCTGAGCTCGTTGCACGAGATCCTCGCCCGGTGACCCTGCTCGTTCCAGATGGGAACTGGCGGCAGGCTAGCCGCGCCTCACGGCGGATCCCGGGCGTGGCGCAGGCCGAGTGTGTGACGCTCGCCCCTGGCTCGCCGACTCGCTACCGACTACGCCATGAACCGAAAGCGGGTGGGCTTGCGACCTTCGAAGCGATTGCGCGTGCGCTCGGGGTGCTAGAGTCAGGCGCGGTGCAGCAGCAGCTCGAAGCGCTCTTTGAGCGCATGGTGGCGGGCACACTCAGCACGCGCGCACAACCGAAGGGGACGGCGTGCGTTGACCCAGGAGCTTCCGCAGGTTAGCGCGAGCCATCGCCGCGTCCCACTCCGCTCGGTGCCAACGCGAAGGCGCTCGCGGATAGCCTCCTCCGGGCGTGCTCACGGCTGTCCTAAGATTTTTCGGCGAATTCTAGGACTGGCTCCTCGCCCGCCTGCCCGTGCTACGAGGGGCTCCGCATGAGCACCCCGGCTCCGCCGCCTCCCCTGACCCCTGACGCGGAAGCCGCCCCGCCGGCGACCGCG
>JBDTJC010000244.1:0-15217 GCA_039936055.1 Polyangiaceae bacterium | reverse complement strand
ATCTCAGCCGTCCATCCCATCGGGATTAGACGACAAACATGGCACAGCCTGCTCCGCAGAAGCCCGCCGTGGCGGCGCCTCGCACAAAGAAAGCCGATGACCCGGCGCTCGGCAAAGTCATTGCCGGGCGCTACCGCCTAGAAGCCCGTGTGGGCGAAGGCGGCATGGGCATCGTGTACCGCGCACGACACGTGCTCATCGACCGCGTCGTGGCGGTGAAGTTGATCCGCCCAGACCTACGCGGTGAAACTCACCTGCGCGCGTGGATGCTGCGCGAAGCGCGCGCCGCCAATCGCGTCGATCACGCGCACATCATCGACATCCACGACATCGGCGAGACCGACGACGGTGAGCTGTACCTGGTCATGGAGTACCTGCTCGGCGTAGCGCTCTCGGCCGAGCTCGCGCACGGTCCCATGCCGTTGAACCGCGGCGTAGACATCCTGGAGCAGATGGGCGCCGCGCTCTCTCGCGCGCACGACTTAGGCGTCGTGCACCGGGATCTGAAGAGCGACAATATCCTGCTCACCCACCGCGGGGGCCGTAAGGACTTCGTCAAGATCCTGGATTTCGGACTCGCGGCGCTCGCGCATGATCCGCGGCTCGCCCCTAAAGGCGCGGTGTTCGGTACGCCTGAGTACATGTCGCCCGAGCAAGCGCGCGGTGAGCAAGCCGGCCCGCATTCGGATTTGTACGCGCTCGGTGTGCTGTTCTTCGAGATGCTGACCGGCCAATTGCCGTTCCGCGCCGGGGACCGCGACAGCCTGTTGGAGATGCAGCGCACCGCGCCTGCGCCGCGCCCGAGCAGCATCCGCAAGGATTGCCATCCCGTCGCCGAACGCATCGTGCTTCGGCTGCTGGAGAAGGACCCGCGCAAACGCTACCGCGACGGCCATCATCTGCTCGAAGAGCTGAAAGCGCTGCAGCGTTCGCTGCCCAGCGCGTCTTGGGAAAAGGAAGGCAGCGGGGAGGCTCAACCGCCCTCTCCGCCCCCGCCCCCCGCCCCCCGCACGCCCGGCGTGGTGGAGTGGGCAGGCCGCGCCGGCTTGTTCGCGCGCATGGTCGCCCGTGCCTACCCGTCTGCGAACGCAGCGCCGGATGTCGCACAAGCGCTAGCCACGCTTTGGGATCTGGCAGCCAAAGCCAGCGGGCTGGAGGGCGAAGTTGCCAGCCACACCCGCAAACTGGAAGCGCTTGAGCGCCGCGGACGCGCGCTTCGCGCGGAAATTGGCCGCAAAGTGGAAGAGCTCGCGCACGAAGAGTCGCGCGTCCTGCGTGAAGCCGCCGCCTACGGTGAGGAAGAGGAAGCGGCGCGCCGCGAACTCGGTCGCGCCGAGCAAATCGCCGAGGAACGCGTCGCGATCGCGGATCGCGCGGACCGCGCGGGCGTGGGCACGCGCGCCATCTACGAGCAGGCCGGAGCGGCACACGCCATGGTCGAGGCACAACGCCAATGGCTGAAGACTCGCGAAACGCGGCGCACTGGCCGCGAAGCGTCCGCCGCGGATTTGCGTCGTCAGATCGAAGAGCTGCGCGGTCAGCTCGCCCGCTATGCCGAGGCTCTCGAGGAGGACTTGGCAACGGGTCGCGAAAAGGTAGCCGGACGCGCTCGCGAAGGGCTCAAGTACGAGAAGAGCTTCCTCGAGGCTTCGAACGTGCTGATGACGCACCTCAAGGGCAAACCGGAATGCCGCGAGCTGATGACCGAGTTGCTCGCGGGCTCTGGTGACCACGAGGCGAGTCAACTGACTCCGGGCCCGTCGCGCAACACTGAAGCGTGAATCAGCGACGGCTTCGCATCGCAGGCGCAGTGCGCCTTGCGATCGGCGATTCTGCGCGCTTCCAATTCGAGCGTGAAGGCGAAGCGCTCGAAGTCTTCTTGCTCCGCCACGGAGCGGGCTGCGTCGCGTACTTGAATCGCTGCCCGCACTGGGCGGTGGATTTGGATTTGGGTGACGGGCGCTTCTACGCCGCCGACGTGGATCGCATTTATTGCAAGAACCACGGTGCGCTGTTCCGCGTCGCCGATGGCGTGTGCGATCACGGGCCCTGTTTGGGCAAAGCGCTCGAGTCGTTCCCGGTAGACCTCGACGGCGACGACGCTTGGGTTAATCTGCCGCCAGGGACATGAAAGCGAACTTCATCAGCATCGGGGCGGCGTTCGCCGCGGTCGGCGTCTTGCTGGGTGCGTTCGGCGCTCACGCGCTGCGCGGCAGCGTGGGTGAAGCGGGGCTCGCGCTTTGGGAAACCGCGACCCGGTATTGGTTCGTCGGGGCGCTCGGCATGCTGGGCTTTGGTCTATTCCAGCGGCAGCGTGGGTCGAGCTCACTGCCTGGGTTCCTGCTTTTGCTCGGCAGCAGCCTATTCTCGGCCAGCCTGTATGCACTGGCACTGGGAGCCCCGCGCGTGCTTGGCACCGTGACGCCGCTCGGCGGCCTAGGGCTAATCGCAGGTTTTTCCAGCTTTGCGTGGGCGGCTCGGGCCCGCGGCTGAGGCAAAACCGCAAGAAATTTGGGTCTAGGGGCCCCTTTGGTGTCTACCAGTGGTGGACCTGTATGCCTGCCCTGTCGTCGCACCCCCTGCCTCAGGAGCAACTCTCGGAACGCACGCGCGGGATTCGCGTCACGCCGATCTCGTCCGAGGCCGCGCCAAAGTCGAAGCCCAGACCGCGCGCGCCGTTGCTCGCGGGGCGGTACTCGATCGATCGCTACTTGGATAGGGGGGGTACTTCCAAGGTGTACGTGGGCTGGGATCAAGTGAGCGAGGCAGAAGTCGTCATCAAGATCCTGACGGACGAGGCAGCGCGTTGCGAGGTGCTGCGCGGGCACTTCCTGATTGGCTCGCGCGCGGCGTTGGCCGTCAAGCACGAGAACGTGGTCAAGACCCTGGCCGTGCGCGACCCGAGCCCCGGAACGCCGTACATGGTGATGGAGGTGCTACGCGGCGAACTGATGGCTGACCTATTGGGGCGCAAACCACAGCTGCCGAGCCGCGCCGTGCTCTCCCTTGCCGCCCAAGCTGCGGCTGGTCTGTCCGCGCTGCATTCGATGGGCATCGTGCACTGCGACATCAAGCCCGATAACCTGTTCCTGACGTCGACGAACGCCGCGAAAGGCCTGAAGATCTTGGATTTCGGCCTGGCCGAAGTCGAGGGCCAAGGCGTAGTCGGCGAGCTGCACGCGATCCGTGGTACCGCGCAGTACATGGCTCCGGAACAAGTGCTGGGGGACCCGGTCGATGCTCGCTCGGACGTTTATGCACTGGGCGCCGTGATGTTCCGCATGTTGACCGGTCAGCTGCCCTTCGACCTCAAGGTCAGCGCGACGCTACTGCGCCATCAGCTATTCTCCCCGACGCCGCCACCCTCTTGGCTGTGTGATGAGCTCGAGCCAGTGCTTGAAAATATCGTGCTCAAAGCGATGCGCAAGAACCCCGCGAATCGCTACGCCTCAGCGCTTGAGCTCGCACTGGATCTCGAACTCGCGTTGGACGGCCTAGAGCCGCTCAACTCGTTCGAATTGCGCGAGCCGGACGTGTACACGCCCCAAAGCGCACTCGGCGAAAAAGCCGCGGCGCTGCTCGGCAATGCCTAAAATCCGGTCTTACGCCGGCAATTTTGCGAGCAAAAACGACTTCAGCTTCACCAGATTGCGCTCGTCGCGCGTGAAGCTCGGCGCGACATAGCCATCGGCCCATTCGCGCACTTCGCGCACGAAATCAGCGCGCACCGCGGGGTCACCGAGGATCGCGTTGACGGTGCGACCACGCGCCGAGCTTTGATCCAGACCCGCGACGTACTTCACGAGGCGAGCGTACTCCGTGCCCAGGAACTCATGCACGAGCGCCGCTTCCTCGGCCAGCCGCGCCAAGGTGCCGGTCGAATCGGCGACTAGCGTTTCAGCCGCTTCGAGCTTCACGGTCTCAGCCGCCGCGCGCACCACGAATGCGTCGTCGATGAAACCGAGATCTTCCAAGCCGTCGGGGATCAGATCGAGCGACTTGAACAAGTAGTTCAAGGCAGCCGTGGCGCGCCGCTCCGCGATCGCCGGACCGCCGGCCTCGAGTACCGACGCCAAAGCGCGGGCGTCCTCGGAAAGCGAGCGGAGCCAAGTGGGAAAAGCGTCGAGACAGCGGGCTTCGAGCGTGGCCATGGATTTTTCGCTCTATCAAGGCCGGTCCGCGCTGTAAAGTCGCAGAACCTCAGACCGCTCAGGAGCTACTGTCATGGATCTCAAACTTGCCGGAAAGATCGCGGTCGTTACGGGCGCGAGTAGAGGCATCGGGCTCGCCATTGTGCAGGCGCTGGTAGCCGAAGGAGCGTTGGTCGTAGCGGGCGCGCGTAGCACTAAAAGCCTAGAAGGGCTGGCTTGCGTTACCCCCGTTGCGCTGGACCTGAGCACTGCCACTGGCCCGGCGGAGCTCGTTCAGCGCGCAATCGACACCCACGGCCGCGTCGATGCCTTGGTCAACAACATGGGTGCGGTGAGGCTTCGCCTCCAGGGCTTCCTCGGCACGAGCGACGAGGAGTTCGAGTGGGGCATGAACATGAACTTCTACTCCGCGCTGCGCGCGACGCGCGCGGCAATAACGCAGATGCTCAAGCAAGACGGCGGCGCGATCGTCAGTGTGGCTTCCGTCAACGCTTTCTTCCAGCCCGACGCCGGCACCATCGACTACGGCGCCGCCAAAGCCGCGCTCGTCAACTTGACCAAAACGTTGTCGCAGGAGTTCGGACCGCGCGGGATTCGAGTCAACGCGGTCTCGCCTGGCCCCGTCAGCACTGACTTGTGGTTTGGCGCGGGTGGCGTTGCTGACACGGTGGCGAAAGCAACGGGCACCGACCCCAGCAGCGCTCGCGATGCAGTTGTGGCTAGCATTGGCGGCTTCGCCACGAAGCGCTTCACGACCCCTGAGGAGGTTGCAACACTAGTGGTAATGCTCGCCTCCGAGCGTACCGGTAACGTGACCGGCAGCAACTTCGTGATCGACGGCGGCCTGATCAAAACAACCTGAAGCGCGTCAGGGACACAGCACGCGCAGCGCGTTGTCCGCGAAAATCTTACGGATGGCGCCGGCGTCGAAGCCGGCGGCGCTCAAGGCGGCGCTCAGGCGGGGAAAATGGCTGGCATCCGCCAATTCGCTAGGGGGCCGGATGTCGCCCTCGAAGTCGGAACCGATCGCAACGTGATCGATACCCGCGACCTGGGTCATGTGCTGAACGTGCGCGACCACGTCGCTCAAAGTGGCGCGTCGTCCGCGCGCCAAGAACGGCCCATGAAAGTTCACTCCGATGACGCCGCCAGTCGCGGCGATGCCGCGCAATTGCTCATCGGTCAGATTTCGTGGGTGAAAAGCCAGCGCGCGCGAATTCGAGTGCGTCGCCACCACGACACCGTGCAGCTCCGTAGCCAAGAGCAGCACGTCACTGACTGTGCGATCGGATGAGTGTGAAACATCCACCACGAGACCGAGTTCGAACGCGCGCCGCGCGAAGGCGCGCCCGCGCTCAGTGAGACCGTAGGCTTTGGGCTCAGCGTCACCGGACGAACTAGCCAGGTCATTGGCATATGTGTGCACCAAGCCGACAATGCGCAGCCCCCGACTCGCCCACAAGTTGAGCGAGCTCGGATCATTGGCCAGCGGCCCCGCCCCTTCGAACGCGAAGAACGTACGTACGTGGCCGGCACTCTCCGTGCAACCTGCAGGTGCAAACGGTGGCGTGCGCAGCAGCGCTCGGCTGACGCGCGAGTAGGAACGCTCAAGGTCTTCAACGCGCGGGCCATCCGGCGACACATCGCGTGGGATGAACAACGGCAGCACTACACCCGCGACCCCGCCGCGTTGCAGCGCCTGCGTCGAGAATTGACCAGAACTCGCAGCGAAGGCCTTGCCCTTGAAGTTGAACTGATACGAAAGGTCCACGTGTAGGTCGACCACGGGAAAGGTCGGCGGCACGGGCTCGCGCGCGGCGAGCGGCAATCCGAAAATAACTAGGGGAAGCGTGACTCCCAGAACAAAGCGAAGGACTTTCAGCAACTTTCGTTCAGGTTAAACGAAAGACGCATCGGCGGCGCAGCAAAATCGCAACGTGCCGGCCCCGAATGAGACGCTTCTATTCAAGCTCCTGTCGCGCCAGCCGTTCCTTTCATGTCAGGGGCAATGTCAGCAGCAACAAGCCAGATCCCGCCTACCTCCGAGCGACGTAGCAGTCAGCGCAGCGCCGACATCCGACGCATTCTGTTCGTCGACGACGACGAGTTGATCCTGCGCAGCGTCGAGCGCGTCCTCAAGCGCCACGCGCAAGAGTCGGGCTGGGAAATGCATTTCGTGAGTGACGGTGAGGCAGCGCTCGCGCGACTCGCGCAAGCGCCGTTCGACGTGATCCTGGTCGATGCGCACATGCCACGCATGAGCGGGCCATCCTTGTTGCGCCGCGTGCAAGAGACCAACCCAGGCGTCGTCCGCATCTTGCTATCCGGCAACACGGGGCTGGACATCTTGCGCACGGCGCTCCCATTGGCGCATCAATTCATTGCCAAGCCGTGTGACGCACAACTGCTGAAAACCACGTTGGACAACGCCTGCGGCATTCGCAGCATCCTTACCCGACCCGAGCTTCGGCAGATGGTCGGCAAAAGTAACGAGCTGCCCTCGGCTCCGCGCACGTACGTAGAGATCACCAACGCGCTCAGTAACCCGCACGCGAGCTCGCGCACCGTCGCTGACATCGTGGAGCGCGACGTCGCCATCTCGGCGCGGGTGATTCAACTGGTCAGCTCGGGCCTGTACGGCCTGCCGCGCCAGGTGAGTTCCATCGGCGCTGCGGTGGCGTTCTTGGGCATCGAGGTCATCAAGGCCATAGTGCTATCCATCGAAGTGTCGAAGATGTTCCCGGTTTCGCAGGCGATCCCGGATTTCTCGATCGACGCCCTGCAGAAGCGTTCCCTCGCCGCGGCGCAGCTAGCAAAGCGGCTCCTCGGCTACGAGTCCGGCGGCGAAACCGTGATGATCGCCGGCATGCTGCAAGACGTCGGACAGTTAATTTTCGCCGCACGCGCTCCGCAACGCTTCGGGATCGCGCTGTCCACCAGCACCCGTTCCAAGCAGCCCTTGTATGAAGCCGAGATCGAGCTATTTGGCGCTACGCACGCTGAAGCAGGCGGGTATTTGCTCGGGCTGTGGGGCTTGCCGCCAAAGATTGTGCAAGCCGTGGCCCGCCACTTGGAGCCCGTGGCGGGCGCGCGTACCTTCGACGCTAGCGCCGCGTTGTACGTCGCCAACCTGCTTTCAGTGAACCCTGAAGTGCAGGCGTTGGATGAAGTGCCGGCGCGCACCATCGCGCTTGACATGAACTATCTGCGCACGCTCGGTGTCGCCCATCAGTTGGAAGATTGGCGACGCGTCGCCCGCGACATGGCCGGCGGCGGAAGCGCTCCGACGCGTTTAGCTGCGCGAGCCTGAAATCAGCTCGGAAGGAGCGACGCGAGTCAGGACTGCTTCCACTTGATGTTGCAGCCGATGCTCGGGATCTGAACCTCGGACGGCGATTTGCCGGCGAGCAGCGCGTCGATCGCGGCTTTTGCGTCGGCGCCAGTGACGGGAACGTCGTTCTGAGGACGAGCGCCGTCGAATTGTCCGCGATAGGCCAACTTGCCGTGCGTGTCGAAGATGTACAGATCCGGCGTGCAGGCCGCGTCGAACGCGCGCGCCACGGCTTGCGATTCGTCGAACAGGTACGGAAAGACGTAACCTGCTTCCTTCGCTTCGACGGCCATCGCGGGCGGCGCATCCGCGGGGTACGCGGTCGCGTCGTTGGAGCTCACCGCAACCATTGCCGCGCCGCGTTCCTGACAGAAACGCCCGAAGTCAGCGATGCCCGCGCGGATGTGCTTCACGAATGGACAATGGTTGCAGATGAAGAACACCACCGAGGGCTTGCCCAGCAGTGTCGACGAGGCGACCAACGTTCCGCGGACCGTATCCGGCAATGAGAATTCCGGCATCGGAGTGCCGAGTGCGAGCATGCGAGACGGGGTTCGGGCCATGGAACGAACGCTCGTGCCGGCCGCACGAGGCGTCAACCGTCACGGCAAATCACTGAACCTTGTTGGGCAACTTCGCGAAGCTCGCGAAGGCGTCCCGCTGATAGAGGAATGCGTATGCGGCGCGGCTCGAGAGCACGCGCTTGATGTAGCGCCGGGTTTCGACGAACGGGATCAGCTCGACCCAGATGTCGAAGTCGGCGGTGGGACGCTCGCGCAGCCAGCGTTTGGGGTTGTTTGGGCCTGCGTTGTACGCGGGAATGGCGAGCAGCGCGTTCTCGGGGAATGCGGCGGCGTATTTGGCGAGTACGCTCGAACCGAGCGCCACGTTAACGCTCGGTCGTTTCAGGGACGCGCGGTCCGAGGGTAAACCGAGCGGGCGCGCCATCGTCTTCGCCGTGGGCAGGATCAATTGCATCAGACCGTAGGCATTCGCGGGGCTCTCCGCGTCCGGATCGAACGCGGACTCCTCACGCATGATGGCGTAGATCAGAGACGGGCTTTGCGCGGTGCGCTTGGCCTCGCGCTCGACGATGTCGTGATAGGGCGCTGGGAAAGCGAGCTTCCAAGCAGCCACCCAGTCATCCGCCGGCCAATTCGAGGGCGCCGCCGAGAGCGCGCGGCGCGCCGCCGCGTGCGATAACTTCACCGACCCGGCTTGGGCATACAGCTTCGAAAGCCCCCACAAGATCTCGGGACGCGAACTGTCCGCAAGGCCGAGCGCGTCGAGTTCGCGCGCGCCGTCGTCGAGATCCCCCACCCCGAACAGCTCCAAAGCGCGGCTGAATCCCGGGCCCGAAAACTCTGGGCGATTCGTGACCACGACGGGCGCGCTCGGCACGGACGAGAGCGCCGAGGCCAACGCCGCCTTGGCGCGCGCAGCATCCGTGGTCGCGAGCGTGCTGTACGCACACAGCATGTAGTACGACAGCGGCAGATCGCGAATCAACGCCTCATACTCCGCGAGAGCACGCTCCGTTTCACCGGTAGCAGCAATGGCACGAGCGTGAAAATAGCGCTCGCGGCCAGCAAAATCCGCCGCCCGCGCAGTCGTGCTGTATTTGTTATCGAGCACGCGCTCAAGCACGCGCGCCGCGCCCTGGAAGTCTTGCTTGTCCAGGCGACGCAACGCTAACCTGAAGGAACCTTCCACGACCATGTCCCCGTCGGGATAGTCGTCAGGCAGCGCGCTGAGCAGCTCCGTGAAGCGCGCCTCGACACCCAGCTCCAGGTACGACAGCGCTCCGTACAGGCGCGCGTCATCAGCGAGCGAGTTCGTGGGTGCCTCTTGCTCAAGGGCGGCGAAGCGCTTCACAGCGAGCATGTGCTGGCCGTCACTAGCAGCCGCCTTGCCCGCCAAGAATTGCGCGCGCGCCCGCAAATCCGGGTCGGAGCATTGGTTCAAGAGCGCCTCGAGCACCTCCCCCGCGCGATCGTAGGAGCGCAGAGAAGACAGCGCTTTCCCCAGCAAAAACTGTAATTCACAGCCCGTCGCGCCCTTGCGCTCGGTGTCCGTCAACGCGCTCAGCGTCTCGTCTACGGCGGCACGCGCGTCCGTGAAGCGACGTGCGTCGAACAGCGCGCGCGCCTGTTCGAGGCGTTCAGCACTGCTGCGCGCGGTGTGTTCGTCCCGGCTTGGCTCCGGCAGCGCCGCGAGCGCGCGACCCTCGAGGGCTTGCGCCGCGCTCAGTGTCGCGCGGGACGCGCTCAATTCGTTTTGAATGTGCCGAGACAGGTCCAACGCTTGGAGCAGATCTGGCGAGCGGTCCGCGCCTGCTGGGCCGGGCTCGAGCAGCAAAATTGCAAGCCGCAGTTCGTTGTCGGCGCGCTCACTACCTGGCGAAAGGTTCGTCAGCACGTGACCGTAGGCAGCAATCGCAGCGCTGCGATCCCCTCGCAAGCGCGCGGCCTCGGCCAACACGGGCCACTTGAGACGCGCCGCGGGTTCTTCATCCGGAACGAGTGCGACTCGCGCCTCCACCTCCTTGGTTCGGCCCAGCGCCAACAGGGCACGCGCTTCCGCGATGCGTGCGTAACTCGTCAGCGATGAGTTCCCGGCACTGACACGCGCATAGGCGGCCAACGCGGGCGCGAACTGCGAATCCTGCTCGTACAGCCGCCCCAGCAGAAAGTCGTACCGAAAGCGCTCGTCCGGCGGTGGCGGCGACTTTTCCAGAATGCTTTCCAATTCATGCGCCGCTGCCGCGGGCGTGCTCATCTCGACCAGCGAGGCAACGCTCGCCAGGCTCGGCAGCGTCAGCAGCGGACGAAATTCAGTCAGCGAGAACACCGCGCTGGGCACTGCCGCGCTAGCCGCAGCAGCAGGCGCAACGCGAAACGGGGGCGCCTTCGCGGACGGACCTTCGGGGACCTGGCGTGCTTCGCAGTACACGAGCAACGCTGCCAGCGGGATCGCTGCCCAACCCAATTTACCGGAGAACATTAGCCACGACGCGCGGGAAAGTGACTGGCGGTCCATTGCTCGGCAGCAGCCTCTTCTTCAGAACGCTCCTCTGCTGCGGCGCGAGCCAGCCGAAAGGAGCCACGATGAGTGGCAATGACCTTCGCTTCGTTGCTCGCGGTGCCGAGGTCTCGGCGCGCCTGAGCCTCCGAGGCAACCTGACTGACGTGCGCTTCACGGGCGCGCTGCTCGCGCTCGGCAGTGACGCGCAGCTCCGCATCCGCTCCCTTGCGCCAATCACCCACGACCTGCAGCTCGCCTGCGCGCATCAAGCCGTCACTCAGGCGGGCCTGCTCGGCACTTGCCACGTCCGCGATAGCCTGCTCGGTGCTGGCGCGCTCCGCAGTAGCGCGCAGCTCGGCCCGCGCTGCCTGCGCGGTACGGGCCGAGCTCTCGCGCACGATAGACGCTCGCTGATCGACGCGCTTGTGACGCAGCCAATGCAAAGCATCGAAGGGATAGCGGTGGCGCACCGGCGCAGTGTAGCAAAGGCCGAGCGCGCGAGCGCGTGTTACCTAACCATCTGCAATTACTCAGTTTTATTCGCCCTCAGCGGAACGCGCGTGCCATTCTTGGAGGCTCTTCACGAGCTCCCCACGCTTGGCCAAGAGCGAGCCCACCTCCAGCGCATCCACCGCTGCGGCGCCCGCGGCCATCGTCGTGAAGTACGGCACGTTGGAGAGGAGCGCGTTACGACGAATCGAGTAGCTGTCGGCGATGGCCTTGGCGCCCTGCGTCGTGTTGATCACGAGCTGCACGCGCGCCTCGTGAATCGCGTCCACTACATGGGGCGAGCCTTCCAGTACCTTGTTCACGCGCTCTACCGGGATCCGCGAACGAGCAATTGCCGTTGCCGTGCCGCCCGTGGCCATGATCGAGAAACCGAGATTGCGCAGTCGGCGCGCGACCTGACAGGCGATTTCTTTGTCGTCATCCTTCACGCTGATGAAGGCGACGCCATGATCCGGTAGGCGCACGCTGGAAGCCGCGAGGGACTTGCTGAACGCGAGCGCAAAGCTGCCGGCGATGCCCATCACTTCCCCGGTGGAGCGCATCTCCGGACCGAGGATGGTGTCGACGCCGGGGAACTTTTGAAACGGGAACACCGACTCTTTGACCGCCACGTGCATCGGCAACGCGCGATCGAAGATGTTGAGCTCGTCCAACGTTTTCCCGACCATGACCTTAGCGGCGATCTTGGCTAACGGGCGGCCCGTTGCTTTGGCCACGAAGGGTACCGTGCGGGAGGCGCGCGGGTTGACCTCAAGCACGTACACTTCCCGGTCTTTCACGGCGAATTGTACGTTCATCAAGCCAACGACGTTCAGCTCCAAGGCGAGCTTCTTGGCCTCGTCCTCGATGCGCGCAACGACCTCGCTGTCCAGCGTGTGCGGGGGCAGCACGCTGGTGGAATCACCCGAGTGCACGCCAGCTTCTTCTATGTGTTGCATCACGCCGCCGATGACGGCGCGCTTGCCGTCACACACGACGTCCACGTCCACCTCGGTGGCGTTCTTGAGGAACTGATCGATGAGCAGGACCTGCGAGCCGCCTTCTTCGCGGGCAGCGTCGATGGCGAGCTGCACATAGGCGTCGAGTTCCGCATCTGACCAGCAGGTCATCATCGCGCGGCCACCCAGCACATAGCTGGGCCGGACCAATACCGGGAAGCCGATCTCGGTCACGATCTTACGCGCCTCTTCGATCGACCGAGCGATGCCGGCACGCGGCCGCTTCAAACTCAACTTCGTGAGCAACGCATCGAAGCGCTCGCGGTCTTCGGCGCGGTCGATCGCATCGGCCGTGGTGCCCAAGAGCTTGATGCCTGCACGTTCGAGCGCCACGCTCAACTTCAGCGGCGTTTGCCCGCCGAACTGCACAATCACGCCGAGCAGCTCACCCTTGGACGCTTCCTCGCGGCAGATCGCGAGCACGTCTTCGAGGGTGAGGGGCTCGAAATACAGGCGATCCGAAGTGTCGTAGTCGGTCGACACCGTCTCCGGATTGCAGTTCACCATGATCGTCTCGAGCCCGAGCTCACGCAGAGCGAAGACGGCATGGCAGCAGCAATAGTCGAATTCGATACCCTGACCGATGCGGTTCGGGCCGCCACCCAAGATGATGACCTTCTTCTTGTCCGAAACGTCCGCTTCGGATTCGGTCTCGTACGTGGAGTACAGGTACGGGGTCTTGGCGGGGAACTCGGCCGCGCAGGTATCGACGCGCGCAAACACGGCGCGCACGCCGAGCTTGTCGCGCAGCTTGAAGATCTCTTCGGGCGCAATGTCACGCAGCGCTCCCAGCTGCACGTCACTGAAGCCGAGGCGCTTGCTCTCGCGCAGCAAGTCCGCGTCCAGCGCGGGTGCGCTCTTGATCTTTTGCTCCTGCTTCACGATGCGCTCCAGCTGAGCCAAGAACCAAGGGTCGATGCCCGTGATCTTGTTCAGGCGCTCAGTAGAGATGCCGTGGCGAAGCGCATCGCCCACATAAAACAGCCGTTCTGCCGTCGGAACGCGCACGGCTTTTTCGAGCGCGCCCCATAGCTCGTCGCCGACGGGCGGCGGTAACGTGGGCTTCGGCTTGGCCAACGGCGGCGCGTCGTGCGCCAAGTCACGCGTCACGTCGGGCGAGAACTTGAGGCTGCGGTAATCGATGCGATCGAACAGGCTGACAAAGCCGGCTTTGCCGGTTTCGAGCGAGCGCGCCGCCTTCTGCAAGGCTTCAGGAAACGTGCGACCGATCGACATCGCTTCGCCGACGCTCTTCATTTGCGTACCGAGACGGGCGTCCGAGCCCGGGAATTTCTCGAACGCGAAGCGGGGCCACTTCACGATCACGTAGTCGATGGTCGGCTCGAACGCGGCGCTCGTGCCGGTGATGTCGTTCTCGAGCTCGTCGAGCGTGAAGCCCACGGCCAGCTTGGCCGCGATCTTCGCGATCGGGTAACCGGTTGCCTTCGAGGCCAGGGCACTGGACCGCGACACGCGCGGATTCATCTCGATCACGAGCACGCGCCCGGTCTTGGGGTCGATCGCGAACTGCACGTTCGAGCCGCCGGTCTCGACACCGATCTCGGTCATGACGGCGCGCGAGGCGTCGCGCAGGCGCTGAAATTCGCGGTCAGTCAGCGTCATCGCGGGCGCGACCGTGATCGAATCACCGGTGTGCACGCCCATCGGATCGAGGTTTTCGATCGAGCAGATGACGATGAAATTGTCCGCGGAGTCGCGGATCACTTCGAGCTCGTACTCTTTCCAACCGATCAAGCTCTCTTCGACCAGCACCTGATGCGTGGGCGATTGCAGCAGAGCCCAGTCGAGCTTCGGACCGAGCTCGTCGGCGTTCTCCACGACCGCGCCGCCCGAACCGCCCATCGTGAAGCTGGGGCGCAGGATCACGGGGTAGCCCGTCTTTTCCACGACCGCGAGCGCCTCGCTCAAGTTCTCGCAATGTGCGGAGACCGGGGATTCCAAACCGATCGCGGTCATCGCATCCTTGAACAGGATGCGGTCCTCAGCTTTGCGGATCGCGTCGACCTGCGCGCCGATCAGGCGCACGCCGTGCTTCGAGAGCACACCCTTGTCGTGTAGCTCCAGCGCAAGATTGAGCGCCGTCTGCCCGCCGAGGGTCGGCAGCAGCGCATCGGGGCGCTCGCGCTCGATGATCGCCGACACCGTTTCGACGGTGAGCGGCTCGACGTAAGTGCGACGGACCAACTCGGGGTCGGTCATGATCGTCGCGGGGTTCGAATTGACGAGCACGACGTCGTACCCGAGCCCAGTGAGCGCCTTGGCACCCTGGGTTCCGGAGTAGTCGAATTCGCAGGCCTGCCCGATGACGATCGGGCCAGAACCAAGAAGCAGAATCTTGCGGATATCGTTCCGACGCGGCATCGATCAGCGCCCTTACCACACGCCTGCGCGCGCCCGCCGCTAAAAACCGGAAGCCGAAAAAACCCTCGGGGTTCCATGGTATCGTTCCGGGCCATGGCCGCGCATGCTTTGGCTCGACTAGGGGCTGGCTAGGCGTCGTCACGTGCCCGTCGTTACTGGTCAAGCCGGCGAAGCGCAGCCCCCCGCCCCAGGCTCCCAATTCCGACCCCATTGCGCCTCCAGCGTTATCGGATGTGCATCCCGGAACAATGAGCCGAGGCGAGACCCCCGCGCCGGCAACCCGCGAAAAACCCGGCTTGCCGGCTGACCGGAGCTAGGAGTGGATACGCCGCCGATGGAAACACGAATCCAGCGGCGGCGAAGGCTTGACGAGCATCTAAGGTTCGTCCATAAGTCCGCCCCCCGGCCCCTTTTGCGGTTCTCCGCACGCCGGCTTTGCGAAGGTGGAAACACCGTCGCTTCTCGGAGTCGAATCCCATGCCGAAGATGAAGACCAACAAAGCGGCTTCGAAGCGCTTTAAAGTGACCGGTACCGGTCGCATCCGCCGCTCCAAGGGCAACGCCCAGCACGGGATGATCGGCAAGTCGCGCAAGCGCCGTCGTCGCCTGCGTGACAACGACATGGTCGATCCGGCTCTCGAAGGCCGCATCAAGATTATGCTCCCCTACGGGTGAGCGGTGAGCTAAGCCGAAAGTTCAGGAGAATTTAGTATGTCCCGCGTCAAACGAGGTCCCTCGCCCCGCCGCCGTCACAAGCGCGTACTGGACCAGGTCGAAGGCTTTTTCGGAGGCCGCAAGAACCGCTATCGCCAAGCGATGCG
>JBDTJC010000243.1:0-17015 GCA_039936055.1 Polyangiaceae bacterium | reverse complement strand
ACTACCACCTGCTGCATCACGTGCATCAAGGTGAAGAGGGTACGGACACGGATCTGCCTACCGAGCGCGAGGCGCGGCTACTGGGCGGGCCCGTGCGCAAGTTGCTGTGGGTGATTGGCCAGGGCTTTGCGTACGCATTGCGCCCGTTGTTCGTGCACCCCAAGCGCCCGAGCGCGGCGGAGCTTGGAAACCTTGCGCTTCAATTCGTGTTCAACGGTCTGATCTTGTATTTCTGGGGTGGCAAAGCGCTCGCGTACCTGCCCATCAGCTCGCTGATCGTCATGGGGCTGCACCCGGTGGCCGGGCACTACATTTCCGAGCACTACGTGTTTCGTGAAGGGCAGGAGACGTATTCGTATTACGGTCCGTTGAATCATCTGACGTTCAACGTGGGCTACCACAACGAGCATCATGATTTCCCGTACATCCCTGGTTCGCGCTTGCCCCAGCTTCGCAGGCTCGCCCCGGAGTACTACGACTCGCTCTTCCACCACAGCTCGTGGACGAAGACGCTCTGGTCGTACATCACCCGCGATGACGTTGGGGGTTACAGCCGCGTGAAGCGCACCCATCGCGAGCGGGTCGAGGCGCGAGACTGAGTTCGGGCGCGTCAGCTTGTCGACGAACCCGAACCGAGAGTCATGCGGCTTTACGTGTGCTGGGGCGGCGCTTGGTCGGTTTCAGGACACCCGCCAAAACCTGATTCAAATTCTTGCGTAGAGGCGCGCGGAAGTCGGCTGCTTGAGTCTCGTCGAAGCGCGCTTTCATGTGCGCTCCGAGCTGTGTGAGCTTGTCTTTGCCGAGGGCTTTTTTGACCCTCGGGAAGAAGTCCTGCTCCTCTTCTTTGACGTGGTGCTCGACGAGCTCGCTCAGCACTTGGCACTTGAAGGAAAAGTCTTTGGCTTGGCGTGCCTGGTCGGCTTGAAACAAGCTGAATTCAACGACGCCATGCTCTACCAGTGCTTCGCCCAGCAAATCCGTCATACCCATGGCTTTCTGGCATGCTGGATAGAAGATCTCGCGTTCGATGGCGTCATGGCCGACCAGCTTGCTCGCCAGCTCGTCGAACAGCTTGTTTTTCTGGCGTCGGGCGGCCGCCTTCTCGATTTTCTTGAACAGGGCCTTCACCTCTTCATGCTGGCTTTTCAAGAGGTCGATCGCGGTCTGCCCGCCGACAACGGCGTCACGAACGAGGCGGACAGCGCGGCGGACAGTGCTCCCCGCGTTCGCGGAGCGCTTGGTCTTGTGCTTTGAATTCATGGTCGTGGGGTCTCCCTATGGCGCCCCCTAACGCAAACTCGATGCCAGCGAGCGCAATCGCAGAAAACCGAAACTCACCGAGAATCCGCACGGTTCTGCGTGGTGCGCTCTGGCTCACCGTGGCCGTTCGCCACGACGTACGCCTTTTGTCTGTTCGAGTCGTGCACACTTGAGACGGTGTGGACTGCGCCCCGACGGTCAGCTCGCGAATCGACCAGCAAGCTGCTGGCTTTGCGGCCGCTCAACGCCAATCGACGTAGCGGGCCACGTGCGCGTTTCCATCGGGAGGCTCGGGTGTCGATAGCGGATCTGCGTCTAGCTCGTAAAGCCTAGTGATGCCGAAAACAGCGCGCTCCGAGCGTGAAAACAGCGCGCTTCGCCTCGCTAAGTGCGATTTTGGTGCGCAACGCGAGGACAGTTTACAGCGCCGAAAAGCCACCGAAACGACGGGCCACTAACTTCACTCGGGATTCGCAGGAAGCGCGCGCTCAAGGGCCGCGGGAAAGCGGGCTTTTACGGATGGCCACCATTATCGACGCCGAACCAGAAGGCATTCCGATCAACCCCGAACGCACGGCGGTGATCGTGATCGACATGCAGCGAGACTTCTTGGAGCCCGGCGGCTTCGGTGAGTCGTTGGGTAACGACGTCTCGCTCTTGGGTGCTGCCGTCGCTCCGATCAAGGCGCTACTCGCGGGCGTGCGAAAACGGAACATGCTCGTCATCCACACTCGTGAGGGCCACCGTCCAGATCTGAGTGATGCACCCAAAGCGAAGCTCGAACGCGGGGACCCCCGTCTGCGCATTGGAGCGCCGGGCCCCATGGGTCGCATCCTGATCCGTGGTGAAGCGGGTCATGACATCATTCCGGAGCTGTATCCGTTGGCTGGGGAGCCAATCATCGATAAGCCTGGAAAAGGCGCATTTTACGCGACGGATCTGTATTCGATCCTCATGCACAGGGGCATCGAGAGCTTGATCGTGTGCGGCGTAACCACGGAAGTCTGCGTGCACACGACCGTGCGCGAGGCGAATGATCGCGGCTTTCGTTGCATCGTGCCCGGGGACTGTTGCGGCTCGTACTTTCCGGAATTCCACGAGATGGGGCTGCGCATGATCAAAGCGCAGGGCGGCATCTTCGGTTGGGTCTCTGATTCGAAGAAGATCCTCGCAGCGCTCTCCTAAAACGATGGCGAACCATTCCGCACCGCACGACAGCGCAACGCATGCCCCGACCAATTGGCCGTATCCGGCTGGAAATCGTGCGCGCGGGAGTGCCCTACGCAACACGAACAACGCGGCAGTGCGGGCGGACGACGCGCACCACGCCCTCTTGGATTGTCAGAAATTGCTGAGATCAACAGTGGTGTCCGCGCGACGCATTCGAAGTGAATTCGGAAACACTGAGGTCACCGGTTTCTTCTGCGCGAGTTACTTCGCCTGAAACACGTTGTTCATATTGCTCAATGTACACGAGTTGGCACTGGCAGAGGCGGCGTGTGCCCCGACGCATATCGCTCAATTTTGGTTGGAAACTGATTAGGAGAAAATATGAAAGCGAACTTTCGAAATAGCTTTGCGAAGCGATCGCTCGTGATCGCCGCGACGGCGCTGCCTTCGCTCTATGCGGGTCTCTCGTCTGCGCAAGCCGCGGCGCCTCCCGCGGCCGCGCCCCCGCCGGTGGCCGCCGCGCCCGCACCACTGCCGGCCGCGCCGCCCCCCCCCGCAGCGGCCCCGGCGCCAATGCCGGAACCGGCGCCCGCGGTCGTCACCCCGCCCGCTTCGGAAACTCCGCCGGCGCCTCCCTCCGTGCCGCCGCCAGATCCGATGGCTGAGAAGTACAAGCACATCGACATGGGCATTTGGAGTCGCACCGGCTTCGCCCTGCAAAGCGCATCGAATCCGAAGAAACTCAATGGCCTCGGCATGGGCGGCGAGCTCGAGGTGCATTTCAGCAATCAGATGCGTAAATCCGTCGCTTGGACGGCGAACCTGGTTGCCAACTACGGCGCTGGTGACGGTAACTCCTTCACCCCCGGTGGTGGTTCAATCAACGGTACTGCCAGCATCCTCGATCTGATCGCTCAGTTCGAGCCAGACCCCGCGTTCAATCTCTGGGTCGGTCGCATGCTCGTCGCGTCGGACCGCTCGAACTTCAGCGGACCTTACTTCACGGCTCCTTGGATCTATCCGCTCAAGCTGGGGCCGCAGAGCTTCGCCAATGCCTATGCCGTTGTCGGTCCGAAGGAAGGCCCTTCAGGCCGCAACGACGGTGCCACCATCTGGGGTGGGTTCAACGAAGGGCTCTTCAAGTACTACCTGGGTGTTTACAACCTTCATGACGCCGCAAACAAGCCGCTCGTCAGCGGTCGCCTCGCGTTGAGCTTGCTCAGCGGTGAGCCCGGCTACTACGGAAGCAGCACGTATTACGGTAAAGACGTCCTCGCCATCGGCGTCGGCGGTCAGTACCAAAAGAACGGCGACGGTAGCATCAAGCCAGCCGCCGGTGGAGCCCTCACGGACTACGGGATGTTCCTCGCGGACCTCCTGTTCGAGAAGAATTTGGCGGCCTCCGGCGTGTTCGACGTGGAAGGTGCTTTCTACAAGTACGTCGGTGATGGCGAGCCGTCCACGTTCTCTACGATGGCTCTCGTCAGCTACCTGACGCCGGACGTCGGTATCGGCAAGCTGCAGCCGTTGGTTCGCTTCCAGCAGGCCAAGCAGAAGAGCACCGCCGATGGCGGGTCGGGCAATGACGTTTCCATGATCGACGCGCAGTTAGGGCTCGTCGTCGATTCGTATGCCACCCGCTTCGCGCTCGGCTTCACGCACGCCTCGGACGGCGGCGCTCTCTCGAGCAACGCTGTCTTCGCTGGCGTTCAGCTGATGAAGTAAGCCGGCGCCCCATCTCGGAAGCTCGACGGACCAGGTCCGTCGGGCTTTCGGGTTCTTTTTGATCACTAGCTACAAGTCTCGTCCCAAAGGAACTCTTCATGACCATGTCCACCAAGGCGTCGCAATCCTCTCATTCTCGGCGCGCCTTCGGCTCTTGCTTCGGTGTCGCGCTGTGCGCGCTGACGCTCCTCAATTGCAGCAAGAAGACGGACGCGATGACCAGTGCTGCGCTGCCTGCGTCTGGCGCGGCGTCGGCGGCGCCGGCGGCGGGCAAGCCGTTCACGGTTGGCTTTATCTACGTCGGTTCGAAGAGTGACTACGGCTACAACCAGGCGCACGCCGAGGGCGCGAAGAGCCTGGCCGCCTTGCCCGGCGTCAAGATCCGGGAAGAGGAAAACGTGCCCGAGACGCTAGACGTGCAGAAGACGATGGAAAGCATGATCAAGCTGGACGGCGCGACCGTGCTGTTCCCTACCTCTTTCGGCTACTTCGACCCGCACATCTTGAAGATGGCGGAGAAGTACCCCGACGTGACCTTCCTGCACTGCGGCGGCCTGTATGACCCCGCCAAGCACCCCAAGAACGTGGGCAGCTACTTCGGCTACATCGACGAAGCCGAGTACGTTGCCGGCATCGTCGCGGGCATGACCACGAAGACGAACAAGCTCGGCTTCGTCGCAGCCAAGCCCATCCCGCAGGTGCTGCGCAACATCAACTCTTACGAGCTCGGCGCAAAATCGGTGAACCCGAAGGCGACGCTGAGCGTCATCTTCACCGGTGATTGGTCGCTTCCGGTGAAAGAGGCGGAAGCCGCCAATAGCCTGATCGACCAGGGCGCTGATGTGCTCACCGCGCATGTGGATTCGCCCAAGGTCGTGATCGAGACCGCCGAGCACCGCGGCGTGTTCAGCACCGGCTACCACGCGAACCAGTCCGCCCTCGCGCCGAAGGGCTACCTGACGGGTGCCGAGTGGAACTGGGAGGTCGTGTACAAGGACTACGTGGCCAAGATCCAAGCCGGCAAGCCGTGGGAGCACTTGGTGCGCGGTGGCTTCAAAGAGGGCTTCGTCAAGATGTCCCCCTACGGCGCGGCCGTGTCGGATGCCGCCAAGGCCAAGGCAGACGAAGCCAAGGCCAAATTCACCGATGGCTCCCTCACCGTGTACACGGGCCCGCTCAAGGACAACACGGGTAAGGAAGTGATCGCGGCCGGCGCCATGCAAGGTCAGCGCGACATCGCCCTCGAAAGCATGAACTACCTCGTCGACGGGGTGAAGGGCTCGGTACACTGAGATGAGTGAGCCTTCGCCCATGCCGAGCCCGGCAGGGGCGGTAGTGAAGGCCCCGAGCGCGCCTGCCACTCACGGTGCGCGCGCGCCCGGCCCAGGCTACTGGAAGACGCTCGAGCCGATCGCGATTTCGCTCGGCGCCGTGTGCGTCGCAATGCTGCTATTTGGCGTGTTCTTGGCGATCGACGGCCTGAACCCGTTGGACGTGTACGCGGAAATGTTCCGCGGCGCGTTCGGGACTTGGTTTTCGTTCCAGAACACGCTGCAGCGCGCGGCTCCGCTGATGCTGACGGCGCTGTGTACGGCGCTGCCGGCGCAACTCGGTTTGGTCGTGATCGGCGGAGAGGGCGCGCTCGTCGTCGGCGGTGTGGCCGCCGCGGTGATCGGCCTCGCTCTACATGATTCGGGTCCGTACGTGATCCTCACGGGCATGCTGCTCGCGGGCGCAATCATGGGCGGGCTCTGGATTGGCCTGGTGGGCGTGCTGCGTGCGTATCGCGGTGTGAACGAAACCATCAGCAGCTTGCTCTTGGCCTACATCGCCATTGCGCTGATGAATCATTTGGTGGAAGGCCCGCTGCGCGACCCGCTCAGCCTGAACAAGCCCGCTACTCGTCACATCGGTGACGCGAACATGCTTGGGCCCATACCGGGGATGGATGTGCACTGGGGTCTCGTGTACGGCATCGTTGCCTGCATATTTGCGTACGTGCTGATGAAACGCACGGTGTTCGGGTTCGCGGCTGCCATGACCGGTGGCAACCTGCGCGCTGCGTTGCTCAGCGGTTTGCGCGTGCGCCGCTTGATGGTGCTCACGTGCTTCATGGCCGGTGCCGCAGCGGGCGTCGCCGGCATGGTAGAGGTGGCGGCGGTGCATGGCCGCGCCAACGCTTCACTCGTGGCTGGCTACGGTTATGCCGGCATTTTGGTGGCTTTCGTCGCACGCCAGAACCCGCTTGGTGTGCTGCCGGTCGCGATCTTGCTCGGCGGTATTGGCGCCAGCGGTGGCCTCTTGCAAAGAAATTTCAACCTGCCAGACGCCAGCGTCAATGTACTGCAAGGCATTCTGTTCATGGTGATCCTCGCTAGCGAAACCCTGTACGGGCGTTTGGACGTTTGGAAGTTTGCGCGCCGTGCAGCCGCGGCCAAAGCCAGCACCGCGGGGGCGGTAGCCTGATGTCCGCTGAACTCGGCGCTTGGGGGGTACCGGTGGCCGTGGCCGCAGGGGCGATCCGCGTCAGCACCCCGTTCATCTTCGTGAGCCTGGGCGAGTGCATCACCGAGCGCAGCGGCCGCGTGAACTTGGGCCTGGAAGGCACCTTGGTGATGGGCGCCATGGTCGGCTACGGCACGTCTTACTTGAGTGGCTCGCCTTGGCTGGGCGTGGTCGCCGCGGGTTTGGTCGGCGTTTTGCTGGGCGCGCTGCACGGCTTCCTGTGCAGTCGCCCGCGGGTGAATGACGTCGCCGTCGGCATTGGTCTGATGCTGTTTGGCACCGGTTTGGCCTTTTTCTTGGGCAAACCGCTGATTCAGCCGACCGCGCCGCGGCTGCCGGCAATCCCTTTGGGCTTCTGGAGCCACTCGTCGCAGATCCAAGACGCGCTGCGTGTGAACGTGCTGTTCATCTTGGGCGTGCTGCTCGCCCCCACAGTCAGCTTCGCGCTGAAGCGCACGCGCTGGGGGCTCATCGTGCGCACCGTCGGTGAGAGCGCTGAGGCCGCGCGCGCCATGGGCTATGACGTGAACCGCGTGCGCACGCTTTCGACCATGGCCGGCGGGTTCCTTGCCGGCGTCGGCGGCTCGTTCCTGTCCTTGTTCTACCCGGGGAGTTGGAATGAGGGCTTGTCCAGCGGTCAAGGCTTGATGGCCGTGGCGCTCGTCATCTTCGCGCGCTGGGACCCGGTGCGCTGCTTGTATGCAGCCTTGTTGTTCGGCGGCGCGAGCGCGCTCGGCCCAGCACTGCAGGCCGTGGGCGTGAGCAAGGGCTACTACTTGTTCAACGCCGTGCCCTACGCGCTCACGCTAGTGATCATGATCCTGAGCAGTTCGGCCACTCGCACCTCTGCCGACCAACCAGCAGAGCTCACCGTAGCCCGTTGAGAGGACAACCCAGATGCCGTACGCCGCAGCAACCCCGTATCCGTGGCCCTATAACGGTGACCTTCGCCCCGCAAATACTGCCCTGATCGTGATCGACATGCAGACGGACTTTTGCGGCAAAGGCGGCTACATCGACCTGCTCGGTTATGATATCTCGAACAGCCGTGCATGTATCGAGCCGATTCAGCGCGTGCTCGCCGCGCTGCGCCCGCGCGGTTATCACATCCTGCACACCCGCGAAGGCCACCGCCCGGACCTCGCGGATCTGCCCGCGAACAAGCGCTGGCGCTCGCGCCGCCGAGACGACGGCACCACGGGCGCGACAGGTATCGGGGATCCGGGGCCGTGCGGCCGGGTGCTCGTGCGCGGTGAGCCGGGCTGGGAGTTGATCCCGGAGCTTACGCCGCTGCCCGGCGAGTCGATCATCGACAAGCCTGGGAAAGGGTCGTTCTGCGCCACGGACTTGGAGCTAATCCTGCAGCAACGCCGAATCGAGAATCTGATCCTGACCGGCATCACCACGGACGTGTGCGTGCACACCACCATGCGCGAAGCCAACGACCGCGGTTTCGAATGCGTGATTCTATCGGATTGTTGCGCGGCAACGGATGCCGGCAACCACACCGCGGCGCTGAAAATGGTCACTATGCAAAGCGGCGTCTTCGGCGCGGTCAGCACCTCCGCCGCGCTGATCGAGGCGCTTTTATGACGTCTTTTGCCGAGCAGGTGGCCGGCAACGCGCACAGCTCGGGCTCCAAGGCTAGCCGGAAGCCGTCCGGACCGCCGCCGCTCTTGATCGCGGAAAACGTGACCAAGCGCTTCGGTGCGCTGACAGTGCTGGATTCCGTGTCGCTGCGTCTTGAGCCGGGCGCGGTTCACGCGCTCTTGGGCGAAAACGGCGCCGGCAAGAGCACGCTCGTCAAATGCATCATGGGCTTCTACCATGCAGACGGCGGGCGGGTGGTGGTGGGCAACTCGGCAGTGTCGATCAAGAACCCGAAAGACGCGCAAGTACACGGCATAGGCATGGTCTACCAGCACTTCACGCTGGTCGAGAACATGACCGTCGCCGAAAATCTCGTGCTGTCGCGGGCGTCAGTGCCGGCGCTGATTGACTGGAAAAAGGAACACGCGGCGTTAGAAGCGTTTATGGCCACGATGCCATTTTCGATCTCACCCACGCGCCTCGTGCGCCAACTGGCCGCGGGCGAAAAGCAGAAGCTCGAGATCCTGAAACAGCTCTACTTGGGCAGCCGCATCGTGATTTTGGATGAACCGACGAGCGTGCTCACCCCTGACGAAGCCGACGGCGTGCTTGGTATGGTACGTAACATGGCCGGGCGCGGTGAGCTCAGTGTGCTGATGATCACCCATAAATTTCGGGAAGTGACGCGCTTCTGTGATGAGGTAACGGTCCTGCGCAAAGGCAAATTCGCCGGCGCAGGCAAAGTTTCGGATCTGTCCACCGCGCAAATGGCGGAAATGATGGTCGGCGCGGAGCCGCCCAGCGCGTCGCTCACGCGTGAATCCACCAAGGCCGGCGCTATCGTGCTCTCGGTGCAAAAGCTCGAGGCAGACGACGACCTCGGTTTGCCGATCTTGAACTCGATCACGTTTGAAGTGCGCGCGGGTGAAATCGTCGGCATCGCCGGCGTGTCCGGCAACGGCCAAGACCAACTGATGGAGGTGCTCGGCGGTCAGCGCGCCACGCGCAGCGGTTACGTGTCCGTCGGCGGTTACCCGTATGGCGCCACACGCCGTGAGATTCGCAAACAGGGCGTGCGCTTGCTGCCGGAAGCGCCGTTGCGGAATGCCTGCGTGTCGAACATGTCCGTGGCCGAGAACATCGGCTTTCGGAACTTCGACACACACCCGTTCACCGCGTTGCGCTGGCTGGTGCGCCACGCCCACCTGCGCAATCACGCCAACACCGCCATCACGGATTTTCGCATCAAGACACCGTCCGTCGACGAACGCATCGGCAACTTGTCGGGTGGCAACGTGCAGCGGGCGGTACTGGCCCGCGAGCTGACCGGCGAGGTAAAGCTGCTGATAGTAGCAAACCCTTGTTTCGGTTTGGATTTTGCAGCCGTCGCCGAGATCCGCACGCGCATCATGGCAGCCCGCAATGGAGGGTCCGCCGTGCTGCTAGTGAGCGCGGATCTGGATGAGGTATTTGCGCTCTCCGATCGCATCTTGGTCATGAGTGAAGGTGCTATCGTGCATGAGGCGCCGGCCGCCACGGCCGATCTGCAGGAGATCGGCCGCCACATGGCTGGTCACGGTTGAAGATGCAGGAATCATTTCGAGTCGATCTCGACAGCTTGTTGAAAGGAGATGTCCCTTGGCAACCCTTCCGCTCGGGCATCGAGATTCACCAACTGTACGGGGTAATGGGTATGGGCCGTGCTGCGGCGCTCTTGCGCTATGCGCCGGGCGCCGCGTTGCCCGCGCATCGTCACTCTGGCTTCGAGCAAATCTTGGTCCTCGAAGGCGCGCAGGTGGACGACCGCGGTCGCTACGGGAAGGGCACGGTGGTCGTGAATCCGCCCGGTTCGTCGCACGCGGTCGCCAGTCCGGAAGGCTGCGTCGTTTTCGTCACGTGGGATTTGCCCGTGGAGTTCAGCGCCGGATGAACGCACCAGCGAGCGCGCTGGGCTCCGGGTTAGAACACCAACCAGGCTGGTCAGCGGAACTGGAACTCGGCTTCGAGGTTGTCGCCGAACGCACGGCACTGGTGCATAAGCGGCATTGCGGTCCGCTCACCGTGCAGCGCCCGTTTTACCCCGAAGGAGGGCTCGCGCACGTTTATCTGCTGCACCCGCCGGGTGGCATCGTGGCCGGTGATCAGCTCTTCGTGCAGGCAACCGTCGCGCCGGGCGCCCGCGCGTTGATCACCACACCGGCGGCCACCAAATTTTATCGCAGCGAAGGCCGCGTTGCCGAGCAGCGTCAGCTGCTGCGCATCAGCGCGGGCGCCAGTTTGGAATGGCTACCCCAAGAAACCATTGTGTTCGGCAGCGCGCAGGCGCGCACCAGTACGCGCGTGGAACTCGAACCGGGCGGCGCGTTCTGTGGTTGGGAAATCGTATGCCTGGGTCGCGCCGCCTCCGGGGATCACTTCGAGGCGGGTAACCTCGCGCAAGCGTTCGAGATTTGGGAGGGTGGGCGGCCGCTGTGGGTCGAACGTTCGCGCTTCGACGCACAGCAGCCCGTACGCCGCGCCGCCTGGGGCCTCGCGGGGCAGCGCGTGTTTGGCACGTTCGCGTGCGCCTTCGTGAGCGCTGCAGGCGTCGCCGCCGCGCGCGCCGCGGTCGAGTTCGATGCGAATCGAGAGCTGTTTGCCGTGACGCAAACGCGCTCGGTCATCGTGTGCCGCTACCTGGGTGACAACACGGAGCGCGCACGGCAAGTATTCACGCTCGCCTGGACTGCGCTGCGGCCGATCTTACTGGGCCGCCCGGCAAGCTCGCCCCGCATCTGGCTGACTTGAACTGCTCTGATTCGAATCGAGAGGAACCGGTATGGAGCTGACACCGCGCGAAAAGGACAAGCTGCTGATCTTTACGGCAGGGCTGCTCGCTGAACGCCGCAAGGCGCGCGGCTTGAAGCTGAACTACCCGGAAGCCGTCGCCTTCATCAGCGCGGCAATTCTGGAAGGCGCGCGGGATGGCCGCACGGTGGCGGAGTTGATGAGCCTCGGCGCCAAGTTACTCACCCGCAGTGAGGTCATGGAAGGCGTTCCGGAGATGATCCCGGAAGTGCAAGTGGAAGCCACGTTTCCCGACGGCACCAAGTTGGTCACTGTTCACAATCCCATTCCCTGAGGCATCATGATCCCTGGTGAACTGCTGCTAGCAA
The DNA here is from genome assembly GCA_039936055.1 of Polyangiaceae bacterium. Classification (GTDB taxonomy): domain Bacteria; phylum Myxococcota_A; class Polyangia; order Polyangiales; family Polyangiaceae; genus PMG-095. Next base: position 5,610 of record JBDTJC010000243.1, on the reverse strand, counting down.
CGGGCGATATCGAGCTCAATGTCGGGCGAGCTACGGTGCGCGTGAAGGTCGCCAACACTGGTGACCGCCCGATTCAGGTCGGCTCGCACTATCACTTCTTCGAGACGAACAATGCGCTAAGCTTTGACCGCGCTCTGGCGCGCGGCTTCCGCCTCAACATTGCCGCGGGCACCGCGGTGCGCTTCGAGCCCGGCCAAGAGCGTGAAGTGGAGCTCGTGGCGTACGCGGGAGAGCGTAAAGTGTACGGCTTTCAGGGCAAAATCATGGGGTCGCTGTAATGCCACGCATCGATCGCGCAGCCTACGCCGCCATGTTCGGCCCCACCACGGGCGACCGCGTGCGCCTGGCGGATACGGAGCTGTTCCTGCAGGTCGAAGCCGACCGCACCATCTACGGTGAAGAGGTCAAGTTCGGTGGCGGCAAAGTGATCCGTGACGGCATGGGCCAAAGCCAACGCGCGGACGAAACGGTGGTGGACACCATCATCACCAATGCGCTGATCGTCGACCACTGGGGCATCATCAAAGCGGATATCGGCATCAAGGATGGCCGCATCGTCGGCATCGGCAAAGGCGGGAACCCGGACGTACAGCCCGGGGTGGACATCGTCATCGGTCCGGGCACGGAGGTGATCGCCGGTGAAGGCCTGATCGCGACGCCCGCCGGCATCGACTCACACATTCACTTCATCTGTCCGCAGCAGATTGAAGACGCGCTGATGAGCGGCGTGACCACGATGATCGGCGGCGGCACTGGCCCGGCCGCGGGCAGCAACGCCACCACCTGCACGCCGGGCGCCTGGTACTTGGAGCGTATGCTGCAAGCCGCCGACGAATTGCCGATGAATTTGGGTTTCCTAGGCAAGGGCAACACCAGCCTACCGGACGCGCTGGATGAGCAAGCGCGCGCCGGTGCCATGGGCTTCAAGCTGCATGAAGATTGGGGTACCACGCCCGCCGCAATCGACAATTGCTTGTCGGTGGCCGAGCGCTTGGACGTGCAAGTGGCGATTCACAGCGACACGCTGAACGAGTCCGGCTTCGTCGAAGATACCTTCGCGGCCTTCAAGGGCCGCTCGATTCACGCCTACCACACGGAGGGCGCCGGCGGCGGGCACGCGCCGGACATCATCAAGGCGTGCGGCGAACCCAACGTGCTGCCGTCTTCCACGAACCCCACGCGGCCGTACACGGTGAACACAATCGACGAGCACTTGGACATGCTCATGGTGTGCCATCACCTGGATCCGGACATCCCGGAAGACGTCGCGTTCGCGGAGTCCAGAATTCGTCGCGAGACCATCGCCGCGGAGGACATTCTGCATGACCTCGGCGCGTTCAGTATGATCTCTTCGGACTCACAGGCCATGGGCCGAGTGGGGGAGGTGGTAACGCGCACCTGGCAAACCGCGCACAAAATGAAGGTGCAACGCGGCAGCCTGCCGGAAGACCCCGCAGAGCACGATAACTTCCGCATCAAACGCTACATTGCCAAGTACACGATCAACCCCGCGCTCACGCACGGTATTGCCCATGAAGTCGGCTCCATTGAAGTCGGCAAATTGGCGGACATCGTACTTTGGAATCCGATGTTCTTCGGCGCCAAGCCTGGGCTGATCATCAAAGGTGGCATGATCGTCGCCGCGCCCATGGGCGATCCGAATGCTTCGATCCCCACGCCGCAACCCGTGCACTACCGGCGCATGTTCGGCGCGCTGGGCGGCGCGCGCACGGCGACGGCCGTGACGTTCGTCTCGCAAGCAGCGCTGGACAATGACGTCATTCGCCGCGTGGGCATGAAGAAGCGCGCTGTGGCAGTGCGTGGCACGCGCACGATCAAGAAGAAGGATCTGATTCACAACGGCGCGCTGCCGAAAATCGAGGTCGACTCGCAAACCTATGAGGTGCGTGCGGACGGGCAGCTTCTGACCTGCGAGCCCGCGAGCGTGCTGCCCCTCGCGCAACGCTATTTTCTGTTCTGATCTGCCGCGAAAGGTCGCCCGCGTGCGAAAAATTCTCCAGAAAACCTCAGCCCTGGCCAAAGCCTCGGTCGCGGTGACGCTCGAGCATTCGGAGCGTCAGAAATCGCGCGGCCTGTTGCATTTGGACGACGGTACGGAGGCCGCGCTGCTCCTGGGGCGCGGCACGGGTGGCTTACAACCCGGCGACAAGCTGCTCGCAGAGGATGGCACGGTCGTGCTCGTGCAAGCCGCGCTGGAGGGCTTATCGGTCGTCACGGCGAAGGATCCGTTGGCCCTTGCGCGAGCCGCCTATCACCTGGGCAATCGTCACATTGCCGTGCAGATCAACGCGCTACGCCTCGCCTTCCTTCACGATCACGTGCTGGACGACATGCTGCGCGAGCTCGGCTTTCAGGTCGCGTTCGCGGCCGAACCCTTCGAGCCGGAATCCGGCGCGTACGGGCACGGGCACACGCACCTGCAGCATCCGAAGGTGGATGCACACGGGCACGCTCACTCGCATGGCGCCCATGAGCATGAGCAGGGGAGTGAGAGCGGGCACGGGCACGGGCACGGGCACGTGAAGAGTGAGAATGCTTCCTGATCTGCCGCTGCTCCGGCTGCTCCAGTTGGCAAGTCCCGCGCTGCCTATTGGAGCGTTTGCTTACTCGCAGGGGTTAGAGCAGGCCACGCTGCAAGGCTGGGTCACGGATGTTGCGAGTGCCGCGGCTTGGATTGGAGGAGTCGTGACTGAGGTGCTGCCGCGCTTGGATGTGCCAGTGTTGGCGGAGTTGTACGGGGCGTGGTCCGTGAACGATCTCGAACGCGTGCGTTTTTTGAGTCAGTTCCTGCATGCTTGTCGTGAATCAGCGGAGCTCGCGGCCGAGGATCGCCACCTGGGCGCTGCGCTCGCGCGCGTATTGCACGGCCTCGGCGTAGCGCAAGCCGAACCCTGGGTGGCAGACCCTGACGCGACGTTCGTCACGCTCTTCTCGCTCGCGGCAGTCACCTATCAGGTGCCGCTGCGTAGCGCAGCCTTGGGCTTTTTGTTCACATGGCTGGAGAACCAGGTGGCTGCCACCACGCGCTTGATTCCGGTCGGGCACATTGCCGCGCAGCGCTTGCTCTCGCAAATCTTGGTGAGTTTGCCGGATGCTGTGACGCGCGGACTGGATACCCCATTCGCGGAGGCGGGCTTCCTCGCGCCGCGCTTGGCGATCGCAAGCGCGTTGCATGAAACTGCGTACAGTCGTCTGTTTCGTTCCTGAAGGGTTGAGTGATGACGGAAAAGCCTGCGTTGCGCTTGGGTATTGGCGGTCCGGTGGGCTCGGGTAAAACCGCGCTCGTCGACACACTCTGTAAGCGGCTCCGTGATCGCTTTCAGATCGCGGTCGTAACCAATGATATTTATACTCGTGAGGATGCGGACTTCTTGCTGCGCAGCGGCGCCCTGGCCGAGGACCGCATTGTCGGCGTTGAAACGGGCGGCTGCCCGCATACCGCGATCCGCGAAGACGCCTCGATCAATCTAGAGGCCGTAGCAGCGCTCAATCGCAAGTTTACAGATCTGGATCTGGTGATCATCGAGAGCGGGGGCGATAACTTGGCCGCCACTTTCAGCCCTGAGCTTTCGGATCTGACGCTGTACGTGATTGACGTTGCGGCCGGCGACAAGATCCCGCGCAAGGGCGGCCCCGGCATCACCAAGAGTGATCTCTTGATCATCAACAAGATCGATCTCGCGCCGCACGTCGGGGCGTCACTGGAAGTGATGGACCGCGATGCGCGCAAAATGCGTGGCAGCAAGCCGTTCATCTTCACGAACTTGAAGCTCGGCACGGGCGTGGACGACGTGTGCACCTTCATCGTGCGTGAAGGCCTGCTCGAAGCCTGAGTTCGGCTGAATTGGCGGGGCGCGCGTTCAGCGCGCGCCCCGCGATTGAGTCTCCAGAGCCCCAGTGCGCGCGCCACGAGCGCGCTGCGCCGCCGTGGCGCGCTCGCTCACACGCGGCTCCGGCCTCACGCCCCAAATGTGAGATCGCTAGCTCACATTTGGCATCTTTCTGTCAGCACGCGTCTTTGACATCCACGCGGCTAACACCGGACACATGCGCGAAACGTCAGGTCGGGCACAAGCGCTGTAAGGAAAACGCGTGCTTGGTAGCACAGCGTCTTGAGCGCTGATTCTTGGTTCTATCGCGTCAACACCGCTTCGAAGGAGCGCATGAAATGAATAGTTGGTCCGTTGCTTCGTTACTCTGCTTATTGGGCGTCGCCGCTGCGGGGGCGGGGTGTAAAGGCCCGGAAGCCGAAACCACCGCTGCGCCGGCCGCGCCGAGCGCGAGCGCAATGGCTTCAGCCGCCGCGCCCGCCGCAACCCCTGATGCGCCCAAGGGCAAGGATACGTCGCCGATCAAGATCGGTATCCTGCACTCCCTTTCCGGCACCATGGCAATCAGCGAAACGTCCTTGAAGGACGTCGCTTTGATGACCATCGACGCGATCAACAAGAAGGGCGGCGTGCTCGGCCGCCAGCTCGAGCCGGTGGTCGTCGACCCCGCCTCCAATTGGCCGCTGTTCGCGGAAAAGGCCCGCGAGTTGTTGCAAAAAGACAAGGTCGCCGTGACCTTCGGCTGCTGGACTTCAGTGTCGCGTAAATCCGTGCTTCCCGTTTTCGAAGAACTCAATGGCCTGCTCTTCTACCCCGTCCAGTACGAGGGGGAAGAGTCGTCTTACAACGTGTTCTACACCGGGGCAGCGCCGAATCAGCAAGCGATCCCCGCGGTCGAATACCTGATGAGCGAGAAAGGCGGCGGCGCCAAGCGCTGGGTGCTCCTGGGCACTGATTATGTCTACCCGCGCACCACGAACAAGATCTTGCGCTACTTCCTGAAGTCCAAAGGCGTTGCCGAAGCGGACATCATGGAGAAGTACACGCCGTTCGGGCACAGCGATTACCAAACCATCGTTAGCGACATCAAGAAGTTCGCTGCCGGCAAGCATACGGCAGTGGTCTCCACCATCAACGGTGACTCGAACGTGCCGCTATACAAGGAATTTGCGAATCAGGGCCTGAAGGCGTCTGACGTGCCCGTGGTCGCGTTCTCCGTCGGTGAAGAAGAGTTGCGCGGCATCGACACCAAGCCGCTCGTTGGCTACCTGGCCGCGTGGAACTACTTCGAGTCCATCGACAACCCGGTAAATAAGGCCTTCATCGAGGATTGGAAGGCGTACGTCAAAGAGAAGAACCTGCCGGACGCCGACAAGCGCGTCACGAATGATCCGATGGAAGCTACTTATCTAGGCATCACGATGTGGGCGCAAGCCGTCGAACAAGCCGGCACCACGGACGTAGATGCAGTCCGGCAGGCAGTTGCCGGTCAGATCGTGAAGGCCCCGGACGGCTTCGACATTCAAATGGACTACAAGAACCATCACTTGCACAAGCCCGTGTTCATCGGTGAAGTGCAGGCGGACGGTCAGTTCAAGGTCGTATGGAAGACGGACGGCCCGGTCGTCGCTGCTCCGTGGAGCCCGTTCGTGCCGGACAGCGCCAAGAAGGTGGCTGACTGGACCTTCCCCTGGGTGTGCGGCAACTGCACCGAAGGCAAGTACAAGCCCGCCAGCATGTGAGTCCGTGACTGGGCCGC
>JBDTJC010000242.1:0-6870 GCA_039936055.1 Polyangiaceae bacterium | reverse complement strand
TGCCGATGATGCTGAGACCCGACATTGGTTTTTTCGACGCGCCCGACTGCGGGCAAGAGCATTTAAACCACTTACCGCGCTCCGTCACCCGCGGCGATGAATTGCGACAAATCCGCGCAAAGTAGGGCGCGCCGCGTCAAATTCATTCCAGCCTCAGTGTCCCCGCGGCTACCAGGGCCTGCTGCCGGGGTAGCAGAGCGCGAGGTCCTGCCAGAAGGTCGGGTAGGTCTTGGCGACACAGGCCGGGTCCTCGATGCTCACGCCGCCGGCTACCGCCCCGAGCACCGCAAAGCTCATCGCGATGCGGTGGTCCGCGTAGCAATGAACCGTTGCGGGAGTGAGCGCGCCGGGCGCGATGCTCAGCCAGTCTTCACCGTGCTGCACCGCCTGCCCGAGGCGCCCGAGCTCCTGCACCGTGGCCAGTAAGCGGTCGGTCTCTTTGATGCGAATGTTGGCCACGTTCTCGATGCGGGTCTCGCCGCTAAGCAGCGGTGCTACCGCAGCCAACGTCATGACCGTGTCCGAGATGTCGTGCATGTCTACGGAAATGCCACGCAAAGCGCGGGCGCCACTGACCGTGCTGCTGGTTTCGCCCTTTTCCACGCGAGCGCCGATCCGGCTCAGTACGTCCAAAAAGCCATAGTCACCTTGCAACGCGTGCACGCCCAGCCCAGGCACCGTGATGCGGCCGCCGCTGACCGCGGCGAGCGCAAACGGGTAGCTCGCGGACGACGCATCCGGCTCGATTTGATACGCGCGCGCCCGGTACGCAGCCGGTGCGTGCACGTGAAAACCGCGACCCGTGTCGTCGACCTTGCCGCCAAAGTCTTCGATCATGCGCCGCGTGATCTCGATGTACGGCCGGCTGACGAGTGAGCCTGCGATCTCGACCGTGACCGGAGCCTCGGCGAGCACCGCTGCCATCAAGAGAGCCGAGAAATACTGGCTGGAGCGGTCGCCGCGCATGCTCAGCGTGCCGCCTGGCAGGGAACCGCCGTGAATCGTGACCGGGGGGCAGCCCGTTTCGCAGTCGATGCGCACGCCCAATTGGCGTAGGCCATCCACTAAGTCTTGAATCGGGCGCTTGGCCATCGCCTCATCACCCACAAGGGTGACGACACCCGGCACAAGGCAGGCGAGCGCCGCAAGAAAGCGCACGGTGGTGCCGCTATTGCCCACGAATAGTGGCTCTTTCGGGGCGCGCAGTTGCCCGCGGCCGCCGCGCACGCGGAGCGTGGTGGGCCCGAGATCTTCGATAACGACGCCGAGCGCGCTCAGCGCATTCTGCATGTGACGCGTGTCGTCGCTGTGCAGCACGCCTTCCAACGTGCTCTCGCCCTCGGCGAGTGCTGCCAGCACTAACGCGCGATTGGTGATGCTCTTCGAGCCGGGCACTCGCCAAGTGAGCTCTGGCGGGCGGGAAAGCTTCGGAATCGTTACTGGGCCGGGCGGGAACATCTGGCCCACGTTGTAGCGAAAGCACGGCGGTGCGGCTAGCGGCGTTCCGCGCCAAGATCACCGGCAAAGTACCGCTCTCGTGCTGACCGCGCTATATGTGCGCGCCCCTGACTCCGCACGGGGAGTCCGCTGACGAGCCCGCCTTCGAGCCGCACCAAGCCCGCATCAAGCCCGCGCCCAAGCCCCCCAATGCAACTCTTCGAGCACCCGTATTCCAATTTCCTGCAACGCGTCGAGAAGCCGACCCGCTACACGGGCGCGGAACATGGCACGCGGCGCAAGGATTGGGCTTCTGTGGACGCGCGCGTGTGCTTGGCATTCCCCGACATCTACGACATCGGCATGAGCCACTTGGGCTTCCGCATGTTGTACAAAATCCTGAACGACCATCCGCGCACGCTCGCCGAGCGCGCGTACACCCCGTGGATCGACATGCAGCGTGAGCTTCACGCCCACGGCAAGTTTTTGTTGTCGTTGGAGAGCGCGCGACCGCTGTGCGACTTCGACGTCGTCGGCTTCTCGCTGCAGTACGAACTCACCTACACAAATATCCTGAACATGCTCGAGCTCTCGGGCATTCCATTGCGTAGCGCTTCCCGCAGCGAGGACGACCCGCTGATCGTCGCCGGCGGCCCGGTCGCCACGCACATGGAGCCGATGGCGATTTTCTTGGATGCGGTGCTGATCGGCGATGGCGAAGAGGCCACGACCGAGATCGCGCTGTGTTGGGTGGACTGTAAGAAGCGAGGCCTGACGCGCGAACAACGTCTGCGCGAGCTAGCGAACATCAAAGGCGTGTACGTGCCCTCGCTGTACGACGTGGTCGTCGACCCGGAGACGAGCTTCGAGGTCGTGACCGGCGCCAAAGAACCGGGCGTGCCATTCCCCATCGAACGCCGGCTTTTGGCTGATATTTCCAAATTTCCGTTCCCGGACGACGGCCCCGTCGGCGGCCCTGAAGCGATCTTCGATCGCATGAGCATCGAGGTCGCGCGCGGCTGCACCGAGGGCTGCCGCTTCTGCCAGGCCGGTATGATCTACCGCCCAGTGCGCGAGCGTGATCCGAAGGAGATCATCGACACGGTGCTGCGCGCGCTGGACAAGTCGGGCCAGGATGAAGTCAGCTTGACCGCGCTGTCCACCGCGGACGTCTCTTGCATCACGCCTCTGATCAAGCAGCTGGTCGAGAAGACGGCGCCCGAACGGGTGAGCCTCGGTGTCGCGTCGCTGCGCGCTTACGGTCTGGCTGAGGATTTGCTGGACGACATGCGTAAAGTCCGCGCGAGCGGGCTCACTTTCGCGCCCGAGGCGGGCACGCAGCGCATGCGCGACGTGATCAACAAGAACGTCACCGAGGAACAACTGCTGGAAACGGCAGAGCGCGTGTTCTCGCGCGGCTTCGACAAGATGAAGCTGTACTTCATCATCGGGCTACCGACGGAAGAGGACGAAGACGTGCACGGCATCATCGCGGTCGGCAAGAACGCACTCGCGGTCGGCAAGCGCGTGGGCAAGAAGCCCACAGTGACGGTCAGCGTTTCGACTCATGTGCCGAAGCCGCACACACCCTTCCAGTGGTGTGCGCAAGACTCCTGGGACGAAGTGCTGCGCAAGCAAGACATGCTGCGTGACGACGCGAGCCGGGTAAAAGGCTTGAAATTACGGGTACACGAGTCCACCGGCAGCGTTTTGGAAGGGGTGCTCGCGCGCGGGGACCGCAAGCTCGGGAAGGTGATCGAGCGCGCGTTTCTGCACGGCGCTCGCTTCGATTCTTGGGACGACCAACTCAAGCTGGAAGCTTGGAAGGAAGCGCTCGCGTTCTACGGCATCACGATTGCGCCGTATCTAGGCACCATCCCGGTGACCGCCCGCTTGCCGTGGGACCATTTCGACATTGGGCTGGAAGCGGGCTTCCTCGCGCGTGAGTACCGTCGCGCACTGGCCAGCCGGCTAAGCCCTCCCTGCGGCAAAGTCGCCGGTATGTTCGTGCACCACGACAACGTGGCCGAAGCAGTGGCAGATACCCGCAAGCTAGTTTGCTACGACTGCGGCATTGCCTGCGACATGACCAAGATGCGCACCGAGCGCGTCGAATTTTTGAACAAGATGGACGCCAAGGAACGCGTGCGGTTGCCCGTAGCGTCGCCGAGCGCGCCGGTGGCCGCGCCGTTCCCGGACTGGGCGCCCGAACCGTTTGCGTTCGAGGCAGTCCCTGACACAACGACGCGACCCGCGTCATTTGCGAAGCCGAAGCGCAAAGTTCGTGCCTTGCCTGAAACGTTCCGTCCTGCGCGCGGCGGTAGCGAACCTCAGCGTTTTCGGTTGAATTTCAGCAAGACCGGGCCGGCCGCGCTGCTCGGGCACTTGGATTTGATCCGCGAGTTGCCGCGCATCATTCGCCGCGCGGGCGCCCGTACCGCGTACACCAAGGGCTTTCACCCGAAGCCGGAAATGTCGTTCGCCCCGGCGCTGTCGCTGGGCGTTGCGAGTTTGGACGAGTACTTGGACGTGTCACTGATCGACGCGCCGACGCTCGAGGAATTGCTTGGGTGTCTGAACCGCGCGGCGAGCGGCGGGATCCAGTTCAAGAGCGTGCAAGCGCTGACGGACAACGACCGCGTGATCACCACCATCGTCACGGGCGCGCGCTACGTGATTGCGCTTGCCGAGAGCGCGCTTTCGGAGCTCGGCGGGCTGCCGCTGCTCCAGCAGCGCATCAGCGAATTTTGGGCCAAAGAAGAGTGCAAGATTCGCCGTGACATCGAGGGCGTCGGGAAATTCGTGGACGTGCGCATGTTCGTGCAGAGCTTGTGCATCGGCGGCGATGACTCGCTCGCACTGCTAGAGAGCGCGGGCCTGATCGGCCGCATGGTACCGCTCGACGTCAGCATCGAGATCGGCCAACGCGGTTCTGCGAAGGTCTCGGAGGTCGTCGAGGCGCTGCTCGGGATGCGTGATTTTCCGCATCGCGGGGTGCGCAGCGCGCTCTTGGCCGGCGAAGGCACCCCACAAGATCTCGAACTACACCGTAAACGACCCTTCGCTGCGGCGGCCGCCGTGGAAGCGAGCGCACCGTGAAGCCTGAACTGATGAGCCCCCAGATGAGCGCGGTAGGGCTCGTTTTCGCCTGTTTTCACATCTGGATGCTGATCGATGCGATCCGGCGGCGCGTGCCGTTCTATTGGTACGTGGTCATCTTGCTCGTGCCACTCGGCACGTTCATCTACTTCGTGATGATCAAGCTGCCCGAGATGAATGGCCGCCAGCCCAAGGTGCCGAATGCCTTCGCTTCGGGCGGTCCTTCGTTGGAAAGCCTTGGCGAGCAAGCGCGCCAAGTGCCGAGCGAGCAGAACAAGCTCATTTACGCGGACGCCTTGGCGAGCGCGCAGCGTTTTTCCGAGGCAGTGGGTCGCTACCGCGACGTGCTGCGCCTCTCGAGCGACAGCAAAGAGGCACTGCACGGACTCGCGCGCACGCTGCTCAGCTTGGGCCGCCCGCTCGATGCGATCGAGGAACTCGCGCACTTGATGGAGCTGGATCCGGCGTTTCGAGACTACAGTGCTGCGTTGGATTACGCAGAAGCGCTGTGGCAGGCCGGGAAGCACGACGACGCGATTGGCCTGCTCACCGGGTTGGTCAGCGTCAGCAAGCGCATCAATCACCGCATGGCACTCGCCCACTACCTGAAAGAGCAGGGTGACTCGGCCACCGCGCGCAGCGAGCTGGATCAAGCCTTGCGCGAGTTCGCGTCGTCACCTGACTTCGTCCAACGCCGCGATCAGCGCTGGGCAGAACGCGCGCGCAAGCTGCTCGCTGAGCTAAACTGAGCCCGTAAACCGCCGGCCGGTTGCGCTGGGCGGACGGGTGGTTATGCACCTCGCATGCGCATGCTTCTATCTTGGTTGGCCTTGAGCGTTGCGGTGTGGGTCACTGCCGGCATCTTACCGGGCTTTCGGGTCAATGGTTTCAGCGGCGCCATCAAAGCGGCTGCCATCTTCGGCATCCTGAATTGGCTGCTCGGGCGATTCATCTTCGTCGTGTTGGGCATCGCGACGCTGGGCATCGGCTTCTTCCTGGCCTTCCTGACGCGCTGGTTGGTCATGGCGATCCTGCTCAAGTTCGCCGACGCGCTGTCCTCCAATTTCAAGATCGATAGCTTTGGCACGGCGATCATCGGCGCACTCCTGGTCAGTGGCATCGGCACCCTGGCCGAGTACGGCATTCACGCCCTAACCACCTGAGCGTTTCGGCCGACGCATTCTCCGGCGCAATCCGCTACGCTCGCGCAGCTTGGGACAACCCCGAAGCGTGAGCTCGCAATGCAGATCAACGCAAAACTTCAACGGGACACGGACTCCGTCTGCTCAGTAGCCCGCTCCGCACTCGGCAGCGCTCTTTCCTTCGTCCTGCTCGCGGCTTGCGCGCAGCCACCAAAACCGGTGGAACCAAAGAAGCCGCTACCGGTGGCGAGCCGTGCGCTGGTAGCCAGTGAGCTGCCAGCGAAGCCGGAGCCCGCGTTCCCGGATCTCGTCGCGAGCGCGCTCCCGTTGGAGGAGGTGCCAGGCGTGCAGGAGCTCAAGCTGATCAAGCGCGGCCAAGACGGCGCGTTCGAGCTGCTCGAGTACTCCTTACCTGAAGCGTTCGCCGCTTCGGGGTCGAACTACGACAACGAGGTGCGGGTGGACGGACAGAGCATGCCGTTTGCGTTCACAACGGCGAACGTAGTGCGGCCGGGCGTCTTGCCTAACGAGCTTTGGGTGCGCCGCCCGCTGACCACGAAGCCGCAGGAACTGTCGGCCGACTGTTACACCCCGGCGTACGCGCCGTCGTATGCCGGCAAGCACTACCGACTGCACGCCGCGGCCGCGGACAGCAAGTCCGATCCCAAAGTGCAAGACCTGTGGCTGCAGGCGTTGGCTGGCCATTTCGATCACCTCCGCGGCGCGTTTTACGGCTTCGCCGCGGGCAAGCTGCGCGAACGCTTGCCCAAACCGAAGCGCCCCAGGCCCGGCCAGTACGAGTACCGATCGCGGAGTGACATTGCCGATTTGATCGGCACGACGACGGGCCGCAACTCGGTGCAAGAAGCACTGGAACAGAACCGAAGCCTGTATCTGGATCTCTCGCAAGGGCCGCGGAAAGTGCCGATGGCCAAGTTGGTTGCACCGCAACTGACGCGTCATCCGTGGGCGAAGATGCTCGGGCAGCTCGGCAAGCCAGCGCCCACGGAGCCGCTCGCCAACGCCGCGCCCGCGGACTTCTACTTCGTGCGCGTGCGTGATTTTTCGGGCTCTCCTGCACGTTTAGTGGGCGCATGAAACGCATCGCCTGTCAGGTCGAGGCCGTCGTCGGGATTGGGTAGCGTCTGCGCGGGGCGACGTCGATTCCAGAGAAGCACAGGTGAATGAGAGC
>JBDTJC010000241.1:0-65397 GCA_039936055.1 Polyangiaceae bacterium | reverse complement strand
CGCGCGCAGCCAACAGCGAGTAGCAAAGCGCACGCGGCAACGCGGGTCGGTGAGATCACCTCACCCACACTACACCGCTTTCAATTCAAGCGCGCGCCGATGACATGCCCGTGATTCAGCGGACCGTAGCCTTTGCCCAGCCCAGGCGCCGTGCGAATCGCCTCCAACACGTAGTCCTCGGCGCGCTGCACGGCGTCACGCAGCGTGAACCCATGAGCCACGCCGGTCGCGATTGCGGCGGCCAAGGTGCAACCCGTGCCGTGCGTTGATTTCGTGGCGATGCGCGGGTGTTCGAAGCGTGCGCCGTCGCCGTCTGCGGTGCGCAGCAGATCCACGATCGTATCGCCTGGGATATGCCCGCCTTTGACGAGCACGGCGCTGGCGCCTAACGCGAGCAAGCGATCTGCGGCCCGCTCCATGTCGTCCACCGTCTCCACGTCGAAACCGGTGAGCACGGCGGCTTCGGGAGCATTGGGGGTGATCAATGCGGCGAGCGGAAGCAAGCGCTCGACCATGACGGCTCGCGCCCGCTCCTGAAGCAGCGCGGTGCCCCCCTTCGCCACCATCACCGGATCCACGATCACCGGCAGGCGCCGCGCGCGAAACTCCAAGACCGAAGCCACCGCGGAGATGATCTCCTCCGAGTACAGCATGCCGGTTTTGATCGCGTCAGCGCCGATGTCGGACAACACGACGGCCATCTGCTCGGCCACGAAGTCAGGGTCGATGGGCAGTACCCCAAACACGCCCATCGTGTTCTGCGCCGTCAGCGCGGTGATCGCCGTGGCTGCATAGCCGCCCAAAACCGTAATGGTCTTGATATCGGCCTGAATGCCGGCTCCGCCGCCAGAGTCAGATCCTGCCACCACCAATACGCGACCTCTGGGTTCCTGCGGCTCGATCATTTGTCAGTAATACTAGGCGCAGTGTCAGCGGCTGGCTATGCTGCGTCGACCATCGTGGTTCCGGCCAACGTAGAAGAGCGCGCAAAAGGCTATCTCGGTAAGCTGCTCGCGGGGCGTTACCGCCTGGAGACGCTGCTTGGGCTGGGCGGGATGAGCGCGGTGTACCGCGCCAAGGATCTCGAGAGCACAACCGTCGCCGTCAAAGTCCTGTATCCGGAGCTGTTGGCCGGCGAGGCCGGGCAGCGCTTCGAACGCGAGGCCAAGCTGGTGCAAGGCCTATCCCACCCGCACGTGGTGAGCACGCTCGGCTCGGGCCGGGATGACGCCTTGAACGCCCATTTCTTGGTCATGCCGCTGCTCCCTGGCCGCGATATGGACGGCGTGCTCGAGCAGCACGGCGCGCTCAGGCCGAAAAGCGCCGTGCGCATCGCGTTGCAGGCGGCGCGCGGGCTATCCGCGGCGCACCGCCTCGGCATCGTGCATCGCGATGTGAAACCGGGCAATCTGCTGCTCGATCACGACGCAAACGAGATCATCGTCAAAGTATCTGACTTCGGCATCGCCAAGCGCCTCGGCGCATGGACCGAAGAGTCCCTTACCGCCACCGGCAGGCAACTGGGCACCCCGGATTACGCAGCGCCCGAACAGCTCCGCAATGCCAAAGAGGTCGACGAACGGGCGGACGTTTGGGGGCTGGGCGCAACTTTGTATCAAATGTTGTGCGGCGTCGCGCCGTTCTCGCACATCGAATCCGTGGCGGACCTGGTCGTCGCCATCTGCAACGACGACATCCCGCACATTCAAGATCGCGCTCCGTGGGTAGAAGCGGGGCTCGCGCGCGCGGTGCACAAGGCGCTCAACCGCGATCCGAATTTGCGCCCAGCCACGGTTGAAGATTTCGCCGATCGCTTGCGGCGCTTTTCCGATGGCGACGAGCTACTGGATGAAGCGTGCATCACGCGCGTTTCCAGCGAGACCCGCAAGACCGTCGCCAGCCGCGCCGATCTCGCGTTGTCTATCGCGCAGCCGCCGCCCGCCGACGCGAGCGACAAAGACCCGCTGGGCTTGAACGGCAAGCGCCTCAGCAACCGCTACAAAGTGCTGCGCTTGATCGGCAAAGGCGGCATGGGCTCCGTGTACGAGGTGGAAGCGCCGAACGGCGCGCGGCTCGCCGCGAAGGTCGTTTCTGCGGGCATGGCGAACGCTTCGCCCACCGCGCTCGAGCGTTTCGCGCGGGAAGCCCGCACTGCGAGCGACATCAGCAGCCCCAACGTCGCGCGCACCATCGACACCGGCTCCGACGAACAGCTCGGCATGCCGTACATCATCATGGAGCTGCTGCGCGGCATCGAGCTGTCCGCCGTGCTCAAAAAGGAGGGCGCGCTCGACCCGCAGGTCGCGGTGCGCCTCGTGCTGCAGGGCGCGAGCGGCGTGGCCGCAGCGCACGCGCGGGGCGTCGTGCACCGCGACATCAAGCCCGCCAATTTGTTCCTGCAGATTGACGAAAAAACGCAGGCGGTGACCGTCAAAGTGTGTGACTTCGGGGTTGCCAAGCGGACCCGTGTGACGGACACGAGCAACGCCGCCAGCCATCTCAGCCTCACGCGCACGGGCGGCATGCTCGGCTCCCCCATGTACATGTCGCCCGAGCAGGCGAAGAACGCCAAGGCCGTGGACGAGCGCACGGACGTGTGGAGTTTGTCCGTCGTGCTTTGGGAGGCCTTGAGCGGCCAGCGCCTGTGGGGCGGGCAAACCTCGCTCGGCGAGCTGATTGTCGCGATCCGCACGGAGCCGATTCCGCAGCTGGACGCCGTGGCGCCCTGGGTGCCGCGGGATTTGGCGCGCGTGGTGCATCGCGGCTTGGAGCGCGACCCGAACATGCGCGCGAGTTCGGTGCGCGCGTTCATCGAGTCTTTATCGATGTTCACGGGCGGCACGGACCGCGTGCTCAGCTCACAGCTCGTGGCCATGACCGAAGCCGAACGCGGAGCCATGCAAGTGCGCGTGAGCATCAGCGTTTCCGCAGCCGCTGGCATCGCGAATCTTCAGCGCGGTGGGCGTGGCGGCAATTCTTTGCCGCCGGAACGAGCAAAGCAACACAGTTCGAGGATACCAACCGTGCGCGTCAAAAATAGCTGGAGCGGTATCGTGCTCCTGATCGTTATCGTCAGTTGTTTATCCTTGGCGGCGGGTTACTTCATGCACCGGCATTGACACCAGCACTGAGCGGCGCGTTCAAGCTTTGAGCAGGGGGTTCCCGCGCAACCGCTCAACGACGTAATCCACGAACGCGCGAACACGCGCTGCGGCGCGCTTGCCTTCGTGGTGGATGACGTGAATGGGCAGCGGCTCGGGCTCAAAATCACTCAGAATCACCCGCAAACGGCGGGCTTTCACTTCGGCCGCCACCATGTACGAGAGCGCGCGGGTGATGCCGCGGCCGTCGATGGCGGCCTGAACGGCCACTTCCGAACTGTTGACGAGCATCCGCGAACGTGGCCGCACGGCCACCGTTTGCTTGCCGTCGCGCAGTGACCAGGTGGGCGCTGCGCGGTCATGCGAAAAGGTGACGGCGTCATAGTCGGACACATCCTTCGGCACGCGCGGCACGCCGTGCTCCTTCAGGTAGGCCGGTGACGCGCACACCACTTCACGCACGGCACCCACGCGAATTGCCGTGAACGAAGCATCGGAAAGATGCGCAATGCGCACCCCGACATCCAACCCTTCCTCAATCAAATCCACAATGCGATCACTCAGTACTGCGCGCCCCGTCACCTGGGGGTGAAGCCCCAGGAAATCCAACAGCACGGGCGCAACGAACAAGCGACCGAACATGATTGAAGCGGTGAGCGAGACCTGGCCGCGCAATTCCCCCTGCGCACCGGACAGGGATTGCTCGGCGTCTTCCACCTCTGCCAAGAGGCGCTTGCAATCCAGCAGGTAGCGCGAGCCGGCCTCTGTGAGCCGTACAATGCGCGTGGTGCGTTGCAATAGCTTCACGCTCAGCTGCTGCTCGAGCGCGCTGATGGTGCGCGTGACCGCCGGAGGCGACATGCCCAAACGCCGGGCCGCAGCTGCAAACCCCTGCGCTTCGCCCACGGCGACGAATACCTGCATGGCCAAAAACCGGTCCACGGATTCTTCCATAAACTGGAATTATCAGTTGTCAATGGCGCCCATTGTTTCATCTTGCTGGGGGCCTCAAATTGCTGGACATGACTCAGCCGGCTCCGATTCGTTTGCATTGGTTCCCGCTTTCCGGCCACGCGCATCGCGCGCAGCTCGGCGCAGCCCTGCTGGGTGTGCCGGTGGAGTTGGTCCCGGTGGACCTCAAGAACGGGGAGCACAAGCAGCCCGCGTTCTTGGCGATGAACCGCTTCGCGCAAGTGCCGGTGCTAGAGCACGGCAGCGTGGTACTGGCCGACAGCAATGCGATTTTGATCTACTTGGCGGAACGTTTTGATGAGGCGCATCGCTACTGGCCGAAAGAGCCGGAGCGCCGCGCTGAGGTGCAACGTTGGCTGTCGGTGGCGGCCGGGCAACTCAAAGAAGGCCCGTGCAACGCGCGACTCGTCCGCGTGTTCGGCGCGCCGCTCGATCACGCGCTCGCGCTGCGCAAAGCGCACGAACTGCTGACCGTCATGGAGGCAGAGCTCGCACGGCGCGCGTTCTTAGTCGGGGAAAGCGCCACTCTCGCCGACATCGCGCTGTACACCTATACGGCGCACGCTCCGGAGGGTGACGTCTCGTTGGAGGCGTACCCGGCCGTACGCGCCTGGCTCTCGCGCATCGAGGCATTGCCGGGCTTCGTGCCGATGCAACGCTCTGAGGCGAAACCATGACCGCTGCGCGCCGCAGTCCTCGCGTCGCGCGCGGCTGGGAGCGTGAAGCGTCGCCCTTCCACCCGGGTGAGCAGTTCGTGCAACGGCTGGTGGGCGTGCGAGATCAAGTGGAGCGCGCCGGGCGCAACATGATCCGCGAGCACATGCCGGCTCAATCTCGCGCGCTATTCGAGGCATTGCCGCTAATTGTCGTGGGCAGCCTGGGCGCGGAAGGTCAAGTTTGGGCCTCGCTGCTCAGCGGCGCGCCGGGCTTCGTGCGCTCACCCACGGACAATGCACTCGTGATCCACGCGCAGCCCGTGCTCGGGGACCCATTGGCGAATCAGCTACAAATCGGCGCGCCGTTGGGCGTGCTCGGCATTCAATTGGAAACGCGCCGACGCAATCGCGCAAACGGGCGCGTTGTAGCGCGTGACGCAACGTCGTTTACGGTGCAGGTCGAGCAAAGCTTCGGCAACTGCAACCAATACATCCAAGCGCGCGAACCCGCGTTCGATGCGGCGTTGGTGGGAACCGGCGCCGCACCGGCGTTGGAACGCGCGCACCTGTCGGATCGCGCGAGCGCGCTGCTCGCCAACACGGACACCTTCTTCATCGCTACGGCTTCCGCGAACGCAACCAGTAGCGCCGACGGTGAAGGCGTGGACATCTCACACCGCGGCGGCCGCCCCGGCTTCGTGCGCGTGACCCACAGCGAGCGCCGTACCACGCTGCTCATCCCCGACTTCAGCGGCAACTTCATGTTCAACACCCTGGGCAACCTGCAAGCCAACCCCCACGCAGGCATCGTCTGCGCCGACTTCAGTACCGGCAACGTGCTCTCCATCACCGGCACCGCCACCACCCTCTGGGACGGCCCCGACCTAGCCGCCTTCGAAGGCGCCGAGCGCCTACTCGAATTCAACGTCGAAGCCGGCGTATTTTTGGAGCACGCGCTACCACTACAATTCAACGGCTTTTCGACCTCTCCGACGCTCGTTGGCACGGGCACTTGGGCCGAAGCGAAGCGCTCCGCCTGAAGCCACAAGACGGGCTAGCGACGCGCCGCAACTCGCGCTACTCATGCCGCCGTGGCCCCTTGGCGGAACGGCAGACGCAGGGGACTTAAAATCCCTCTCCAGCAATGGAATCCCGGTTCGAGTCCGGGAGGGGCCACCACCACGGACTCGTTGGACTTTTCATTGCTGTGATCCACCTGAGGGGATTTATTCCCCGAAGGCTCTGGGGCGATGCGGGGGCGATGGTCGAGATCATGTTCTTGGTGGTCTGAAGTCGGTACGCTTCACCGACAATCCGAACCGGTAGAGGCCATACACCGCCGGGTTCTCTGGAAGCTTGAGTGCGATACGGAGGAGTGCGGGGTCACGCACATAGACCTCTCTCTGGATGAAAAGGCCCCACTCGTATTCGACCAGACCGGCGTAAGACGGCGGAGCGTCAAGCGCCAGGAAGTGTCTGATGGCGTCTATTCCTTCATATTGAGCAAGGGCGAGAAATGAACCGCGGACTTCGAGCGGGGTCGGTTGGTCTATTCGTCCTCCTCGTCCACCTCGGATCTCAGCGGGGAGGCCCACTGCCCAACGGCCCCGGCTCGGTGACCCCCGGTCACTTCCCCCGGCGCGCGCGCTCCGCCTCCAACGTGCGACCTCTGGTGGCTGGACCGCCAAGCGACGCGCGGACAGCTCGCGGGACACGTTTTTGACCGTCGTCCACTGCGCGGCACGCGCGGCGAGTGCAACCGCTTCGGCTAGTGCGGAGTCGGCTGGGTCGGCTCCGGCATTGCCCCCGCACTGCCCCGAAAACGTCTCCTCTCGCCACGCAGCGCTAGCGAGTCCGCGGGTTTGCGATGCCCTCCGGGGGCGGCGCGCACTGCCGCGAAGGGCCGCGTGCCGGCGCTCACCTAAAGGACTTTGCGGCGCGACCCCACGGATGATTTAGCGCGCGGCTCGATTGGGCGGCGCGCTAAATGCCTTAAATTCCCCTGGCCTAGCATCCGATAAGCGTATTGGCATTTCTGTGTTAGGTTTGTGCAAGAGGTTACGCATGTCCGATACCGCTTCTCTCGAACCCCGCCGAACCCCGCGGCCTGAAGCTTCTCAGGATGAGCGAAGCGACGCCCTCTCGCCCGAGGCGCGAGCTGCACTCGACGCCGGGTTGGAAAGCGCGAAGCGCGGCGAGATCAAGCCGTGGGGCGATTTCACCAAGTACGCGACCGACGACGAAGACTGATCTCCGTTCGTGCCATTCGAACTTGATCGGACCGACGCTGCGGAAGCCCAGCTTGCAGCGCTGGAAGCCGATGCGGGGCTGCATCGGCAGCTCAAGGCGGTTCGCAAAGCCCTCGGTTTGCTGCAAACGAACCCGCAGCACCCCGGCCTGAACGAGGGGCCACCCGAGTTGTCCGACGCGCCACGAGGCGCCAACGCTGTTTGCGGTAGCGTGAGCGGTTCACGGCACTTCTGGGGTGGCATGCAAAGTGCTCGCGCGACGGTGTGCGAGTGCTTTGCGTTTCGTTGTTCGTCGTTTTTGCCTTTGGGTGTGGGTCGTCCTCGAATTGGGGGGATCCGCCGGGAACCTCTGGTGCGCAGGTAGTCATCGGCGTGCAAGCTCGTTCCGCACCGCGCGGTGAGGTGTGGGTTGTGATCGTTGACGATACCGCGATGGGCGCAGATTTGCGTGCTCAGGTCGCTGACGCCTTTTCGGCGTACGACGCCGCGCTCCAGGAGGGCCTTGGCTCTTGCGGTTCGGCCGCGGACCCAGCCGACTACGAGTTCGTCGATCGCTCGCTGATCGTCGTCTACCCCTCGCAGCAAGGTGACGCGCGGTTCCTGTCAGCAGCCCAGAAACCGGCGTTGCGTTGGCAGTCCGAGCACAAGCAGGAAAGCGACCGACTGCTCTGGGTCCAGGCGGTTCGAGACGCGCTCGAGACGGTGCCCATCCCGCGCAGCGGATTTCGCCCGCTGGAAGCCCTGTCGAGCATCAACGGGCTGCTTTCGGGGCAGCAGGCCCCGAAAGACTCGGCCGAGCTGGCGCTGCTGGCCAGCTTGCCCGTCAGCGGTCTGGCGGGAATCATCCTGGCTGTCGCGAGTGAGGACGCGAGTGCCGCCAGCGCGGAGAGCTACGCACTCTCGGAGAGCGACTCAGTGCTCCTCGTCAGTGCCATTGTGCCGCCGCTCGACGAAACTTGCTCCGTTCCGTCTCCGCGCTTTGCAACCTGGGCAGCGGCACAGGGCGGCGTTCGACCTGAACTGTGGTCATGCGGGACCGTCGAACCGATGCCGGTGGTGTACTCGGACTGCTTTGGGCGGGTGCCCACATCGAGCGCGGTTGTTGGCACGGACGGAGGCCAGAGCGAGTGCAGGGCGATGAGCGAAGTCGACGCAGCCGCGCCCTGCCCTACCGAAATCGGTTGGCTCGATCCATTGGATGGCACGGGCAACCGCACACCACACACGCACGTCGAAGGCGCGCTGACCGTTCGAGATTGCGAGATCCGCCAGCTATCCGCGGCGGCGCTCGATGCCTGCCGCACTCGCCTGGACTGCGCAGGCTGCGACCCTGGCTGGTGCATGACCGAAGTTCCGAGTCTGACGAGGTATTCGTCGGCTCAGTCGGCAGACGGGACGGTGATCGCACCGCGATTCGTGCTGGGTTCGAACCACGCCACGTCCCTGATTCGGCTCACCTGCGACTTGGCGGGCACCGCTCCCGCGAGCGGAGATCAGTGAGCGACGTGCGGGAGCCTTTGCCGCAAACGCGCTCGGGCGTCCCGCGTGGATTTCTCCCTGCGCCGCACTGGGCACGCAGGGAACCCCAAACAGGAGACCGCACTCTTATCGAGTAGCGTAGTTTTCACTGCGCGATGCATTGCTCCCGCATCAACGCTGCAATTGCTTCAGCGCTCGCTTGGGAGCCAGCGGCGGTGGGGTCCAGGCCATCCGCCTGGATGTAATCCGTGTAGTGCCCGGCGAAGGTGGGGCGCAGGTCAAGCCAGGCGCAGGGCACCGGACTCGCTGCGCAGGCACTTTGCACCAGCGGTCTCAGCGTATCCATTTGCGCCCGGACTAAGCTATCCGTCGGATCGGGATAAAACGCATAAATGATTTGCTGAACTCCGTCGGTAGCCATTTGCGCGAACAGGTCCCGAGCAGCCGCTGCAGCCGCCTCGAGCGGCGGGCAGCTTGCGTTGGGCGCGCAGGTGCTGGCCAAGACGTCGGCTCCGCCACCGTTCATGATCACGACCTTGACCGGCGCTTCCGTCACCCCGGCCTGGTACTCGTCGTGGATGCCGTTGCCAGCGAAGGCCAGCGCGTTCGCGGTCAACCGCGAGTTGTCGCGGTAGCGCTCGCCGGCACCGAGCGTGCCGGCGCTGCGCGCCAAATCTTCTAAATACGCCGTGATTTGATGACTCGACGCGAGGAAGCTATCACCGACTAGCAGCAGCTGATTCGGGGGCACTGCGCCCATCACGCAAGCAGCGGCACCGCCGCTCCCCGCTCCCGCGCCGCCGGCGTCCACAACTCCCGCAGCTCCCGCCGCTCCCGCAGCTCCGGAGCTCGTGGGTGGCAACTGCGCGCGGCACACGCCCGCATCGCAGCGATGGGCGGGCGAGAGCACGTTGCAATCGACGTCACTCGCGCAAGGCACGTCACAGTGAGCGCTAGCTGGGGACTGACCGCACGAGTTGACGCACTCGGCAACCGGAAAGCCCTCGCACGCACTGCGTTCGGCACAAGGCCGCGTACAGGCGCCGCACAGGCAGACCAGATCCGGACCGCACGAGTTCGAGTCAGCAGCGCAGCGCGTGAGGAAGTGCGTTTCTCCGCCGATTTCCTCGTCTTTCTGCGTCGAACAGCTGGCTGCCAAGAGGATCGCGCCGAGCACCAGCATGAACCTGCGCACTGAACCGGCGTTGAACCGCCTCGTCTTACTCAGCATGTTCCGAACCTTCATTGATCAGGCACTGTCCCAGGTAAATCACGACGCGCGTGTGCTGCTCCGGCAATTCACCCGGACCGTTCAGCGCGCTCGCGCGCGTGCGCAAGTCGCCCAGCAAGGAGCGGAAGCGACTCAGCGTGCCGTACACTTCTTCAGCCATCGGATGCCCGGGCCAGACATCGATGGTGTAGGTGCTCCCGCCGACCGAATCAGCAAGCGCGGTCCGGTCCTCGCTCAGGCGACCGAGGATGGTGGTCACGAGTGCTTTGAAGTGGTCGAAGACGGCCGCTTCCCAGCCGACTGGAGCCCCCAACGGAATGACCAGCGCGCTGGCCCGGTAGCGGCACACGCCTTCGTGCTCGAGGCGCTCGATGAGGCCGCCGGCAACCAGGCGCGTGAGCGTCACTTCGATGCCCTCAAGCTCGGTCTGCGCCTTGTCGGCTATCTCGGCAGCGGTGAGTGGGCCCTCGCGGTACATCAGCGCGACGAGCAGCTCGTCCGCGCCCTCGCCGCCGTGCCGCCGCCGAAGCACCGCGAGTTCGTCGTCCGAAGCAGCCCGGTACGATGTGCTTGAGCCTTTACCCGATGAGAAGATCAGGTGGCTCTCGCCCAGGTCATGCAGCACCGCCCGAACCTGCGCTTCCTCGTCGTGGGTGAAGCGCGTCAGAACGTCGAGGCGCGTCACCATGCCATTCGCCTTGATGTACTCCAGCACCACCTCCCACAGCGAGCGGCCTCGCTCGGTTGAGCTCTCGTTCAGGCGCTGGATCTTCCGGCGATAGGTACGCAGGCCCACGCCGAACATGTCTGCGCTCACCTTCCGGCTGACGCCCTGGCGCTCGAGCTCGCGCACGAGATCCATGAACACCTGATTGGCGATGTGCGCGAGCGGCGCGCGGACTCCCCGCGAAGTGGCCAGCTGGGCAATCAGAATCGTGGTCTGCCGAACGATCGCGTGAATCAGCAGCTCGATGGTCATTGTGCGTCGCCGGCCGCGTGAGTCTACACGACCCGAGCTGGGTTCGAAGGAGGACCGGAATGTCCCCCCTTGGCTTCGAGGCCGGGCGGATAATTGTAAGCTTGAGGGGAGGGCAACCTTGCCCGCTGGAGCCCCCTGGTCGATCCTGGAGCAGCACAGGCTCCCTGTGCGGCGTTGGTCCTGCCTACTAGGAGTGGGGCCATGCCGAACTCACGTCACACGCGAGCGAGCTCGTCCGCAATGTCTCGAATCTTCACCACCGCGCGCGCATAGGGCAAGAGCTCCCCGCTGATGGTTTGGTCGCTACCAATCAGGATCAACTTCACGTCTTCGTTCTCGACGAGGTGCTGCACCACCTCGTGAAAATCACTGTCTCCCGCGGCCAAAAATAGCGTGCGCCACTTGCGGTGGTCGTGCGAGCGCATCAAGTGAAACGCCAAGCCGACGTCGACCGCTTTCTGCTGCACGAGTTCGAAATGGCGGGACGTTTCCGGATGCAACACTGGTCCACCGCCCCAGCTGGCGGGCCAAAACAGCGCCTTCTTCTGCAGCCAATACAGCTTCACGCGGATGCCGGGGCCGTCCGGAGGGCGGTACGCGAGCGCACTGTGGAAGGCGCTCATCTTTGCCCCCGTCGGATCCGGATCTGCGTTGAAGTAGTACGCATCCTCGATGCCTTCACCGAAGGCGCTCTCCAGATACAGACGCAGCTTCAAGTAGTCGAGGCGATCCGCGCGCTTGAGGCTCTGCCAAACCTTGAATAGGTAGGCGCCGTCAATGAACCAAGCAGCGCTGGAAGCGGGCATCCGTGTGGGCAGCGTAGCGGCTTTCGCCGGCCTTCGTGCGCGAACCTGCGCCAAGGCCGCTATCTTTACGTTTTCCGAACCGCCAGCGCGCATTTCCTCTACTATTCCCAATGCTCGGTGCCCCGAGCGAAAGCCTGATGGCGGAGGACTTCGGATCACACGACCGACGCTTGCACGAGCTGTCGGACACCATGCGCGCCTTCGCAGAGGCGACGATTGACTATCCGCGCCTGCTCCGCACCGTCGCGGAGCACATGGCTAGGCTAGTGGGGAGCGGCTGCACCCTGGCGCTCGTCACCGACGACGGCAAGAGCGTGCACGCGGGCGCGGTTCATTTCGAAGACCCTGCGCAGATGGAAGCAGCCAAGGGCTTGCTCACCATCGGCCCGATCCCCGTCAGCGGTTCGAGCGTCGGCGCGCGGATCATCCAGAGCCGCAAAGGGTTACTCATCCCGACTGTTGATCTGCCCCGCTTTCAAGCGCAGCTCTCGCCCGAATATCGCGCCGCGGCGGAGCGCCTGGACATTCGCAGTTTGCTGCTGATCCCGCTCGAGATCCGCGGTCGAGTGTTGGGCGTCATGTCTCTGGTCCGAGCCGGCGCTGACTCGGTCTCTTTCAACGAAGCGGACGAATCCGTGGCGCGGAGCCTGGCTGAGCACGCGGCGCTCGCCATCTCCAACGCCCAGCTGCTGGAGTCGCAAAAGCGTGAGATCGAACAGCGCAAGCAGGCCGAGGAGCGAGCAAGCCGCTTCGAAGCGTTGATCCAACACAGCAGTGATTTCATCGCCATGGCCACGCTCAGCGGGGAGGTGTTGTTCCTCAACGCAGCCGGGCGGACGCTCGTGGGCATCCCGCTGGATGCGGACATATCCAAGATCGAGCTGCGCTCGTTTCACACGGACTCGGGTATGAGTCGTGTTCCGGTAATCCGGGAGGGAGGCCGTTATCAAGGCCCTGGGGAACTGCGGCATCAGGTCACGAGCGAGCTGATCCACACGCAAGTCAGCTCATTCCTGGTTCGCGACAGGAGCGGCGAGCCCTTCGCGTTCGCCACCGTGCAGCACGACATGCGCGAGATGAAGACGCTCGAGGCTCATCTGCGCCAGATGCAGCGCTTGGAGGCGCTCGGTCGTCTCGCCGGCGGCATTGCCCATGACTTCAACAATATCCTATCCATCATCCTCAGCTACAGCACCATTCTACTGGCGGACATGAAGCCCGGCACGCCCGCGGCCGACGACGTGCAAGAGATCCACGCCGCCGGCGAACGCGCCGCGCGGCTCACCCGTCAGCTCTTGGCGTTCAGCCGCTGCCAAGTGCTCGAGCCGCGCATCGTGGATCTGAACGAGCTGCTCGCGGGCATGGCCAAGATGACTCGCCGTCTGTTGGGCGAAAGCATCGCGCTCAAGAGCGATTTCAGCCCGTCGCTCGGTCGCGTGAAGGTGGATCTCGGGCAAATCGAGCAAGTGATCCTGAACTTGGCGCTCAATGCGCGGGACGCGATGCCCAACGGCGGCGCACTCACCATTTCGACCACCAATGTGGATGCCATACCGACCGTGAATGGCAGCACGGTGACGCGCTGCGTGCGGCTATCGGTGAGCGACACCGGCGCAGGAATGGATGAGGCGACCAAACAGCGCGCTTTCGAGCCGTTTTTCACGACCAAAGGCAACGGCAAAGGCAGCGGCTTGGGGCTCGCCACCGTGTTCGGCGTCCTCGAGCAGAGCGGCGGCCGGGTCTCGGTGTCGAGTGAGCTCGGCCAAGGCGCCACTTTCGTCATCCACTTACCGTGCACGGATGAAGCTCCAGCAGTGCCGCGCGTCAGCCTGCGCCCGCTCAGGAAGAGCGAACCCGCAAGCGCAACGATTCTCTTGGTCGAGGACGAAGCTCAAGTGCGCAAATTGATCCGCGCCATCCTCACCACCGCCGGCTACCGCGTGCTGGACGCTGGCGGCCCGCTCGAAGCATTACGACAGAGCGAACAGTTTCCAGGTCAAATCGATCTGTTGGTGACGGATGTTGTGATGCCCACCATGAACGGCCGTGAACTTGCGGCCCTCCTCACGCGCAGCCGCCAACAAACCAAAGTGCTCTACCTGTCCGGTTATTCCGAAGACGCCATCGCCCAACACGGCGTCGTCGACCCGAACATCGCGCTACTGCAGAAGCCGGTCACGCCAGACGCCCTCTTGGAGCGCGTGCGTGAAGTGCTCGAAGCGACGCCCTCGAGTCACCCCGGCGCGGTCAGTTGAAGACGGCGCTGATGCCCAGCGTGAACGACCGCGCCCACGCCGAGATGTCTTCATTCGAGTGGGTATCCGTGGTGCGCATGCCCATAACGCGGATTTGCGGGCCAATTGCCCATTCTCCAGCGACCCAGAAATCATAGCCGAACCAGGCTGCACCGCCGATGCCACCCGCACGCCGCGTGGCGCCGTCGTTGTTGAGGCTCTGGAAGCTTTGCCCGGCGAGCCCGAGCAAGCCGCCGAGGTGCCAGCCCTTAGTTGTGTCCGGGAAGGCGTCGATGAACGGCCCCACCAGGGTCGCGAAGCCACCGTGCGTGCCGGAGCCGCCGCGATCGTAGTCCGCGCCAAACAGCGGCTCGAGCAGCAAAGCGCCACCGATGGATACGCCTGGCGAAGGTGAGCCACCGATCAACAAGTCGAGCGACATGCTGCCGCCGTGCTCGGTGTAGCTCGAGCCCGGGATGACCCCGTTGGAAGTGACGTGATAGCTGGCGTTGTCCGTGAAGCTGGCGCGGTAGTCACCGAAACCCAAGCTCGTGCGCAGATAGAAGCCTTCGTGAAAGTGGTACTTTCGCGCAACCGCCGGAGCAACGGGCGCGGTCGTAAGCACGATCGAAGGTCGGGAGGGGCTCGCGGTCGCTGGCGCCGGCGCCACCTGAACAGCGGCTGGCGCTGCTGCTGGGGGCGGTGGCGGCGCTGCCTCTTGCGCCAAAGCGGCGCCCGTCTGCGCGAGGGTGAACCAAGGAACCGCGAACGCGATGCAAAGAAGGCTAGGTTTCATCGAGATTCTCGTGACACGCCGATGGGCGCTACTGACTCCAGGAAATATGGGCTCTGGATCTCCGACGGGTAGGTGTGCCGATGCATTCACCTTCACGTCGGCCATCGGACACCTCCGGTCACGGCTTGCAACCCTCTGATCTCGCTCGCTTTTTTGGACTAAACCGGAGCTCCTTAAATAGTGCCAGGGCACGCCGTTTCAGCGAGAAGTCACGCTTCATGTCCGACAATCGCCTGAATTGGACGTTCAACGGCGACCCCAACCAAATGGGTCCGGATGCTGGCGTGCGTTCGATCACCACGAACGACATCAACATGGTGTTCCAACCCATCGTGGATCTTGAAACGGGCGCGTTGTTCGCGCACGAGGCGCTCGTGCGCTGCAAGCTGCCGCAATACGCATCACCGCCGATTCTGTTTCTCGCCGCCGAAAAGGAACAGGCCTGCGGTCACCTCGGCCGAGTGATTCGGCAGCAAACGTTCGAGCGCTGCACGGACGCCGCGCTGTTCGTGAACGTGCATCCCGAGGAGCTCAGCCAACGTTGGCTCGTGCGCCCGGATGACCCGCTCTACTTTCACGAACGCGAAGTCTATTTGGAAGTCACTGAATCGGCCGCGTTCACTCACTACGACTTGTGCATGAGCGTGCTCAAAGACGTATGCGCGCGCGCGGGCGTGCACTTGGTGGTGGACGACTATGGCGCAGGCCACTCCAACTTGGCGCGCATCCTCGATCTGAATCCAAAGATCGTGAAGCTGGACGGCGCGCTCACCCGCGGCATCGACAAGGATCCGCGCCGTCAGATCATCGTGCGCCACATGGTCGCCCTGTGCGTGGATCTGGGCGCGAAAGTCGTGGCGGAATGCGTGGAAACGGTGGAAGAATTGAAGGCCGTCGTCGATCAAGGCGTGCATTTCGCGCAGGGTTACGTGCTCGCGCGGCCCGCTTATCCGCCGCCCGAGGTCAACTTCCCGCTCGCGCGTCGCGGGCAACCACAAGCGCAAGCGCGCCTGCGGCCGCCGCCGAAACCCAGCGTCAAGATCCCTGCGTTCGACGCTGCGCCGCCCCTAGCGCCTGCGCCCAAGAAGGGTCTATCCCAGCGTCCTTCGAAGCACCCAACTACGGCACCCGTCGTAGCGAAGCGCCCGCCGCCGCTGCCAGGTAATCGCTGAAGAGCGATCCTGCGGAGCGAAGGATTCGGAATTTGGGGTGGGTGCTCCTGCGCGGCGCAGCGCCACGTCACGTTCGGCGCGGAGCGCAGCAGGAAAAGGGCAACGCCTAGCGCGGCTTTCGACTAGAACGCCGGATCAGGCGATGACTGGACGATATACAGGTGCTTGGCGCGCCCCGCCGGCCGCGCGGGCGTTGCTGGGCGCCCTAGCGCTGGCGTTCGGTCTGCTCTCGTGTTCTCCCAGCGAAAGCAAGCAGGCACCCCGCCGCATCACCTACTGGGAAAAGTGGACCGGCTTCGAGGGTGAGGCGATGGACGCCGTGATTGACGACTTCAACGCCAAAGAAGTCGCGCACGCCAAGCAGGACCTGAACTACGCGCCCATCGAGGTCGAGAAGGTCACGATTTCCAACGTCGAGCAGAAGCTGCTGATCGCGATCGCCGGTGGCAGCCCGCCTGACCTCGCGGGCAACTACAGCTTCTACGTGGCCGCGTACGCGGACGGCGGCGCGCTCACGGATCTCGGCCCAATGCTGAGCAAGGCCGGGTTCGACCGCTCCGCATACATCGACCACTACATGAAGCTCGGTGAGTACCGCGGCAAAACGTGGGCACTGCCGATCGCCCCGGCATCCGTTGCCCTGCTGACCAACAAGCGCCTATTCCGCGAAGCAGGACTGGACCCGGAGAAGCCCCCGGTCACCATCGAAGAGCTGGACGCTTATGCGGCGAAGCTGACCAAGTGGGAAGTGACGCTGCCGAGCGGCGAGAAGAAAGTTGAAAGCGGCTACCTGCCGGACGTTCCGGCTTCCCAGAAGCGGCTGATCCAAGCGGGCTTCCTCCCGGGCGAGCCGGGTTGGTGGTCCTACGGCTGGGGCTACTTCTTCGGCGGCAGCTTGGTCGCCGGTCAGGACCAGATAACCGCTGCGGATCCGCGCAATATCCAGGCTTTCAACTGGGTCGCTTCGTATTCGAAGAACCTGGGCATCGGCGTGACCAAGCGCTTTCGCTCCGGCTTCGGTAACTTCGCGAGCCCGCAGAATGCTTTCCTCTCCGGCAAGGTCGCGATGGTGCTGCAGGGCGTGTGGATGCACAACTTCATCGAGAAGTACGCGCCAGGCCTGCAGTGGGGCGCTGCGGCGTTCCCGTATCCCGCCGGGCATCCGGAACTCGCCAACACGACGAGCGCGGACGCGGACGTACTCGTGATCCCGAAGGACTCCGCGCACCCGCAGGAGGCGTTCGAGTTCATCAAGTACGTGACCTCCCAGCCCGTGCTCGAAAAGCTGTGCCTCGGTCAGCAGAAGTTCACGCCGCTCAAGAACGTGAGTGATGAATTCTTTCAGGTGCATCCGAATCCGTACATTCGGCTGTTCCGAGAGCTCGGCATGAGTAAGAACGCTTTCTCCATCCCGCAAACCGGGATTTGGAACGAATACGACCGCGAGCTGGGGAACGCCGTGGATCTGATTCAGAATCTCACGGAAACGCCCAACGTCGCACTGTCGGACGTACAAACGAAAATGCAAACCGCGCTCGACCGCAGCCAGCGCATTCTGGCCCGGAGGAACGCCAAGTGAGTTCTCTGGAAGCCACCAACCGCCGAAATGGCCTGCTGTTCTGCCTACCGTGGCTGATCGGCCTCACGGTGTTTCTGATCTTCCCGCTGTGCGCGGCGTTCTACTACTCGCTGTGTGACTACTCGGTGCTCTTGCCGCCAGTGTTCATCGGGTTCGACAACTACGTCGATCTGGTGAAAGACCCGCTGTTCTGGAAGAGCCTGTATAACACCGCGTATTACGCCGCAGGCTCGGTGCTGCTCGGCTTCGTGGTGTCGCTCACGCTTGCACTCTTGCTCAACTCCAAGGTCAAGGGCCTGGGCATGTACCGCACGTTGTTCTTCCTGCCCTCACTGATGCCGGTCGTAGCCGGCAGCATCCTGTGGCTGTGGATGTACAACGGCCAAAGCGGCATCATCAACACGGGCCTACATCACCTCGGCATCACCGGCCCGGCTTGGCTTTCGGACCCGGCTTGGGCCAAACCTGCGATTATGTTGATGGCTGTCTGGGGCGCGGGCAACGCGATGGTCATCTACCTCGCCGGCCTGCAGGACGTACCGACATCCCTGTATGAAGCCGCGCTGATCGACGGCGCGGGCTTCTTTCAACGCCTGTTCAACGTCACCATCCCGATGATCTCACCCGTCATCTACTTCAACGTGGTGCTCAGCATCATCGCCGGCTGTCAGGCTTTCACTCAGGCCTTCATCATGACCGGTTCCTCCGGCGCGCCCGAGCGCTCGACCCTTTTTTACGTGCTCAACCTGTACAATGTCGGCTTTCAAGACCTGCGCATGGGCTACGCCTCGGCCATGGCTTGGGTACTGTTCATCATCATCTTGGTGTTGACCTTCGCCGCCACCAAGCTGTCCAAGCGCTGGGTCACTTACGATCGTTAAGCGCGAGTCGCCATGGCAAGCCCGAACCCTCTCACTCGCACTAGCCCCCTCGTCCACCTGCCGCTGATCCTACTGGCGAGCCTGTTCGCCGTGCCGCTGGTCTGGCTGCTGCTCACTTCGCTGCAACCGCGCGAACAAGTCGGCAAAATTCCACCGGAGTGGCTGCCGCGCCAGAACTTCGTGACCGTGTCCGGGAAAACCATCGCGGTCACTCCGCCCACCCTGCTTGGCTCGGACCGCCTGCTGGTCGTGCCTGATAGCGGCCCAGAAGCGGGTGAGCGCCTGCTGGTCGAACCCACTGATTACGTCGACGGGCAAGTGAAGGTGCGCACGCCAATCGCCGACCGCATCGAAGAAGCGCGCTACCCCGCGAAGGTCGTGCAGAA
Source organism: Polyangiaceae bacterium (assembly GCA_039936055.1). Lineage (GTDB taxonomy): Bacteria > Myxococcota_A > Polyangia > Polyangiales > Polyangiaceae > PMG-095. The sequence continues at coordinate 46,876 of JBDTJC010000241.1, read as the reverse complement.
CGTCCCGGGCCGCTTCGTGATCGTCAAAGAGTGGTTCCTGTCGAAGTACACGCAACGTGAAGCGCGCGTGTTCTACGTCGACCCGAACACCATTCAAAACAAGGTCTCGCCCGTCATCGGCAATTACCCAGAAGCGATCCGCGCGCTCACCGCCAGCGAGAAAGACAAGACACTTCCGCTGAGTGAGTTGCTCAAGAAGTCTTCGTTCCCGTGGACCAAAAAGGGCGACCGCACCAAGACCATCACGTTCCTCACGTACCTGAGCAATACGCTCCTCGTTGCGCTCTTGTCCGTGATTGGCACCCTGTGCTCCAGCTCCTTGGTCGCGTACGGCCTGTCCCGCATTCAGTGGAAGGGCCGCAGCACCCTGTTCAACATCACACTAGCCACGATGATGGTGCCGTTCCCCGTGCTCATGGTACCACTGTACGGCGTGTTCCGCAGCCTGGGTTGGATTGGCACGCTGATGCCTCTCTGGGTGCCCATGTTCTTCGGCGGCGCGTTCAACATCTTTCTGCTTCGCCAATTCTTTTTGACCATCCCGAGTGAGCTCTCAGATGCCGCGCGCATCGACGGCTGCAGTGAATTCGGCATCTTTTGGCGCGTGATCCTGCCACTGGCTCGCCCCGCGTTGTCAGTGGTGGCGCTGTTCACCTTCCTCAACGCCTGGAATGAATTCCTCGGCCCGCTGATCTTCCTCACCGAGCCCGAAACGTTCACGATGGCGTTGGGCCTGCAGCAGTATCACTCGCAGTTTGGCGGCAGCGAGTGGCATCTCCTGATGGCTGCTTCCGCGCTGCTGGTGCTGCCCATCATCGTGTTGTTCTTCTTCGCTCAGAAGACGTTCATCCAAGGAATTAGTACGACGGGTATGGGCGGTCGCTAACCCCTCTCCGTGAACGCTGACTCCCCCGTAAACGTGCCCGTGCCCGTGCCCGAAAAAACGGACATCGTGGCCCAACATCACCCCGCACTGGCGCACGCGAGCTGCCAGCGAGGCGACCCACAAAAACCGAGAAAGATGAGAGGGCGACCGGGCACAGGCACGTTTACAGGCCCGTGAATTCGGAGGCCGCTATTCGTGATCGCCCTGCGTCGCGCCTGGCGCTGTGCCGAAGTCACTCACGCCGTCGATGTGTTTGCCAGCGAGGAAGCCTTCGACCACGGGCACGAGTTCCTTCTCGTACACTTCCCCGGCCCAGAAATAGCGCAACTTGCCCGTGGCATCGAACAGGAACGAGACCGGAATCATCCCCGGCCACTTGGGGTTCAGCGCGATTTTGAACGCCGCGAGCGGCGGTTGTGCAGCGAAGCTCGGCAGATCGATGTGCAGCGAATCCAGCAGCGCGCGTGCTGCTGGGAAACCGTCCGGGTCGTCCACCGAGACGAGCCAGATGGGCACGCCTTCGGCCGCGAGCTTAGGGCCTACCCGGCTGAGCATCGGCAACTCGTGCTGGCAGGGATCGCACCAGCTGGCCCAAGCGTTGACCAGCACGCCGCGATGACCACTGCTTTTGATTTTTTGGAGCAGAGCCGCGCCGTCGACGACCGGCAACGGCGAACTCGGCGCCAGCGGCGAAACCGCAGCCGCGCCCGCGCTCGGGTCAAGCTCAGCAAGCGGACCGAACGCGGCACCCGACGCCGACGCGGCCGGCGTGTGTTGACCTCCGTGCTGATTGCGTGAGCACGCACCCAGTAAGAAACCCGACACAACTAAGATTCGCAGCGAGATGCGCATCGGAGCGAGAGGCGTAGCACACTCACAGCCAAAGAATGTCGGGCACAGTGGCCTCCGCGTCCTCGATGATCCGCGCCATCGCCGCGTTGTCCAAGTTCAGCTCGGCGCGGCTCACTTCCAGGTCGAATTCGTCGACGGCGTCCCCGACGAGCAGCAGGCCGTCGGCATCCACCGGGCCGAACACGCGCGCGCCAAAGCGCTCGCTGAGCTGATCCGCAATATTGATGGCAGCTGCCACGCGCGATGTTGCGCCAGTGTGCAGGTGATGGTGGTGCCCGACCACCTCCTGCATTTCGCGCGGCAGTTGCCAGAGCTCGGTCACCAGGCGTGACGCCTGCTCATGCAGCGCGTCGATGTCCGGCCAAAGCTGAATCAGCGGGGGGCTGTGCTCGGCCTCGACGTGCGAGACCGCGAACAACAGCCCCGCAAAGCCGATGTCGTGCAAGAGCCCGCACAAGAAGGCGTGCTCTTCGTCGATGCGCGCCACCTTGCACACGATACGCGCGATGTACGCCGTCACCGTGCTGTGGCGCCGGATCTGCTCGATCGTTTCGCTGTATTCGGCGAGTTGAAACACGCCCTGGTTCAACGCCGTCTCGAACACCAGATCGCGCACGGTGCGCACACCAAGCCGAACCACCGCCTCTTTCAGGGTGCGAATTGGCGAACGCGACGTATACAGCGGAGAGCCGATGAGACGCATCACGCCACCCGCGAGCATCTCATCCTGTTCGAGCAGGCGCACGATGCGGTCGATCGTCGAATCATCTCGATTCGTCAGAGACATCAATTCCAGCGCGATGCTGGGCAGCGGCGGCGGGCGGTAGTTCGGGTCGTTGAACGTCTGAATCAGTTCAGCGCCGAGCGTGGCGACAATCAGCGATTCGGCCATGACTTACTCCCGCGGGTCAGGGAACCTCGTACAGCGCGACGCCGTCGAGGGACGGCGCCTTAGCGCTCCCGTTCAGCAAGTATGCCGGATTATCGAAAACTACGCCGCCCCCACCCTGTGCGCGGAGCAGACACGTAGAAACGTGCTCCAAACCGTCGATGGCGGCGTTGCAATAGGGCGCGCCACGCCACTCCATCGTGACGCGCTTGGGTAGTGGGAGCTTGACGCTCAGCTCGTATTTGCCGGCGTCGAGCGAGAAGTAGATCTTGCGATTTTGCTCCAGCGGCAGCGCCTCGACCACGACCTTGCGCACGACGTCCGCCTTGAACTCGGCTGAAACCTCGCCAGCGTGAGCAACCAGGTTGGCCGTGCCTACGAGCTTAGGCACGAGCTGCCCGTCCTTTGGAAAGACGACACCGGAGTTCTTGGAAAAGAACGTGACGTCCACGTCCGTGAGTTCCGCGCCGGCTTTGTCCAGCACGCGCACCTTGGGCACGAATGGACCGGCCGTGAGCTCGACCCGCCCCACATCCTTGGCCTCGATGCGATCGACGAGCCGACAGCGCACCGTCACGCTGCGGCTCACGCCAGCGATCGTGACGGTGAGCTTACCGTCACCCGAGCGTTCGCATTTCACGAGCGCGGGATTGCTGACGGTCGCGAGGTCCTTCGGGGCCACGCTGAACTCGGCGCCATCCGCGCCGTTCGCGCTCACGCCTTGGGCGTTGAGCGCGTGCACGGCCACGGTGACGAAATCCTGCGAGGCGATCACGCTTGGTATTTCCAGCCGGATCTCGCTGGGCGGCTCGCGCCTATCGCACGCAAACGCGCTGGGCAACAGCGCGAGCAGCAAGCTAACGCCGAAACCCCTCGTGAAGACGCGCTTCGAAACTGGAAACATGACCGACCCGATCCAGTCCTACTACGCCCCCCACCCTACAAGCTAGCCGGGCACGTTTTGTGGCACTCTTGATCCATAGAAGGGCTTCCGGCCCCTTCACCAATCAAGGCTGCGTTTTGGGGTGCCCTTAGGCCAACAGGGCCATGAGGTCTTCGCGCGTGATGCCCGCGGCGTCACCGGCACCCTCCAAGGCGGCATCGGCCAGCGCGCGCTTCTTGGCCTGTAGCGCTAAAATGCCCTCTTCCACCGTGTCCTTGGCGATCAAGCGATACACCAAGACGGGGTTCTCTTGCCCGATACGGTGCGCTCGATCCGCGGCTTGATCCTCGGCCGCGGGGTTCCACCACGGGTCGAGCAAGAACACGTGGTCCGCGGCGGTGAGGTTGAGCCCGGTGCCGCCGGCCTTGAGTGAAGTGAGCATCACGGGCGGGCCGCTTTCCGACTGGAACTCGTTCACGACGGCCGCGCGGTCGCGGGTGCGACCGTCCAGGCGAACGGAGCGCAACCCGGCACGCTCCAAGTGCGGCTCGACCAAATCCAACAGGCTGGTCCACTGCGAGAAGACGAGTGCCTTGTGACCTTCCGCGGCCACCTGCTCCAGCATCTCCAAAAGCGCCTCGATCTTGCTTGAGCTCTCGGCGCTTTGCCCAGGGACGAGCGAGGGGTGACAGGCCGCTTGCCGCAAGCGCAAAAGCGCCTCCAAGGCTTGCAGCACGTTGCCGCCCTTTTGCAGCTTCTCCCGCAGATCCTTCTGCGTGGCGGCGCGCACCGCGTTGTATAGCTCGCGCTCGCTCGGGTCGAGTTCGATCTCCAACACCATGTCCGTACGCGGCGGGAGCTCCGGCGCCACCTCACGCTTTAGGCGACGCAAGATGAACGGTTTGGTCTTCTCGCGCAGCTCGGCCAGCTTCTTCTTGTTGCCTTGCTCAATGGGCAAACTGTAGCGATCCCGAAACTGGGAACGCCCAGAGAGCAAACCGCGGTGCGAGAAGTGGAACATGCTCCACAACTCTTCCAGCCGGTTTTCGAGCGGCGTGCCGCTGAGTGCGACCGGGAAATTGGTCTTCAGCGCGAAGGCGGCGCGCGACACTTGGCTGTCGGGGTTTTTGATCGCCTGCGCTTCGTCCAACACGACGGTATCCCAGGTCTCGGCGGCCAAGCGCTCCGCATCCAAACGCAGGATGGCGTACGTGGTGATCGTGAGGTCCGCGCGTTTGTCCAGCTCACGGCGCGGACCTTGATAGACCGCTAAGCTGAGCCCGGGACGAAAACGCTTCGCTTCCGCTTCCCAGTTGTGGAGCACGCTCTTCGGGCACACGATCAACGTTCGGCCGCTCACCGCACACAGCGTTTGTAGCGTCTTGCCGAGACCCATGTCGTCGGCCAGTACCGCGCCGAGGCCTGCGTCGCGCAGGAAGCACAGCCAATCCACACCCACCTTCTGGTAGGCGCGGAGCGTTGCCGTCAGGTCCTTGGGTAGTGCGACTTCCGGCAGGCTTTCGAAGCCGTGAATCAAGGGCGCCAGCTTGTCGAACGAAGGCGGGCGGGGCTGGTCCAGATCATCACACAGCGCCGACAGCGCGGGGATTGAGACGCGAGACACGCGGCCTTCGGCGTCGCGTGCAGCGAGCAGATCCGCTACGCGATCCCCAAACTTTTCGAGCCAATCACTGGGCAGGGGGGCCCAACCTCCGCCCTGCAGCGGTACCAAAGACAAGCCGTCATGCCAGGCGCGCAGCACTGCTTCGGCACTAGCCTTGCCCCGACGCGGCGAGCCTTCGCCCGATCTATCTTCCGGCACCTCGAACTCGATGTTGAGCGTGTCCCCGTTGATGCGGATCTTCGCCTCGACCGGGGCAGCACGCACCAACATGGCTCCGGGCTCCAGGCCCAGACGGGTCTGAAACTCACGCAGCTTGGCGGCGAATTTGTTGGCTTCTTGGCCGTCGAAATCCACACGCCGACCGGGCACCAAAAACAGTTCGTCACGCAGGCGACCGATCAAGCGGCGCTCGCCGATCTCGTCTCGTTCGGGCACGTCACCCTGCACGTGGACGAGCCGGGTGCCTTCGATGCGCGCGCAGATCGGGTCCCCGTACACGACCATGGGCACGACGCTGAGCGTATGCTGAGCATGGCTCAGATCGAACGAGATACGCGGGGGCATACGCGTTTTCCCGCGCCGCGGCATCCGCGACGATTGAATCACGACCTTCAGCTTGGTCTCGATTTCCGGCAGCACCTTGGTGGCGAGTTCCCCGACTTCACTGTGCGGGAAGCGCCGACGCAGTGGCAAACGCTCAAGCTTCAGGCCCGTGAGGTCCACCAAGCCGAGCGGGCGAAGCGTGTTGCCGACGCGCCCCAAACCGAGCTCGACGACCGAGCTGAGTTCCGGGTTCTGCTCCACGGCGAGCACGATGTCCTCACCCTCGTCGTAGACACGACCGGCAGGCATGAGCGGCTCAGCCGAAACGGAAATCGGCTTGTCGTCGAACTCCACTTGGGCGCCGGTGAGCGCTTCCAGCAAGCTTTCCCAAACGCCGGGGCGCAAGACACCGCGTGAAGCGGCGGTCAGAATGCGGTCGACCTTGATGTCACCGGGACCCGGCGAAAGCGCGTACTTGCCATGCACGGACGCCAAGGTGCCATCCAGCCGCGTGCGCTTGTCACCGACCAGCACGAAGCGATCGAGCGTGAGCCCAGACATTGGCAAGCGGCGAAATGCGTACACGAGCTGCGCGCCCGCCGTCTTCGCATCCGGCAAACGCTCGCCGGCTTGAGTCACGCGTTGCACCGCCAGCAGCGCTGCGACCACGTGCACACACGGGTCAGCCGGGTCCGAGCAATCGCAGGTCCACTCCGGGTCTTTCGTGAACAGCGAAACCGACAGGTAGGACGCGCGAGCGGCGACTCGTACCCGCAGGTCCAGTCGCCCGTCGCTTTCCTTTTCCAGCGAGACCGAATCCTCGCGTGCCAGCTTCGTACCCTGGTTCCAAATGGCGGGCAGGGCTTGCTTCTTCAGAGTCGCGAACAGTGCTTTCAAGGACCGGCGAAGATACTACCGGCCGCGTCAGAGGCAAGGCTCTCCGTGCTTTCAGCCACGATTTTTTTCGGTTCAGCGCGGGGGCGCTGTGGACGGAGCGCTGCCGCGCTAACCGTAACGCGCGCGTTACGCGCGGATGTCGAACGAAAGTTGCGCGGCGCTTAGAAACGTCTAAATTTGGGACCCCATGATGGCGTCTGCGGCTCGGCGCGTCCTTCCGGCGTGTGCTCTGGTTTGCTTGTCCGCCGTGGCCAACGCGGACGGAGCTGCGGCCAAGGCCGCCCCCTGGGAGAAGTTCGACGAGGCCGACGGCATTTCCGTCTTCCGACGTGAAGTTGCGGGCAGCCCGATCATTGCGCTACGCGGCGAGGGCGTAGTCAACGCACCGATCCTGCGCGTCGCGAGTGTGCTCGTCGACAGCGCGCGTGCCCCGGAGTGGATCGACAAGCTTGCGGAGGTCAAGGTCATCCGCCAGCTCAACGATGACGAATACATTCACTGGAATCACATCGCGACGCCCATGATCCTGAAGGACCGGGACTTCGTGTTCGACATCAAGCTCGTGCTCGACCCGCCGAACAAAAAGGTGATGCTCAACTACCACTCGGTGTACGACTCGGGGGCACCAAAAACGGACTACGTGCGCGGGGAGTTCGAGGACGGCGCGTTCGTGCTCACCTCGATCGAAGGCGGCAAGAAGACGCTCGTGGTAGCGCAGGTTTTAGCCGACCCCAAAGGCTCCGTCGCCAAGTGGATCGTAAACATGTTTCAGAAAAGCTGGGCGCACAATACCATCGCCAGCCTGCGCAAACAGGTGGCGAAGGCCGACATCAAAGATCAACCGCGGCTGAAAGACTTACTCAGCCAACAAGGTTACTGAGCCGCCCGGCAAGCGAGCGCTTAGCTTATCCAAAGCAGCAGCCTCGCAGCGCACTTGCACGAACACGCCCGCTTCTTCGTAGCGCGTGCCGAGAACATTCATGGCGGCGTGCATTTCAGCGAGCAGGCGCTGCTCGCTGAACGGCACCAGCACTTCCGCGCGCACGTAGCTTGCCTCGAAGAACTCGATGATGCGCAAGCGTAGCGCGGCCACGTCCGCGGAGTTCCTGGCGGACAGGAACCAAGCGTCGGGCTGCGCTGCTCGGAGTTCGGTGAGCGCGTCCGCCGTGAGGCAATCGATCTTATTCATCAGCAAACGGCTGGGCACCGCGTGCGCGCCGATTTCGGTGAGTACTTCCCGGGTGACCGCGAGTTGAGCCTCCCAACTCGGATCCGAAGCGTCCACCACGTGCAACAAGAGTGACGCCTCGCTGGCTTCGTCCAAGGTGGACTTAAAGCTCGCGACCAAGTCATGCGGCAGCTTCTTGATGAAGCCAACGGTATCACTGACGAGGATGCGCGGCAGGACCTCGGGCGCGAGCGCGCGCACGGTCGTGTCGAGCGTCGCAAAGAGCTTGTTTTCGACGTACACCTCGCTGCCGGTGAGCGCGCGCATCAAGGATGATTTGCCGGCATTCGTGTAGCCCACGAGGGCGACGCGACGGGCTTCTTGGCGCTTGGCACGGCGCACGCTGTATTCGCGCTGCACGGCCTCGAGCTGCTCTTTGAGCTCCGCGATGCGGTCGCGAATCTTGCGTCTGTCGAGTTCGAGCCCGGCTTCACCGGAGCCGCGACCGGCCTGGCGCTCCTTGCCGTGCGGTGATTCGCGCACGCGCGGCGATTCATAGCGCAGCCGCGCAATCTCGACTTGCATGCGCGCCTCGCGACTGTGCGCGTGACGATGAAAAATCTCGATGATCACGCCCGTGCGATCCAACACGGAGCGGCCCGTGGCGCGCTCCAGATTGCGCAGCTGGCTCGGACTGATCTCGTGATCGACGGCGATCAGCTCGAGATCGGCAAGCTCGCCGGCGTTCGCCACGGCTTCGCCTTCGTCGTCCGCGCTGTCGCTGTCGTCGTCCGCGTCGTCATCGGGGATGGTCTTGCCCGCTTCCACCGCTTCACGGCGGATGCGCGCCTTGTCCTTCACGCGGTCGACCTGCACGCCCCCCTCGCCTGAGCCGCCGGTGATCGCGGCAAGCTCCATGAGCTTGCCCTGCCCCAATACGGCGGTGGGCGCGAGGGTCGCCCGGGTTTGGGTCATGCGCGACGCGACGCGGTAGCCCAGCGTTTTCACCAAGCGCTCGAGTTCGTCGAGGCTGGCCTCGAATTCCTGTTCCGAAACGCCAGGCAGCCGCACGCCAACGAGCAGCGCTTTAGGGAGCAAATGGGGGGGCACGGGTGCCGAACGATCCGCAGAAGTCATGTGCAGGCGAAGCATGGCACAAAAGCGAACTCGGCTATTTCCATTGCGTGTAACTTCGGGCACACTGAAAAACGTGAGTGATTTGCGAGATCCGGACCGCGACCCCGACCACCTGCTCGCCCCGGCGCGGCTGATCGAGCTCGAAATTGCCGCAGAACCGGCGCGCCAACGCCTGAGTGAGCTGCCCGCCCCCGCGCTCGAACTGGTGCAGGCCTGGCTGAGCGCGGAGCTCTCGGTAGCCCGCGAACGGGCCCTCGAAGTCGCGGACTTCGAATTCGCGGAGTGCGTGTGTGAGCTCGAACAGCGGCTGCGCTTCCCAGGCAGCTTCATGCGCGACGCGCAAGCCAGCCTGCGCATCCAAACCGTGCTCGGCGCCCGCGCGCAGTTTCGCGTGATCCAGGGCGGCGGCAGCTAACTTACGCCGCGGAGCTCGCCGAGTCCTCCGGCTGCGCCAGGTAGTCGTAAGCGATCGGGCACTCCACGACCGCGATGTACGGGCGGGTCAGCGCGTTGAGCGTGACCACCGCCGCGCCTTCCGGGTGCCCATTGAACCCCGCCTTGAGCGCGCCGATGGCGACCCCGCTGTGCGATGCGAAACCCGCCGCGCGCGCGAGTAGGTCGTAACTCCAGGCGCCGTCTGGGTCGGCGAAGAAATCAGCGGGCACCTGGTCTAGCGAGAGGGCGTAGTAGGTGACGCGCATTCCGCCGGCGGTGACGAAGTGGTCCAAGGCCTGGAACGAGCGGACAGACGGGGTTTCGATGCTCTTCAACGCGGGGCGGCTATTCGGATCCATGCGAGCTCCTTTGAGGCCATGGCCTAGCAGGACACTGAACACACGCACAGCCCTTCCTGCAAGACGTGGAAATCGTTGCAAATTTCGAAGCGGGCCGGGCACACATTCCGGAACCGGTGAGGGCACGCGCTTTCGACTACCCTGCCGACATGAGCGACGCAAAACCGCGATCCGATGCGCTGTCCTTCTTCGGCGCGACCGGGGACCTCGCGTACAAGAAGATCTTCCCCGCGCTACAGCGCATGGCGCGCCGCGGCGTTTTGACCTTTCCGATCGTCGGGGTCGCCAAGTCGAACTCCACGCTCGAGCAACTGATCGAACGCGCGAAGGCGAGCTGCACGGAATACGGCGGGCTCGATCCCGACGCCTTCGCGATCCTCGCCAAGCAGCTTCGTTACGTGGACGGTGACTACAACGATCCGAACACGTTCGCGCAACTCAAGGCCGCGCTCGGCGGCGCGACTTTACCCACGCACTACCTCGCCATCCCGCCTTCGATGTTCGGAACGGTCGTGCAGCAACTGCAGAAGGCCGGTTGCACGTCACCCGCACGCGTCGTGTTGGAGAAGCCCTTCGGACGTGACTTGGCCACCGCCAAGGCTCTAAACGTCACCTTGCACGAAGTATTTCCCGAAGAGTCGATCTTTCGCATCGATCACTTCTTGGGCAAAGAAGCGGTCCAAAACATCCTGTATTTCCGGTACGCGAATGCGTTCCTGGATCCAATCTGGAACCGCCGCTATGTCGAGAACGTACAGATCACCATGGCGGAGGACTTCGGCGTCAAAGGCCGCGGCAAGTTCTACGACGAGACCGGGGTGATCCGCGACGTGATCCAGAATCACTTGCTGCAGATCGTCAGCTACCTCGCGATGGAAGCGCCCTCCAGCACGTACCCAGAAGCCGTACGCGACGAGCAGGCCAAGGTACTGCGTACGATCCGTCCCATCAGCCCGGACCAGATGGTTCGCGGCCAATTCCGCGGCTACCGCGACGAACCAGGCGTGAATTCGGACTCGTACATGGCCACTTACGCTGCGCTGCGCCTGCATGTGGACTCGTGGCGCTGGGAAGGCGTGCCGTTCTACGTCCGCGCCGGGAAGTCACTCGCGAAGACCGTGACGGAGGTCACGATCGAGTTGAACAACCCGCCGCAGGTGGTGTTCAGTGAGGCAGCGCCTTCCATGGGTAACTACCTGCGCTTTCGGTTGAACCCGGAGGTCGCGATCGCCATTGGTGCACGCGCGAAGCGTCCGGGTGAAGGCATGCGCGGGCGTCCTGTCGAGCTCTCGGTCGTGGAAGCCAACGAGCAAGGCACGGACGGTCGCCTCGGCCCCTATGAGCGCCTGCTCGGTGACGCGATGGCGGGTGATGCCACCCTGTTCGCGCGCCAAGACGTGGTCGAGGCGGCGTGGGCCATCGTCGATCCGGTGATTCATGGGCCGAGCCCGATGTTCGAGTACGAACCCGGCAGCTGGGGTCCGCCGCAAGCGGATCGCTTGGTCGCCGACGTGGGCGGCTGGAACACGCCGCAGTGAAGCGCGGCCTGAAACCGTGCTGAATCGCTTGGTTTTTGCGCTCGTTGCGAGCAGCGCGTGCGTGCTCGCGACGTGCAAGAAAGAAGATCCGCCTGCGAGCTACCCCGTGCCCATCGGCACGCCGGTCACTTCGGTCGTGCCCGCAGGCGGCAGCGCTGCAACGCCAGCGTCCACCCCCGTGAGCGGTGCGCCCGCTGTCGGCATGCCCTGCGTGAGCGACCAAGACCTGCAGTGCCCCTTCTCGCACTGCGTCGCCAACCGCTGCGGCGGCTGCACCAGCTCCGCGGCGTGTAAGCCCGGCTCGCAGTGCCTGCCCACCTGGCTCGGCTACGCGTGCTTCCCCGGCGCCGCTCCACCCACCACAACGCCGGCTCCCCCAAACGTGCCCGTGCCCGTGCCCGTGCCCGTGCCCGTGCCCGTGCCCGCCTCTCCCTCTTCCTCCGCGGATTCACTAGACGCCCTCCGCGCCCACTGCGTGCAGCGCACCAACGAGTTTCGCGCCACCGTCACCCCCGGCTTGCTCGTGCGCCAAGCTGCGCGCGAAGCCTGCGAAGACGGCGAGGCCCAAAGCGACGGCGCCACCAGCACTGCGCATGGCGCATTCGGGCACTGCCAGGAGGCCGGCCAGAACGAATGCCCGGGTTGGCCGGGCCCGCTCGACCAACTGATCGACAAATGCCTCGCGCAAATGTTCGCTGAAGGCCCGGGACCTTTTTCCGGCGGCCACGGGCACTATTTGAACATCGTTGACCCGACGTTCCACAACGTGTCATGCGGCTTCAGTAGCGCGCCCAACGGTAAGATCTGGCTGGTTCAGGACTTCTATCGCTGAAGACGCGGCGCACCCGGATCGGACGCACGCGCCGCTCAGTGCGAACAAGCACGCGGCGCGCTTCGCCCGCGTCAGCCTTTCAGCGCAAGCCACAGCACCACGGCCGAGAGCACGATGCGGTAGTAACCGAACGGCTCGAGGCCGCGGCGCTGCAGGTACCGGATGAACACCGAGATCACGCCCCAGGCCACGAAGAACGAGACAACCAGCCCGACCCACACCTGCGCCCCGCCCACGGACGACGAGCCCAGCTCGTGGCGTGCCTTGAAGCCCTCGAACAGGGTCGCCGCACCGAGCGTCGGCAAAGCCAACAAGAACGAGAATTCCGCGGCGGTTGCAGTGGAAAGCCCAGTGGCTTGGCCAGCCACGATGGTGCACATCGAGCGCGACGAACCGGGCCAGAGCGAGAAGCACTGACCGAGGCCGATCACGAGGGCGCGCCCCGGCGTCACATGTTCCAGACCGACCAAACCGGTGATCTGCTTGTTCGCGCGCACCCGCTCGACGACGATCATCAGCACGCCACCGACGAACAGCGCGATGGCAACCGGCATCGGACCGAAGAGGTGCTCCTTGATCGTCTTGTGCAGCAGCAGGCCAATCGCGGCAGCGGGCGCGAACGCGACGCCGAGCGCGATGGCCAAGCGCACCGCAGCGATGTCTCCGCGCAGCAACCCCACGAGGCGAGCGCCGAGCAAACGGCGGTAGTGCACCGCCACCGCTAGAATCGCGCCGAGCTGAATCACGATGTCGAACGCCTTCGCGCCCTCGCTGGTCTCGCCCAACAGCTGGCTGACCAGAATCAAATGTCCCGTGGAAGAGACCGGCAAGTACTCGGTCAGGCCTTCCACGATGCCCAACAGAATCGCTACCAATAAGCTCAAAATACGCCTCGTTTCAGCACGCGCGTCGTCTACCTTGGATCGATCGCGCCGGCCACCGCACCGGGAAAACCGAGACAAACCCCCGCAAAAGCCGGCGCAACCGGATCGGGAAAAATGCTTCCCACAGGTGATCGTTCGTGGCACTTCCGCGCATGAAGAGCGCTCGGTTTCAGCACGAAACGGCGAGCCTGGTTAGGAATGACAATGAACGTTCGCGGCTTACTGTGCGGAGTGACGTTACTCAGTTCGTCTTTAGTGGCGTGTAGCTCCGGTGCTGGCGCTGATGGTGCTGGCGCCGGCGCCGGTGCCGGTGCGCCGCCGAACTCCGCGGGCGTAGCGGGCGGCGCGGCACAGGGCGGCGCGGCACAGGGCGGCGCCTCGGCAGGCACGGCGGGAGCGAGTACGAGCGGTGACGCGAATCTCGGTGGCGCGGGCAGCGTTGGGTCGCTCGGTGGCGCGGGCAGCGTTGGGTCGCTCGCCGGCGCGGGCAATGGTGGGAGCGCTGCGGGCAGCGCGGGGGCTGCCGGCGCCGCGAACGCAACGTGTCGCCCCAAGTTCGCAAGCGGCGTGAATGTCGCCTGGTTCAACTTCGCGGGGGACGTGCCGAGCCCGGACATCAGCAAGTTCAACCAGCTGTTCACGGACTCGGTCAGCGTGGGCGGGCGCGTCATTCGGTGGTGGTTTCAAACCAACGGAGCCGTCACTCCGGGCTACGACGCCGACGGCAAAGCCAAAAAAATCTCGGATTCCGACATCGCAGACGTGAAGAAAATCCTGGATGCGGCGCATGCCAACGGGGCCATGGTGAACCTCAGCTTGTGGTCGTTCGACATGCTGCAATCCGGGGGAAATGCGCCCACGGCCAACAACACCGCGCTGCTCACCCAGGACGTGAATCGCCAAGCGTACATCGACAACGTGCTGACGCCGCTCGTCACGGCGCTCAAGGGTTACCCGGGCTTGTACTCGTGGGAAATTTTCAACGAGCCGGAGGGCATGACGACCGAGAACGGCTGGACGCCGAACAAGGTCGCCGAGAGTGTCATCCAAACGTGCGTGAATTGGTTCGCTGACGCGATTCACAACGCGGATCCGGCGGCGCGCGTAACCAACGGCGCATGGACGTTCATCGCCAGCTCGAACGTGGGCAGTTATCACAGCTACTATGCGGACGACGCACTCAAAGCCGCGGGCGGGCGCGCCAAAGGCACGCTCGATTTCTACGAGGTGCACTACTACGACAACTGGGGGGCCAGCGACAGCACCGTGGTGTCACCGTTCAAGCACCCGGTCACTTATTGGAAACTCGATAAGCCCGTGGTAATCGGCGAATTTTGGGCCATCGACACGAACGGCATCGCGTCGGCCAACCTGTACACCACGCTGTATGACGGCGGCTACGCGGGCGCGTGGGCCTGGCAATACGCGAGCGACGACAACGCCGGCAGCACCAAGTGGCCCGCCATGAAGGTGCCAATGCAAACGCTGTACACCGCGCACAAGGCGGATCTCGATTGTCTGTGAAGCGCTACACGGTGCTTGCGGCTTGCTGCGGGCTTGCCGCGTGCGGGTGGTGGATTGCGCGTGGAACGGGCGCGCTGCTAGACACGAGCATGCACGCGAACGCACCGCTCGAAGGGCCGCATTCGCGGGTTACAGCCCCGAACGCGCCGCCGGTCAGCAACGGCCCTTCCCCGCTCGCACCGCCCTTGCTCGATGAGCCCGCACTCATGACCGAGCTGCGCCGCGCCGACGCGCGCGATCCCGAACTTGCGCTCACTCTTGCCCGGGACGGCAACGCACGCTTCCCGGAAAGCCCGGACGCCCCGGAGCGCACGGCCCTCGCCATCAAATCCCTCGCCCTCACCGGGCATCTCTCCGAAGCCCGCGGTGAAGCCGAATTCATGGTCAATCACTACCCGGCGTCGCGCTGGACGGAGGAAGTAGAACAACACACGGGCGCGCATCCACACCGCGCCCTCGCGGCACTACCGTAGCGGGAGCCGTAGCCGGCGCACTGACTCGCCTGCGCAGCCCGACGGGTTTGGTTCTCTCAGTCCCACGGCGAGGACGCTTCAAAACTTTAGCCGAGTACCTTCCCGAGCCGGCTCCAGCGCACACCGTCGCGTGCCGAAACCGAGAACCAGACCTGACGAGCGATACCCTCGACATCGGCGACGGGCACGGTGCCGAAGCGGCGTGAGTCGACTGACGCGGAGCGATTGTCCCCCAGGACCAGGACTTGACCGTCGGGCACGACGAAGCTGGCAGGCGATTGACCGGCGCTCGCTCCAGAGCCGCTCGGCGCCCAGAGTACCGTGTATTCGCCGCGATCGCCGCGCTCACGAAAAGCACGCAGGCCCGCAAACGCGCTCGGAACAGGGGCGTCGCTTGCGCCCTGGGATACGTTGCGCCCGTTGACGCGCAGGTTCGGCCCGTCGATTTCGACGTGATCCCCGGGCAGGCCAACGACCCGCTTGATGAAGATGCTGGTGCGATCGTTCGGGTAGATGAACACCACTGGCGCGCCACGCCACAATTTGGTTCCGCCGGGCCGTCCGGCGGTCTTGTCTGCGAAGATTCGATCACCCGGCAAAATGCCCGGACTCATACTGGCGCTCGGAACCACGAACGCTTCCAAGAAATCACGCCGCACACTCGCCGTCGACGGCGCGAGCACGAACACGTAACTGGCGACGACATACAGCGCGTACACGCTTGGCCGCTGCCACGAATGCAAGGCCTTGCTGGAGCGACAGCGCGCCACGAGCACGGCGTCCCACGCCGACCAAACGTACAACCCCATTGCGGTCACCACTCCAGCGAACACCAGGAAGCACAAGAGCTGCGGTGGGCCCCACAGAGCTAGGTGAACCGCGCCCGGGACCGCGAGCGCCACCCCGAGGAGGAAACACAGCCCGCGCGGGAGATCACCCAGATAGAGCTGACCAAGCCCGGGCATGAGCAAAGCAGCCCCCAGCGCCAAACTCGGCCTTCGAGCGGTGTCGTTCATGGCGTGGCTCCGAGGCTGACAGTCGGGATCAGCACCCCGGCCAGAAAGCGCACCGTGTTCAAGAGCGCGCAGGCCAACGCCAAGTTAGCAAAAGCGAGTTCGACCCAGCACGCATTGAACCAACGTGGCGAGCGAGCCACCTCGTGCCCCGCAAGCCGGCTTATCACGCGATCTGCAAAGCCCTGCGGCACCGGCTCCGCCAAGGACTCCAAGCTCGCGTCCAGTAGACTATACGTCTCAGCCACGGAGCTGCAGTGCGCGCAACTCGACAGGTGGCTTCGTTCGAGACCGGGCAGCGGCTCCCCTAGGGCAATCCGTTCTTGGACTTCGATGCAATGGATCATGTTATGTTTCATCCTCCGCGAGAGCGAGGCGCAGTTGTTCGCGCGCGCGGAAAATCCGCGATTTTACGGTGCCAACCGCGCAGCCTTCGAGCTCCGCTACTTCCTCCAGCGTGAGCTCCTTGATCTGAGAAAAGAAGAACGTTGAGCGCAGTTGCGCTGGCAGCGCCAATAGTGCGCGCTCCACGCGCCGTGCTCGTTCCGCCAAAAGCGCGCTCTGCGCCGGATCCGGCGCAACGCTCAAGGCTTCCTCGCATGCCACTGGCGCGCTCGTCTCATGTCGCGCTCGCTGCCACTCGCCAATTGCGAGCCGCCTGGCGATGCTAAAGAGCCAGGTTGAAAAGCCACCCCGCGCTGGGTCGAAGCTCGCCAGCGCCTTGAAAGCGCGCAGAAAGGTCTCCTGAGCGACGTCTTCGGCGCGCGCCCCCCGAAACCCCAAGAGCCCCAGGAAGCGGAACAGGGGGCGCTGATAGCGCAGCACAACCAGCCGAAAGGCCTGCTTGTTTCCGGCTAAGGTTTGCTCGATCAGGAATTCGTCGTCCATGCAGGGTGCGTGGAGTCATACAAGTGAGCGGCGAAAAGGTTCCCGGCGCCGCGCACATAGCGCGAGGGACCTGTCCGGGGTTTGGGCACCGGGCCCGCAACGAGCGCTATCACGCTGGTGCCCGCGCTCGCGCTGTGCGACAGATCGCGCGATGAAAACCGGCATCGCCGCTTTGCTCCTGGCGTTGAGCGGATGCGCGACCACTCAGCAGGTCGCGAGCGCACCAGCGACGCCAGCTGCGCCGGCGAGCACCGCAACCCCGGCCGTCGCGCCGCCGCCCGCCGGCGCCATGCCCGGCGCGCTGCCCGCCGCCGTTCGCCTGTTCGCTGACGAACAGATCAGCGGCGCCATGGCCGTGTTTGATACGAAGGACGGCAAGCTGTCATGTAGCGATCCCGCAAAGTGCGACGCAGGCTACGTACCGGCGTCCACGTTCAAAATCGCGAATACGATCATCGGCCTGGAAACGGGCGTGGTGAGTGATGCGGAGAGCCCGTTGCCCTGGGACGGCAAGGAGTACCAAAACTCCGATTGGAATCATGACCACACCTTGCGCAGCGCCGTGCAGGTCTCGTGTTTGCCTTGTTTTCAAGGCATTGCGCGAAAAGTGGGAGAAGCCCAAATGCGAGAGTGGGTGAGGCGGCTGGACTACGGCAACCACGACACCTCAGGCGCAGTCGACTTCTTTTGGCTCGGTGGCGGCCTGCGCATCTCGCCGTTTCAGCAGATCGATTTTCTGCGCCGCTTGGACGGCGGCAAATTGCCGATTCAGGAGCACACTCTGGACGTCGTGCGCGACGTGATCACGCTCGATGTCGGTGCGGACTATGTGCTGCGTGGCAAAACCGGGCTCGCCGGTCCCCCGGAGCAACCGAGTGAGGTCGGCTGGTTCGTGGGCTTCGTAGAGCTGGGCGAGCGCCGCGTATTCTTCGCCACTGTGATCGACGGCCACGCCGTGAATGTCGACGTGAAGCCGGTACGGCGCCGTGTGACCGAGCGAGTCTTGCGCGAGCTCGGCGTGCTACCCGCATAGTGTTGTTCTGAGTCCGCAACGCTATTTCATGCGTGCAGAGAGCCGCTTTACGCCACCGGTGTAGCTGAACTTGGCGTCCGCAAAGCTGGGCGGCCCAAACGTGTTTCGCGCGTCGCGCGAGGCGCAATAGTCTTCGGTGGGTAGACCGATGAAATTCGTGTCGAGCTTGCCGTTGTTGTTCTGATCGTGAAAGGCGGAGATGCCGTACACGCCTTTAGGCACGCCCCTGAACACGCACAGTGCGACCCGAGCGTGAATCAGCGCAACAGCCCCCTGCACGGGCGTCTTCAGCCAGCCTTTTTCCGTGAACAAGCCGCAGCGCACGACACCCTGCTCACCGCGCACGGTAGTGCGAAACTCGAGTGCCGGCGCGTCATCTGCGTGCGCCACTGCCGCGAGGCCCGCGAACGCGGCGACCGAAAGTGCAAAGAGGATTCGGGAACTCATATGCCGCTCGCAATCATAGCGCTACCGGCGCTGGGGACGACAACGCTACAGCGAGGCCGAGCTTTCAGCCGAAAAATGCCGAATGGGGCAACCGTGCGACCCGGTGCGCTCAGCGTACTGCTGGTGATAGTCCTCTGCACGGTAGTAGGCCTTCAAGGGCGTGATCTGGGTTACGACCTTGTCGGGTTGCTTCTTCTGGGCGCGAACCAGGGCGGCTTGGGCCTGCTGCACTTGCTCCGGGGACTGCGTGAAAATAGCGCTGCGGTATTGATCGCCATCATCTGGACCTTGGCGGTCGAGCGTGGTTGGATCATGGATCTCGAAGAAGATATCGAGCAAACGACTGTAGCTGACGCGCTTGGGATCGAACTCAAGCAGCACGGTCTCGGCGTAGCCGGTGTCATGCCGGCAAACCTTCTCGTACGTCGGGGCCGCCGTGTGGCCGCCGGTGTAACCGACTGCAGTAGCCGTCACGCCGTCCACATGGCGGAACGCATCCTCAACGCCCCAGAAGCACCCGGCGGCAAAGGCTGCCAACTCGTGACCGGGTTGCGCGGTGAGCGGCGTGCCCGCGCCCACGTGGCCGGGGTCAGTGCCAACATGCACAGGGCTGGCAGCAGCGGCAGTAGCGTTGGCCGGAGCTGCGGGCGCGCGGCCCGTGGCTTGATCGCTGGCCGAGCTTTCGTGGCAGCCGGCAGCGGCGAGGAGCAGCATCGCGCTGGTCAGTAGGTGTCGCATGGATCAAGTACGGCACCCCGCCCAGAAGGGTTTCAAACTGCTCAGTCAAAGCTCTGACGAGCGTCAGGCGAGTGACACACGCCCGCTCGAGAGCGCCGCACAAAACCCAGCAATTTCAGGCTCTTCAGAGGGGCTCCGCGGCGCGTAAGCGCGTGCACGCTTGGCGCGGACCTTGCTGATGCGGGGCGTGGCCTACTCTCCCCCCGAAGCAACTGAAGTCCCTCTGTGTCCGGTGTGCGGCGTGAGCTCGAACGGGCTCGAAGTCGGCACGCGCGGGCGCTTCAACATGACCGTGCGCAACATCGCCTGCGACCATTGCGCACTCGTGTATCAATCCCCGCGACCCACCCGCGAAGCGATGGCCGCGTACTACGCGGCCGGGTATCGCGAACACTACAGCGATGTGGGCTACCCGGTGGTCGGCGGCGGCCACGCCAAACCGGGCGATGCCAACTTCGGGGCCGCAATGGACGCTTGGCACCGCGGGCAAGCGGAAAATGCGCAGGTCCTCGGGGAGACGAAGCCGGGTGATCGCGTGCTCGAGATCGGCTGTCGCCACGGGCGCACGCTGACCTTGATGCGCGACAAGCTCGGCATCGAGCCGTACGGCATCGAGCCCGGCATGGACGAGGCGGGAAAAGCTCGTGCGGCCGGTGTTTCGTGTTTCGTCGGCACGATCGAAGACTACGACCCGGGTGAGGTGCGCTTCGATCAAATCCAAAGCTTTCACGTGCTCGAGCACTTGCATGATCCGCTCGCCGCGCTGCTAAGAATGCGCGGCTGGCTGAAGCCAGGCGGGCGCATGGTGATCGAGGTGCCCAACGTTTACCAACCGTACGGGCTGTTGCAGGAAAACTTCTTCCAGAACGCACACCTCACTAACTTCAGCGAAGCCACCCTGCGCGTGCTGCTGCTGCGTGCCGGGTACTCCGTGCTGCGCGCGCTAGACCGGAGCGCGCTATTCGCGGTGGCGACGGCCGATGAAAGCGTCAGCGACGCGCCCCTGCCCTTCTTGCCGCAGCTCTTGTCGAACACCAATGAATCCGCCATTTGGGTGGCGGACCGGCTAAAGACGTACGAAATCTTGGAGCGGCTACGCGTTTTGCTGCTCGCGACCGGGCCTACGATGGAACTCTTGACCGAGCTCGCCGGCACGCTCAAGCGGCCTGCGTTCGTACCGCACACCGTGAACACAGTCACGGAGATGGCCGAGTATTTCGTGATGCAGGAAGCGCCGCGCGCCGCGATATTCGTCGCAGTGGCGGCGTCACTCGGCCCCTACCCGCCCGAGATCTGCGCTGGGTTTCAGAACCTCGCTCTGCAGCTGCAGGCTGTCGCCGCCTGAACCAGGCGTCGTCTTCGCGATCACGCGCTCCGGGGCACCAGCATCCGTGCGGTGCCCCGTGATCAGGCGCGAGCCGCGCTGGTAGGTGAAGTACGACCAAGCCCAATCGAACAACACGACCACCCGATTGCGAAAATCAATCAGGTAGAAAATGTGCACGGTCAGCCAAGCGAGCCAGGCGATGAACCCGCTCAGGTGGAGCTTGCCGACCGAGGCGACCGCGCGCCGCCGGCCAATCGTGGCCATGGCTCCTTTGTCCACGTAAACGAAGGCACGGCGCTCGCGTTTCTCGATGCTGCGCTCGATCATGCGCGCCACGAAGCGGCCCTGCTGCATCGCGACGGGACTCACGCCGGGCAGCGGTTGCTCGCTCCCAGCGGGAGTGAAGTTGGCGGCGTCGCCGATCACGAAGACCTCGGGGTGGCCGGGAACCGAGCAATCCGCCTCTACTTTCACGCGGCCCGAGCGGTCAACGGGCAGGCCAAGGCGCTCACACAGCGGTGAGGCACGCACACCGGCGGCCCACAGCACCGTCGACGCTTCGATGCGCTTGTCGCCGATCGCCACGCCCTGTTCGTCAATAGCGGTGACGCGCGCGCTGTTCACCACTTCCACACCCATCTCGTGCAGGCTTTGAGTGGCGCGTTCGGACAGTTCTGGCGCGAACGCGGCCAGCACGCGCGGGCCACTCTCGATCAACACCACGCGCGTTGCGTCCGACCTGATGGCGCGAAAATCACGCGCCAAGACGAATGTCGCCAGCTCCGCGATCGCGCCCGCCAGCTCTACCCCCGTCGGACCGCCACCAATCACGACGAACGTCAGGTGCCGCCGCTGCGCGACCGGATCCGACTCACGCTCCGCCGCTTCGAACGCGAGCAGCACGCGACGACGAATTTCCACCGCGTCGTCCAGGTCCTTCAAGCCGGGAGCGACGTGGGCCCAGTCATCGTGGCCGAAGTAAGCGTTTACCGCGCCTGGCGCGAGCACGAGGTAGTCGTATTCGATCGCCGTGCACTCGCGCGTGGCTACCTTGCGCGCTGCCAGGTCAACCCCGGTGACCTCTGCCAGCAACACGCGCGCGTTTTCGACGTGACGTAGAACGCCGCGAATCGGCGCGGCGATCTCGTTCGGCGCGAGCCCGGCCATAGCCACTTGGTAGAGGAGCGGCTGAAACAAGTAGTGATTCGAGCGGTCCAGCAGCGTCACGTGCACGGGCGCTTTGACGAGCGCCTTCGTAGCCGCAATGCCGCCAAAGCCGCCCCCGATCACGACCACACGTTTGCGCAGTTTCATCGACTCTCCCGGGCGCGGCGTGATGCACGGCGCGCTGGCAAAAGCTCACCTGTGCAACCTAGTGCTGAACGGTGCGCTCGCAAGCAGCAGAAGCGCGGCGCCGCCGCAAAACAGCACGCTCAGTGCAACCTCAAGCCAAAGCGCAGAACCTGCCCGTTGGCCTGAACCGGCCGCAGAACAGCCACAGCCAGAATCCGCATCTGCTCTGGGATTCGCGGGCCTTCCGCCCACACTGAATGGTACGATTGCAGGACGCCTCTTGCCCAGAGATATGAAGCGCTCCGTGTTGGACCTGCCGCCGCGTCTGCGGTGGGCATTCTTCTGCAGCTACCTGTGCGTGCAGGTGGCGCTGTTGCTCCGCGCGCAAGCGAGCCCGGATTTCGTGTTCGGCTTTCAGATGTTCAACGCCTCTTCCGAGCTCAAAATCGTCCTATTTCGGAAGGTTCGTCACAAACGGCTGGTGCGAGTGATAGACGGCGCGTGGACCGTCAAAGACAATAACGGCGCTCTGCGCACCTTCCGTTGGAATGACCGCGTGCACGATGGAGTATTGGGCACGTTAGACCGCTACGTGCACGCCCCGTACGGCCTGGCCGCACAGCTGTTTCGCCTACAATTCGCGCTCAATGACGTCGCAGCGCACCTGGAAAACGACCACGGCACTCAAGCGTTGGTCGCGCTCGTGGAGACGCGCAAGAATGGCCACGACAGCGGGCAAGTACGGCTCACCGGAGCCCGACCGTGAGCGACACCGCATCTGCGGCGCGGGGCGACCTGTGGGGGCGCTTGTTCACGGAGGAGCGGGACGCCTACGTGCTCGGCCTACTCCGGCTCGCGCTGAGTGTGCTGGTCCTCCTCAATGGCGGCCGGCTCATCCTGCAACTCTACCGCGGCGGCTACTTCGGGGACTTCTTTCACATCTCGATGGTCCCCGAATCATGGCTGCCGTCGAGCTCTGGCTACGCGTTCATCCTCGGCGTGCAAGCCCTCGCGGCGCTGTGCGCATTCCTTGGGATCTGGCCACGTGAAGCGCTCTTCACCGCCTCAACGCTCGGGCTATTCGTGCTCGCGCTGGACCGCCTGCAGTATCACAACAACCGCTATGCGCTGCTGCTGCTCGCCTTCCTTCTTTCCTTCGCGCCCTGCGATCGCTCCTTCCTGATCGCGCGGCGCAAGCCGCACGCGCTGCCGGAGCCCGAGCGTGTCGCGCCCACTTTTGCGCGGCGCTTATTTCAAATCCAAGTCTCACTCGTGTACCTCGGCTCCGCCTGCGGCAAGCTGCTGGACCCGGATTGGCGCGGCGGTCAGGTGTTGTTCGTGCGCTGGGCTACGCACGTAGACGTGACCCTGCCGCACTTGCTCACGCTCGTGCTGAGTTCCACGCTGTTCGCCAGTTTGGCGGCAAAAGCGGCCATTTCTACGGAATTTTTCATCGCCTTGGGGCTGTGGTTTCCGCGCACGCGCCGGCTCGCGCTGTGGGTCGGCGTGTGGTTTCACATTTCGATCGAAGTATCCGCGCACGTGGAGCTGTTCAGCTGGTTGATGGTCGCGGCCTATCTCGCCTTTGTCACCCCGGAGCTGCACGAGCGGCGTTTCGAGTATGACGCACGGAGCGCCCTGGGCCGAACGCTCGCTCGCGCACTACCCTGGCTGGATTGGTGTGCGCGCTTTGAGGTCGTGCCGCTCGGTCAGTCATACCCAGTGAGCGCCAGCTTCTACGTGACTGACCGCGCGGGGCACACGGCACACGGCGTGCGCGGCGCGGCGCTGCTCGCCCAAGGCATCCCAGCGCTGTTCCCGCTCTGGGCGCCCCTCGCGCTGCTCGCGAAAGCGCGTCGCTAACTGCGCTTCACGCCGGAGTCGCGCATTTGCTGTTCCACGGCGCGGAACCGATGCGCCAACGCGCGCACCAGCGCGCCAGTCCAGCCGTCGAAGCCGAGGCCCGTGGTCATGGTTTGCTGATCGAGCACCAGCACCGTCACTTGATCCACGGCCTCGACGCTGGCAGCGCGCGGTTCAGCCAATAGCAACGCCATTTCACCGAATACATCGCCCGCGGTCATCGTGCCGAGCGTCTCGTTGCCGCCGTTTACGGCGCGAAACGCGCGACACTGGCCGCTCACGATCATGTACGCCTCGCCGCCCACTTCACCCTCTCGGATGATGGTGGTGCCGGGCCCGAACATCTTGCGCGGCAAATGCAAACCACCGCGCAAGAACCCGCGCACGGCCTCCTGCAGTTCGACCACTGATTGGTAGCGCTCCCTCGGCTCTGCCTGGGTCGCTTTCTCCACGATGCTACGAATGCGCTTGCTTACGCCGATGCCGAGCGTTGCCTGATCGATGGGTACGATCTTGCCGGCGACGGCCTGAGCAAGCACGTAGTCCACGTTCATGGACGGGCCATACGGCATTCGCCCGCTGATGATCTCGTACAGGATGGCGCCGAGGCCGAACACGTCACTGCGCTCGTCCATCTCTTCCGGGTTCCCGCGCGCTTGCTCGGGGGCCATGAAGGTGGGCGTGCCGACTGCGCCCTTGGCTTCCATCTGCGCGCGCGCGCCTGACGCAGGCCGAGTCTTGGTCAGCCGCGCCAACCCCCAGTCCATCAGGTACACCTGGCCGAAACCGGCAACCATGATGTTCTCCGGCTTCAAATCCCGATGAATCACGCCGCGGTGGTGAGCGTAAGCGACGGCATCGCACACCTTCAAGAAGATCTCGAGCCCCTCTTGCAGGCGCTCCGTCGAGCCGAGCTCATGCGCGGGGTCGCGCAGCCAAGCGTCGAAGTTGATGCCTTGCACGAGCTTCATCGTGAAGTACGGCACGCCTTCCTCGGACACGCCAAGCTCGTGCACGGGCACGATGTTCGGGTGCTCGAGCTGCCCCGTCATCTGTGCCTCGGCAATGAAGCCGTCCTTGTACATCGGCACGTGCGCGAGTTCGCGATCCAGACGCTTCAGCGCGACGTGACGGAGCAAGTTGCGGTCGGTAGCCGGGTGAATGCGACCCATCCCTCCGCGCCCGAGCTCGGGGAAAATGCGCAAGTGTGGCGGCGTCGGAATGCCCTCCGCGGCCACCTCGGCGGCGGTGACCTTGTTCTCGCCCCGCACCGGAATCGTCTCGATCACGTGCACCGGCTGCGCCGGAGCCTCGTGGATGTCTTGGTAACTCTTCACGCTGCGCTCCTCGACCCTGGACTTTGGCTAGAGTCGCTGACGGTAACATCCCCCCATGGGGCTGGCGAGAGCGCCTTACTTGCACAGAAACCCGAGTACTATCGAGGGCTTTCGGGCGAATAAGCTTTTCGACACCGGCGCGAAACAGGGCTGCAGGGATGCTCCTGGCCATGTCTTTCAGCCTCGATTTTCACAGCCTGCGGGCGCTTTACAGCGCCGGCACGCTGACGCCGAGCGCGCTGGTCGAACAGCTCGCAGACACCTGGCAAGCCAGCCGCGACAAGCACATCTGGATTCATCTCGTCGATATCGAGGAGCTGCGCGCGAACGCTGTGGACCTCGAGCGCCGTAGGCTCGCCGGCGACAACCTACCGTTGTTCGGTGTGCCCTTCGCGGTGAAAGACAACATCGACGTGGCTGGGCTGCCCACCACCGCCGCATGTCCAGGCTATTCGCACGTGCCGAGCAGCAGCGCTTTCGTGGTCGCGCGCTTGGTCAAAGCCGGCGCCCTCGTGATCGGGAAAACCAACCTCGACCAATTCGCGACCGGCCTCGTCGGTGTGCGCTCGCCCTATGGCGTGCCGGAAAATCCGTTCGATCGCGAGAGGATCCCCGGTGGTTCGAGCTCCGGCTCGGCCGTCGCTGTCAGCGCGGGCTTGGTCAGCTTTGCGCTCGGCACGGACACCGCGGGCTCGGGTCGCATCCCCGCCGCATTCAACAACCTCGTGGGCCTGAAGCCGACGCGGGGCGTCCTGAGCACGGGCGGCGTAGTCCCCGCGTGCCGCAGCCTCGATTGCGTCTCGGTGTTCGCGCTCACGGTGGAAGATGCAGCCGAGGTCGCGCAGCTCGCGGCCGGCCCCGACCCGAACGATGCTTACTCGCGCCCCGACGCAGATCGCGTCCGCTTCACACCGGGCGCAAAGCCCGCGGGGTTTCGCTTCGGTATGCCCGCCGCGGCGTTCCTCGCGGAGCTCGACTTCGGCGGAACCCGCCCTGATTTCGAGCGAGCGGTCGAACGCTTGAAGCGCCTAGGCGGGCAGCCCGTGGCGTTCGACTTCGAGCCCTTCTTCAAGGCCGGGCAGCTCCTGTACGAGGGCGCGTTCCTGGCCGAGCGCGCCGCGTCCGTGAAGGACATCCTGAGTCAGAATCCGAGCGGCGTGCTGCCAATCATCACTCAGATCCTGTCGCGCGCGCAGGGCTTCAGCGCTACTGAAGCGTTCACGGGCGCGCAAACGCTCGCTGACTACGCACGCGAGGCGCGGCTCGCTTGGCCGAGCATGGACCTATTCGTGGTGCCTACCGCGCCCTTCTTCCCGACGCTGCGTGAAGTGGCGGCAGATCCCATCGGCTTGAACTCGCGGCTGGGCGCGCTGATGAACTTCGCCAACTTGCTGGACCTATCTGGCCTCGCGGTCCCGTCTGACCTGCGCTCAGACGGCCTGCCCTTCGGCATCACGCTGTTTGCACCACGCGACGCGGACGCTCGCTTGGCTGCCATCGGCGCGGCCTTCCAGCGCGACGTCGGCGGCAAACTCGGCGCGACGAACGCTCCGCTACCCCCGGCACCCAAACCGCCGCCGCTGATGGCCGGCAACATGCGCATGGTCGTGGTCGGTGCGCACCTCACCGGTCAGCCGCTCAACAAGCAGCTCACCGAGCTATCCGGCACGCTGGTGCGCGCCTGCAAAACAACCCCGGAGTACCGGCTTTTTGCGCTACCCAACACCGTGCCACCCAAGCCAGGCCTGGTCCGCGTCAGCCACACGGGCGTGGCGATAGAAGTCGAAGTTTGGGAGCTGACCACCGAGGGCTTCGGTCAATTCATGAAGGGCGTAGCGGCTCCGATGAGCATCGGCACGCTCATTCTCGAAGACGGTGAGCGCGTGCACGGCTTCACCTGTGAGCCCATCGCGCTCGAAGGCGCCACGGACATCACCGAGTTCGGCGGCTGGCGCGCGTACCTGGCGGCGCGCTAGTACTTCGGTTCGGATGTGCGTTCCGGGTTTCCGCGGCCCTCGAGGGTGAGGGCCGCAGAAACCCTCCAGCACGGCAAATCTGTCCTCAGTACTCTATCTGTCTCGACATACGACAACCCGGAGCGGAGTTCCGGGTTCGTCGTACTATTCACTGAGCCAAAGTAAACGGAAGACAAAGACAGAGCGCCCCCAGGGGAAGCCATGGGGGCGTTCTTTCTCTTTGGACGTCTTCTCTTTGGTCAGCGGGCGGGGCCGCGAACTGCGCGTCGCGTAGCTCGCTCAGCGGGCGCGCGACGAAACGATCATTGCGCCATTTCCAAGGCTTGTTCGATCCAGAAGATGCCTGCCTTCGGACCGCCATGACACTCGCCGTCGGACTCGCCCGGGCGCTTCAACCACAAGAAGCCGTCCACGAGGGGGTCGTTCGTGGCGGTGGTCGGCGGCTTGCCGATCTTGCGGCCCGGCGGGTTGCACCACTGATTGTCCGGTGTAGCGCCCGCGCCATTGCGGCTGGTATCGATCACGAAGTGTGCGCCGCCGACCAGCGCGGAGATCTTCTTACCGAACGCGAGGTTCTCCTCCGTGGTGACGTAGTTGGAGGTGTTCAGCGCGAAGCCGTTGGCGTCTTCGATACCCGCTTGCTTCAAGCGCTCGGCAAACACCGGCGCCGGGTCCCAATGGGCGTGGCCGCTGTCGATATACACGATGGTTTTCGGGTTTGCGCGCAGCACGCGCACGGCGTCTTTGATCAACGCCAAGCGCTCGGTTTGCTGCTCCGGACTGAGGCAATTAGCCTTGGTCAACAGCCCAATCGCATCCGGCTCTACCACCACGATGGCCGGCTCGTCCTTGATTCCGGCAGCGACGCGCCGAATCCAATGCTTGTAGTCATCCGCCTTCTTCAAACCGCCGGCAGACTCCTGTCCGCAATCGCGGTGCGGCAAGTTGTAGACGACGAAGGAGGCCACTGCGCCGTCTTCCTTGGCCGCCTGCACGGTAGCCTGCACCGTGCGGTAGATGTTGCTGTTCCACTCGCCGAGCCACAGCGCCTGCGGCTGAATGCCGATCTTGTCCAAGATCGCAGCCTTCTCGGGCTCCTTGGCGCGAATGGCGTTGGCACGAAGCACCGCGTTGGTGTGCGGGTCGACCCACAGCTTGATCGAGGTCAACGGATTGCCGGTCGCCTTACTCGGCACGGGAGGATCGGTGAGTGGTGAGCTGTCGCCCGGGTCGCCGTCGCTCGCGGGCTTCGACCCAGCCACAGGGCCACCGGACGGATTGTTCGAGTGCGCGTCAGTCGTAGCGCACCCGGAGAGCACGGACAGCAGCGAGGCGGCGGCGAGGATACTCAGCGCAGTTCGCCCCAACCACCGACTCGGAACCGGTAACAGATGAGCATTCGTCATAGGATGCCTATGTCGAATCTGGCGCGAAAAGGCAAGAGCACCCGTGTCCGCCGCGACAAAAGTGTGGAACCGGTGCCAGGCGTCAGACAGCCAGCAGGGCACCGAGTGCAGCGGGATCCGAAAAATCCGCAAATGTATAGTGCGCACCGCTCGTCTTTAGCTCCGAAACGGAGTAGCGCCCGGTCGCCACGGCGATGCACTCCGCGCCAATTGCCTGGGCGGCGTCCACGTCACGCGGCGTATCGCCGATCACGACCACGCGACACTCTGCCAGCGGCACGCCGAGCTGCTCCGCACCGCGCTCCGCACCCAGGCGAATGACTTCAGGACGCGCCTCGGCATCACAACCAAAGCCGCCGAAGCGAAAATGTTGATGCACCCCGACGCGCTCGAGTTTGATGCGCGCGCCTTCACGCACGTTCCCCGTGCCGAGCCCCACGGCCATGTCAGCGCTGTGCGCCGCCGCAATGGCTGCTGCCATGCCCGGCAGCAACCGAAAGCTCGTGCCTTCGGCGCGCGTCACTTCGTCCGCCAGCGCGCTCAGGTATTCCGCAAGCCAGCCGTCAATCGCCTCTGCGCTGGCTTCGACGCCGATGGCCTCCAAACCCATGCGCGCGATCAACCGGTCCGTCATGCCGTCGAAGCCGAAGGAATCACACGCGTCAGCGCGGCCGTACAGCTTGAGGAAGGCGCGGTTCACTGAACGCCGCCCGGTGCCACCGGTAACGATTAAAGTGCCATCGATATCGAACAACGCGACAGTAGGCCTGGCCATGACGGCCCCTTCTTAGCGGGTTCTTGCGCAGCGCGCACCCTCGATGCTCTTGTGAGCGATCGGGCTGTCGTAGTTACGTCCGGAAGAGAAGACGAACGAGGCCGAGTCATTGTAAGAGGCGCCTCGCAACCCCCGATATGCCGTCGCGATGGATTGCGAGCAATCATCGCATGGACTCACATAGGCGGTGTTTCCATAGTCTCGCAGCCACTGCACGACGTTCCCGGCAAGATCGGCTTGGCCGAACTTGCCATTGCCAGCGAGGAGGGATCCGACGGTCGCCAAATTGCTGAGGCCGGAGCAAGCACCAGTCCCGTTCAGGTAGCAGCCATACACAGCGAGCGTCGCATCCATGCCCGGCTTGGTGCTGCCCCACGGGTAGATGTTTTGGTCCGTGCCGCCCGAGGCCGCAAAATTCCACTCCAGTTCGGTCGGCAGGCGTCCGCCATCCCAGATACAAAAAGCTTCTGCCTCGTACCAACTCAGACAATTCATCGGCATGTTCGGGTTGCCCGCGTTGAACGTGGCGAATGCATCACACGCTACTACGCTCTTCAAATCAGTCTGCGAAGCGTCGAGCTTGCCGTTCCAATTCGCCGCGTCCCAGCCCGTGTCGTTGGGATCGTTGGGGTTCTTCCCCGCGCCCTGCACAGTCATGTTTTGCAGATAAACCGAGGCGAATTTGCTGAAACGCCCGACAGTAATTGGGTAGTTGTCCAAGTTGTACGCGCTGACGCTCGCGGGGTAACCCTTGTTCAGGTAGAAAGCCGTGACTCCGTCGTAGCTTCGGTAATACGGCGTCGTTGCGGTCTTCGCGACGCCAGGAATGAACCCACTTCGACAACAGGATTCGTTGCCTGCGGCTCCGCACGTGGCAGGCAAACCCACGCAGCTCGGTGGGTTCACGCACGCGCCAGCCGTGCACACTGGGGCGGTCGATGGACAAGCCGAAGCGGCGCCCCACACACCCGCCGGTGAACATTGTCGTAACCCACCCACGGTGCATTCGGCGGTCTCCGCTTGGCATTCACCGCACACGCCCGCACCGTTGCAGAAGCCACCGGTGCACATCGACAGCACGCCGCCGGTCACGAGGTCAGGCCCGCAGGTCTTGGCGGTGCTGCCGTCGCAGATGTTCGTGCCGGCGGCTTTGGCGGCGCACGCCGCAAGGATCGGCTGGCACGAGCCGGCGCTCGTACCAGGCGTGGTATCGCAGTTGTTGTTCGCCGTGCATGTCCCATTCACCACCCACTTGCCCGCCGAGCAAATGAGCTGCTGTTTCTTGGCGTGACCCTGACAGGCGGTATCGCCATCGACGGCGCAGGGCTGGTTCAAGGTTCCAAGCGCTGTGCCGTCTGGTTGCTGCGACGGGCTGCCCGTGCCGCCAGTCCCAGCGCCGTCTGTGCCAGTGGACCCGCCTGACCCGACGGTTCCCGACGCACCTGCGGTGGCGTTCGGTTCGCCCGCCTCTCCACCCGTTCCGGCGCCCGCGGCGCTGTCACCGGCGCCCGCGTCGCCCGTACCACCGGACCCCGCGTCCGTCCCGCCAGGGGTCTCTCCCGCATCTCCGCCGCTTCCAGCGGCGCTGCTCCTGAAATTGCGCGACGAACTCCCGCAGGCGGTCGCCACACAAACGACCACAGCGATCCCCGATATGCGCGTTGCGAGCGTCGGCAGCTCACTATCATGCCGGCACACGCCCGCCAACGATCGCTCTTTGCTAACGACGCACGCATGCTACCTTTACTGCCCATGGAGTTCCCGAACGGTCAGATCAGGACGGCGCTCGCGGCAGCCAGCGCGCACGTTCGCCTCAGCCTGGGCACGCTCGGCGGCTCGAATCCGTTGGTCCTTCCGAACGCAGATTTTTTCCCCGACGTGTTCATCGGCGACGAAGCGAGTGTGCAACGCCTCACGGATCGCCTGCTCGAGCACGCTGGGTTACCTGAAATGGCGGTGGTCGCTCGCTTCTGGGGAGGGGCCTCGGAAAACTGCGGCACGGGTGCGTGTGGCAGCTGCGGTCCAGCACAAGCCGATCCCCAAGCCGAATCAGTCGAGCGCCTGGTAGACGCGGGAGAATTCTGGCAGGTCAACGTGTTGCCCGCTGAGGCCGCGCAACCCGTGGCGTTAACGTCCGCGCTCTGTCGCGCAGTGGCGTTGGCAGTGCTGCGCGAAGCGGACTCGCCGCCGACCCAATTGAATCTGGATTTGGCGGTCGATCTGACCGCGGTGCAGCTCGGCTTCGGGGTGCTCCTACTCGAAGGGTCACACATCTATCGCAATTCCTGCGGAGGCCCCTCCATCGCGCGCACGACTGCGCTCGGCCCTACGGAGGTCGCGCTGGTGCTCGCACTGTCGGCCGCGGTGAACGAGCAATCGCTCCGCGCGGTGAACAAATACCTTTCACCAACGCAGCGCGAGGCCTTCGCGGAGGCCAAGGCCTGGGCTGACTCGAACTGGCCGCTGGTGCAGGCGCTACGCCAGGACCCGAAGCGTGTCGCGCGTGGGGAGTTCGAGTTGCGCGAGCCGGCTTCGTGGCTCGGCCGCTGGTTGGGCGGCAAGGTAAAACGCACCCCTCGTGCAGCCGATGCCAGCACCATCGACGAACTGGAAGCCGCCCTGGCCACCTCGCAAAGCTTGGGCCCGGCGCGCCGATCGCCGCAGCTCCGCGCCCACGATCCGAATTTCGACGAAATCAAACGCTTGGTCGACGAAGCCCTGGCCGAATAGCGATTCCGCGCTCATATCGGGGATGCCGAATTCCGCCCTCGTCAAAAAGGGGGCGTGCCGGCCACCAGGTGCAGAAATCCCCTTCACTGGCTGAAGCTGCGTCTTGCTCACAAGAATCGAGCAACTGGGGGGGGATCCAATTCCGGGCCATTCGTATAAGAGTACCAGCTCTCGGAGGTTTGTCTCCGAGGCTTAGTGCGCTCAGAGCGGCCGCATTGGTGCGGGGAACCTAACCCGAGGAGGACTTTGTCGATGACCAACAAGCGTTCGATCTGGAAACTACTTTTTACCGGCGTGAGCTTCGGGCTGCTCGTCACCAATTGCACGGTCAAGTCAGCCACTGATATGGGCGACGACACCAGCGGCAACACCTGTAATACGGGCGACAAGACGAACGGTTGCATGTGCAGCGACAAGTCCACCGGCTATCAGGTCTGCAAGAGCGACGGCGTGTATGGGTCGTGTGTGTGCCCGCCTGGCGCGGTCAGCGTCGGCGGCGGGAGCGCCGGTGACGCGGGCGCAAGCAACGGCGGCGGTACCTCCTACGCCGGCACCAGCTCGACCGGCGAAGCTGGCGAAGGTGGCGAAGGTGGCGCGCTCATGATTGATCCTGCGGACTGCACCGGCTGTCTGACGCAGCTGTGCGTGCCGGAATGGGCCGCGTGTTCCGCCGAAGACGAGAACAACGCCCCTGACCCGGAGCATCCTGACCAGTACTGTTTGGGGTCGGACAAGAACCCGGACACCGGCCAAATCGAACTCATTATGGACTGCATCACGATGGAGCGCGCCAGCGGCCTCGTGAAGCGCGACATCGTGCGGGCCTGCGGCTCCAGCCTCGGGTTGAGCGCGGATCCGAGATTCTTCCAATGGGCCCCAATGAACATGACGCCGGCCACCGAAGCCCTCATGAACTGCATGGCAGACGCGCCGGACGACACCATTCCGGGTGACTGGGCCACCGCTCCCGTCAACTTCCCGGCAGGCGCCTCGCCCCGGCCTTGGGACGACGGCACCTGCGCCAAATTCTCCTGCACCTCCCAGCTCACACCATAAAAAGGCCTCCACATGAAGAGAATCTACGCGTTCGCAGCCATGGCGCTACTCGCGTCGCTCACCATTACGCCGCTCGCATTTGGGCAATCCACCGCGGCGGCGCAGGCCGCTCGTCTGAAGCGGCTACAAGACCAACAGGCCGCGGTGCTGGCGCGCGTGAAAGCGGCGCAGGTGGCGAGCTCGGCAGCAGCGGCGCAGCCAACCGCGACGCCGACAGTAGCGCCGCTCCCTACGCCGACCGCAGTACCCACTACCGCGACCACGGGCACGGTGGCGCCGAAGCCGAGCGCCACCGCGGCTGCCAGCGCGAAGCCCGCCACCAGCGCGAGCGCAGTCACAAGCGCCAGCGCGGCGCCCGTGCCGGTCGCGCTCGCTCTGAACATCGAGGCCCTGCGCAAAACCCGGGCAGACCGGCGACACGCGGAGTTCACCACGCTCCAGGCGCGCTGGGGCTCTTTGCTGAGTGATCCGCACGCGGCTGACGAGCTGAAGCTGCACGCGCAACGCTCGGCATACCTGCAGCGCATTCGCGCCCTGGGCTCCAAAGACACCGCATTCGTCAGCAGCGTGGACGCGCTGATCACTAAGGAAGACACGCGCGACGCAGACGCAATGAATGCGCTCCGCACGGGCGCACTACCCGCAGCCGCCGCGCCCGCAGCCGCCGGAGCCACCAAATGAACCTCCGCCCACTGTACGCGTTGGTCCTCTTGAGCACCCTCGCCGAGCTCGGCGGGTGCAAGGCGCTCTTGAAGAAGAAGGACCCCGATCCAGCGCCGTCTGCGACCGTCACTGCGCCGCCCGCAGTCGTGGCACCACTACCCACGCCCTCCGCCGCTCCGATGACGGAACCCGCACCCGTCGCGGCGGTGGATGAAACCACCGTGCCCGCGTCGCAAGACTTCGAAGACGAAGCCTTCACGACGATCACCGCCGCCAACTTCAAGGCGCAGTTCACGACCTTGAAAACGGCGATCTCCAAGTAGCCGCGCAAGGCGCAAACACAGCTCGCTGAAACGCCTCGGCGAGCTGTGGGACGGGCTCCGCTCAGCTAGTGAACCAAACGAAGCTGGCAAGATCGGCAGCGCCACCCGTAGCGCACAGACGATCGCGCGGCTGCGCTATGAAAAACCCCTCGAACTCAACCCGCGCTTCACTCGAGCGCGAAGAACTCACGCACGGCGTGCAAGATGCGGCTGTGTTCGGTGCCGAGCCGATGACGCTTCGCGTCGGCGTCGAGCCCTTCACGCACCGCAAGTAGTTCGACGCGGCGCTTCGCGAGCACTTCGACTATCTCGGTGGCGATCTCGGGGCGATTCTTGATGATGCTCTCGACCTCCTCGCGCGCGACACGCAAGCACTCCACGTCAGTCTCGGCAATCACCGTCGCCTCCCGCGGCTGACCGGTCATCAAGGCCATTTCGCCG
Source organism: Polyangiaceae bacterium (assembly GCA_039936055.1). Lineage (GTDB taxonomy): Bacteria > Myxococcota_A > Polyangia > Polyangiales > Polyangiaceae > PMG-095. Next base: position 12,643 of record JBDTJC010000241.1, on the reverse strand, counting down.
AAGAAATTCGGGGCTTCCAGGACCGCCACTTGGCGACTTTCATGGTCGTCCGTGGCCACACGCACGTCCGCTTTTCCTTTGAGCAGCACATACAACCAATGCGCGGGCGCGCCCTGACGCGTGATCACCTCGCGTGCGCTGAATGGCGCGAGGCGCGCCGAGCCAGCCAAAACGCGCCGCTCGTCTTCCGACAAGGTCGCGAAGAGATCAATCGCGGAGAGCGCGTTCAGACGCGATTCGAGCTCGCGCGAGCGCCTGCGGTCGCGATGCTCGATGTCGTCTTGCGACACGAACACGGTCTTGGCCGGAATCGCCAAAGGCACCTGCGCGCGCTTCAACGCCGAAAAAATACGCTCGCGCACGAGCGAGCTGGTCGGGTCGTCCCGCGCCAGATCCGTCAGCCAGTAGCGAACCGCGTAGTAACAGAAGCTGTCGCGATTTTCGCGCGCAAGGTCGTAGCAAATGCAGTGCGCCTTGGGCTCGTCCGCCACACCGACGATCGGCGTGCCCTGCACTGAATCATTCACCGCACGCATCACCTCAGCCGGCGCAAAGCGGAAGTCCACATTGAAGTAGACCCACATGCGGTGCTGAATCGGTTGCCCCTCCCGCTTGCCGAGCACCTTGATCTGCTGCGTCATCAGCTGGCCATTGGGCACAATCAACGTGTCCCAATCGCGAGTCTCGAGCACGGTGTGTCGCCAGCGGATTTTCTTGACTTGGCCTTGCGTCTTGTTCTCGAGTTCGACCCAGTCCCCCTCGTTCACGGAGTCATCGAGCTGGAGTGAAATGCCACCCACGACGTTGCCGAGCGTCGCTTGCAGGGACAAGCCGACCACCGCCGTCACCACGGCGGAGGTCGCTACGATGCTCGTCACGTCGACGCCCACGTGGTGCATCACAAACCCCAAAGCCACCAGGTAGGCCGCGCCGACCAGCACGTCGTGCAAAATGTCCGGGTAGGCCACGCGACACGCGCGTAGCAGCAGGTCGAAGACACAGATCGCTGCCAGGTTGATGACCAAGAGCAGCTGCAGCAGCTCCGAGGCCACACCCAAACCGCGGGCAAGGCCAGGCGCGTGGGCCCAGCGCAGCGCCAGACAGGCCACCAGCATGGACGCATAGAAGCCGAGCAGGATCACCGAGCGACGCAAGCGTTGCCGCGGAGCGGCCGGCAGCAAGCGCAAGAACCCGGCAACAACCACCACGGCCAGCGCGAATCCAGCGAAAATCAGCCACGAATCGGTCACCAGTCGCGTACCATTCCACCATCGGGCAGGTCAGGGCAAGTCTCGGCCCTGACCGATAGTATACTGAGGGGGATGAAGAGCATGTTCCACGTCGGCTCTTCCCGGTCCTTGCTGATCGGCATCGCGGGCGGCACGGGCAGCGGCAAAACGACCCTCGCCGGGAAGATCGGTGAAGCCTTGGGCGAGGGCTCGACGCTGGTTTCGCACGATTGGTACTACCTGGATCGCACCGGCTACACGCCCGCCGAGCGCGAGGCGATCAACTACGACGAGCCCGCGGCCCTGGACAATGCGCTGCTCGCTCAGCACTTGGACGAGCTGCGGCAAAGCCGCGCGGTCGAGTGCCCGCAGTACGACTTCGCGACGCACACCCGCCGCCCCGAAACGCTCCCCGTTCCCGCGCGCCACGTGATCGTGGTCGAAGGTATTTTGCTGTTTGCCGTACCAGCATTGCGCGAGCTGTTCGACTTACGGCTGTTCGTCGATACGGACGACGACATTCGCCTGCTGCGTAGGATCCGGCGAGACACCGTCGACCGCGGCCGTGACCTGCACTCGGTCGAACAGCAATACTACAAGAGCGTGCGACCGATGCACCTGCTGCATGTCGCACCGAGTAAGCAACACGCGCACCTCGTCGTGCCGGAAGGCGGACAAAACGCTCAAGCGCTAGATGTCATCGTGGGCCGCCTGCGCTACTTACTCGATGGAGTGTGAGTCGAGCCGATGGCCAAGCGCCGCCCGAAACGAAGCGAACGAACCGCGCGCCGCGAGCAGGAACGCGCCCAGTCGCGCTTGCAAGCAGATCGTGAGCGGTTGTTTACTTTGGAACCCGGCGGGCAGCCGGAGCGCGCGCTAGACGCCACGTCCGCCGCAGTGATCGAGGCGCACGCGACTAGCGTGCCCTGTCCGCTGTGCGGCGGCGCACAAGAAGTGACGGAACACGCGGCGTTGATTCAGCGCGGCGTTCGACTGCGTGAAACCAGGCTGCGCTGCCGGCAATGCGGCACCACGCGCTCACTGTGGTTCAAGATTGTCGGCGTGAATCTGAACTGAAGCGCTCAGCGCGTTCCCGCGGCTGCCGCCGCAGCGAGTTCCTGCACCCTCCGTACCAGTTCCTTCGGCACGAAGGGCTTCTGCAGAAATACGAAGCCGCGCTCCACGACCGCCTGATGCACGAGGGCGTCGTTCGTGTAGCCGGACATAAACAAGACCTTCAGCCCCGGCTTGAGCAGCAGCAGCGCTTCCACCATTGCCGGCCCGTTCATGCCAGGCATCACGACATCGCTCACCACCACCTCGAAGTCATCCGGGCGTTGGCGAAAGATCGCCAGCGCCTTGGCTGGGCAATCTGCCTCCACGACACGCATGCCGTGTTGCTGAAGCACGCGCCGCGCCACCGAGCGCACGAGCTCTTCATCCTCCACGAGCAGCACGGAAATGCTGTGGCTGGCAGGGAACTCCGAGTCAGCGGGCGAAGCTTGCACGCTCGGCGCCTCGTGGGTGACGGGCAAGTAGACCTTGAAGGTCGAGCCGAAGCCCGGTTCGCTGTGCACCGAAATGGTGCCGCCGCTTTGCTGCACGATGCCGTACACCGTCGCGAGTCCCAGCCCCGTCCCGCGACCGCGCTCTTTGGTCGTGAAGAACGGCTCGAAAACGCGCGCGCGCGTTTCCTCATTCATGCCGAGGCCGGTATCCCCGACCGACAGCATCACACTGCGCCGCCCTGCCCCGCGCCCGGATTCCGTCACTTCCACGTGCGCCGACTCGATCGAGATCTGACCACCGTTTTCGAGGGCGTCCCGAGCGTTGACCACCAAGTTGAGGATCACCTGCTCGATTTGCCCAGGATCCGCCTTGACCAGCGCGGGACGAGCGGAAAGGCACACGCTCAGCTGGATGTCCTCGCCGATCAGGCGCCTCAGCATCATGCCCAGGTCGGAAATGATCACGTTCAGATCCAACACCTCCGGCTTGAGCACTTGTCGGCGGCTGAACGCTAGCAATTGCCGGGTAAGCATGGCCGCTTGTTCGGCGGCTTTATTGATTTGCGACACGTCCTCGCGGACGGCCGACGAGGTTTCACCATCGTTGAGCAGCGCGGCAGCGTAACCGCTGATCACGGTCAGCAGGTTGTTGAAATCATGGGCCACGCCCCCCGCCAAAACGCCAACGGCTTCCATCTTATGCGCTTGGCGGAGTTGGTCCTGACTCTTCTGGAGGGCCTCTTCGGCTTGCTTGCGATCCGCGATCTCTTGGGAGAGCTGTGCGGTGCGTGCGAGCACGCGCTCTTCCAGCTCCGCGCGCGTGCGCAGCAGCTCTTCGTAGAGCTGCTTCTTGTCCGTAATGTCTTCGGAAATGCCGAGTAGGAAACGCGGCACGCCCGCTTTGTCCAACAGGGGGATTTTTTTGGTGCGCAGCCAGCGCTGGCCACGCGCGGTTTGGATCGGCTCCTCGTCGATCTCGACCAGCTTCCCGCCGGCCAAGGTCTCGCGGTCCTTGCGCACGAAGTGTTGAACCTGCTCGGGCGGCCAAAAGTCGTGGTCCGTTTTGCCCAAGAGGGCGCTGCGCGGCATGCCGAGCAACTCTTCCCCGGCGCGGTTGAAGCGGATGAACGAGAGCCGCTCCGCGTCCTTCACGAAGACCATGTGCGGAAGGTGCTCGAACACAGCGTCCAAAAACGCCTCCGCTTCAGACGGCTCGTGGGCCTCCGCGCGTAGCAAAGCACCATCCGCTGGCGGTCCCGACTTCCGATCGTCCACTTGCCACTACATTACGCGACAATGGGTATTTTGAGAAGCGGAGTGTCGGGGCGCGCTATGCTCGGACATGCTCAGGCCAACCCGATATGGCAATTAGCGTCCGAGCGCGGCACCGTGGCGCATCGCGTCTACGCCTGACGACATTGCTCGGCTTGCTCGGTATCACGGTACTTTGGGCCCTTTACGACATTCATTCGCGCCGCGCGCGCACGGAATGGGAACGCCCTGTCGAGGTTGCGGTCGCACTTGTCGAATTCGGTAAAGTCGATCCACACGCGGTGGAAGCGTTGCGCGCACGCTTCCCGGCACTCGAAGCGCGCTTAGCGAGCGAGTATCACCGTTATGGAGGCCGCCTGGCGCGCCCGGTCCAATTCACGGTCTTCGGCCCGGTCACCGTCGATCGAGCACCACCCCCCGATCCGGACGGCGCGCTTTCCAGCTTGGCACGTCATGCCTACGAGCAGTGGCGGTGGACGCGCGCAGTGGATGAAGGCTGCAATTTGCCGGGGCGCAGCTTCGATTCACGCATCTACGTGCTCGTGCGCGCGCCGCAGGATGCCAATCGCAACTGGGTCGAGGGCTCGAGTGAGCTCGGCGGCAGAGTCGGCGTGGCGCGCATCGACCTCGACACAACGGTCGTGGATCTCGCGTTGTTCGTGGTCACCCACGAGTTTCTGCACACCCTCGGTGCCAGCGACAAATACGACACGGCCGGCCGCGCGCTGATCCCCGCCGGGCTCGTCGAACCGCGCCGCGTGCCTCTGTACCCCCAGCGCTACGCTGAGGTCATGACCCGCAACCTCGTGCTCGCTCCGGGCCTCGAGCGCCCCCCAGAGTCAGTGTCTGAGTTGGGCGTGGGTGTCGAAACAGCGCGCGAGATCGGCTGGCCGAGCAGCGACCGCCAAAAATGACAGTGCAGCGGTCCGCACGAGCTCCATACGCTGACCGTTGCACACGGATGCCCGTTGCCGAATCGGTCGGCCTGCGTGGTACGCTCCAAGCCATGGGTCACACCCGGCGCCTCCCCATAAAGAGTAGCGTTTCTCTGGGTTTCAGTGCGCTCGTCGTGTGCTTCGGCTGCTCAAGTGCGTTCACCGCTTCGGAGGACGGCTCGGCAGGCGCTGCAGCCGGCGCGAGCGGCTCCGCGCAACACGGCGGAGCGCCCGACGCGGGCACCGGGAGCGCCGGCTCGGGCGCCCACAGCGGCGCAGGCGCGGCCGGCGCGCACTCCGCAGGTTCTAGTTCGGGTGGGAACAGCGAGAGCGGTGCGAGCACAGGCGGCTCGAACGCCAGCGGCGCGAGCGCCGGCGGGACAACCGGTGTCGGCGGCAGCGCGGGCAAGGGCGTGCGGGCAAAGGCGGCGCGGGCATTGGGGGCACCACTGGCGTCGGCGGTGGCGGCGCGAATGCGGGCGGTCCGAGCGGCGCCGGCGCTGCGGGTTGCTCGGCCGTCACGCCCCAATCAGCAGGCGGCCTCAATGGAAGCGGCTGCGGCGAGTGTCTCATTGCCAACATTTGCCTCGATCATTGCGGCGGTAACCTGGTCTACACAGGCTGCTGCAAATGCCCCGCGTGCTCGGTGAACAAGAATACGTGCGCCGCCTCCCTCTGATTCGACGCCGAACCGCATGACCGCAGTCCCGGACCTGCTGTATCCGGAGCCGCAGCGCAGGCTCGATGCCCGAGCGCTGCGCGAAGCCCTCACATTCGCCTTCGCGACGGGCGGCACGGCGGAAGTCTTCAACAAGATCTGGGAACGCGCAGAGTTCGGCGCCACTGACTTTTCCAGCGAATGCTTCGCCCGAGAACTGTTCCTGAGCGATTTCGTGACGCGCTGTTTGTCGTTCACGGTCGGCGGTGAAAAGTACCTCCCCGAGCGAGCACACCTGCTGCGTTTGATCTCGCATCCGCCGCGTGATCCGAGCGTGACCCGCTTCCGACACGAGATCTTGCGAGAGCTCGTCGCCCACCCGGAACGCGCGCGAGAACTCGGCCGCCTCGCGGCAAAGATCCGTATCTTGGTGCTCAAGCTCGAAGCACCGGACCGCGGGAACCGCTACGACGCCATCGGACGACGCGTGGACATCCTGCGCAGCGTACGCGAACTGCTCGACGAGCTCGCGTCGGCATTCCCCGACTCCGGCTCGGGGCTCTCACGCATCGGCGCATTTGCCGCCGAACAGCGCAAAATACCAGCTTACGAGACACTCGTGAATCTGCTCGAGCACGAGAACGAGCGCGCCACGGTCGAGCTACGCGTCAAAGTCGGCTTCGACGGGGAGCTGCGCAGCTTCGAGATCGTACGCACCACGGAGAACCAAGAGAACCCGTTCTACCGCACGCGCTTCGGTCGCCTGCTGACGAAGCTCACTTTGTGGCTGCAAGGGTATGGTTTCCGCGAAGCCGAGCTGATCGGTCGTCTGACGAACGCCGCGTTCGACGGCGTTCAAGACTGTGTGCTCTCGCTGTTTCAATTGCTGGTAGACATGGAGTTCTACCTGGCAAGCCTGTCACTGAAGCAAGTCGCCGCAAGCAACGGCCTAGCGATGTGCCTGCCCGAGCTGCACAGCAACCCAGACGCGCGCACCGAGCTTCAGGAGCTGTTCAATCCGTTCCTCTTGCTCGAAGACAAACCGCCCAAGACTTGCAACATTGACGCCGCGGCGGGCGCGTTGGTGGTGATCACTGGGCCCAATTCGGGCGGCAAAACCCGGCTTTTGCAGGCGGTGGCGCTCGCTCAGTTGCTCGGCCAGGCGGGGTCGTTCGTGCCCGCCAAACGTGCCGCGCTGCAAGCCCGCTCCGGGCTGTTCGTGTCACTTTCCCACGAGGCCAGCTCGGACCAACGTGAGGGGCGCCTGGGCACTGAATTGCTGCGCATCCGGCGCATGTTCGAGCAGCTCTCCTTCGGCAGCCTGGTGATTTTGGACGAGCTCTGTTCCGGCACAAATCCCTCGGAAGGCGAGGACATCTTCGAGCTCGTGGTGTCGCTCTTGGCAGACCTCGAGCCGCAAGCCTTCATCACGACGCACTTCCTACAGTTTGCCTCGAGGCTCGAACGCGAGCGCCCCGTCGCGCGCTTGGAGTTCCTGCAAGTCGAGCTCGATGCGCAGGAGAATCCGACGTACGGATTCGTGCCGGGTGTGGCAACGACGTCGTTGGCGAAGCGCACCGCGGAGCGCCTGGGCGTAACGCGCGAGGCGCTCCGTGAATTGGTCGAGCGAGCGCGCTCACGCAAACGGGGGGCGAGTCATGGATAAGGTGGATTTTTGGGCTCTTCAGCGCTCGATCCAAGAGCGCTTCGTGGCGTCCACGGAGGGCGCCGCAGCGCCCGTGCCACTCGCGGTTCGCCCGCTGGCTCGTGACTCGGCGGTGCTTGGTTGGTGCCTGTTCGGCCTCGCGGGTTTGATCGGAGCCATGCTTAGCCTGCGGCTTGGCTTTGGGGACTTGGGCAGCCGTTACGCGCTGACTCCGGTGTGGTTTTGCGCCGTGCACGCTGGGCTCTTTGCGTTGTCCGCATTCGCGTTCTTAAAGGCAGCGGCGCGCCACGTGAGCGCGCATGCAGTGCCGTATCGGCCCGGGTTGTATCTGTTTCCGGTCGGCGTGATCGATGCACGCACGCCGCAGTTTGCCGTGCATCGCGTGTCCGAGCAGACCGAAGCACAGGCAGACAACACACGCCGCTGCCTACGCGTGGCGATGCGCGGCGCTACCTTCGAGTTCCCCACTCGAGATGCCGCAGGCGCAGCGCTTGCCGCGCGCACGATCGGCGAGCTCCGCGATCGCCTAGCCAACTCCGGTCCTGATTCCAGCGCGCGCGAGCAATCGCTGGTCGACCCGCTCCTGGACAACGGCTTCAAAAACCCGTTTTCGCCCATAGAATCACTGCGCAAGGCAGTGCCCTTGTGGGTCAAAATCTGGCCGTTTTTGGCTTTGGTTGTGGGGGTGCTCCTGGGCGGCGCCACCTGGCGAGTTCGAAACTCGTTGAGTGAGCGGCGCCTGTACGCCGCAGCACGCGCTGCCGACAACACGCAAACGTATCGCGCTTACCTCGCACGCGGCGGCAGCAACGCAGACGTGGAAGCCTTGCTTCTGCCTCGCACGGAGCTGCGCGACGCGCTGCGAACCAACGGTGTTGCCGCAGTCGAGCAATTCCGTGACACGCACCCCCAAACAAAAATCGGATCCGAAGTCGAAGCCGCGCTGCAGCAAGTGCTGATGAAGGAGCTCGCGGCCGCACAAGCCGCCGGCACCTTGACCGCGCTGAAGGAGTTCGGCACGCGCTACGCGCGCTACCCTTTCTTGGTGCCCGCGCTCGAGCAAGCGATCGACGCGCGCATTCAGAGCGCACTCGCCCAGCTCAAGCCCGCGCTCGCGCCCAACCAGAGCCACTTGCTGCTGTTCATGGAACGCCTGCTGCGTTTCACCGCCAAACACGGCCCGGAGGTCCTCGTGCGCTTCCAAATGAAGCCCACCGAAACCCTGGCAACGGCCGAAAAGGCCCTCCGGCGAAGCGCCTACTTCACGGGTGAAAAGTCGCTCCCAGGCCAGTTTTTCGACGTGGCCCACGAAGCACCGCGTGAAGCCGCTATCGCCTCCGCGATCATTGCGGAGCTCAGTGAGCACCTGCCGCCAGATCTCGTCAGCGCAAAGCCCGCGCCTAGCTGGGAGGCCGCCGCCGATCCGAAACCGACCGTCCCCACCCTGCTCATCACCTATCACACCGAAATGTCCGGCGCATTCAACAGCCGCAGGCCGCGTCTCGCGCTATCCGGCATCGGCATGATCGGCCGCGCCTCCTTCGAAATCCCGGGCGACGCCGACCCCCTCACCTTCAAACTCTCGGTGTGGCGCGCACCCGATTTGAAGACAATCACCGACACCACGACGGCCCAAGACCTGTACGACACCATGGCTACCGAAGCCTTCAAACGCTTCACGAAGAAGTACCTGGCGACGGTGTTCGCGGAGCACTGACAAAAGAGGAACGGACGTGAAGGCCTTACGCGCCCTCGTCCATTGAATCCCCACTTCGGCGGCCTAGAACTTGAGGTCGACGGCCTTGAGCATGAACCCCGGAGCGTTGCCAACCGGATCCGTATTCCCGAGGCCGAGCTGTCCTTTGTGGTTCAGGCCCCAGCACACGACGCTGGCGTCCTCGAGCAGAGCGCAGGTGTGTTGGCGCCCGGCACTCACTTTGAGCGCCTTCTTGCCGAGCGGAATTTCCGCCAGATTGTCCCCCATTTCACCGGGCGCGTCACCGACTTCATCGGATCCGTCACCGATGGTCTTGGTGCTGCCGACAGCGAGTTGACCGCTTGCGTTATTGCCCCAGCACTTGACGCCCCCGTCGTCGAGCACGACGCAGACGTGGAACTCACCCACGCTGATGGACCGGGCCGTGCGACCACGGCCCAACAACACGGGAGGGACGGACGGCAAGTCCGCCGGGGCGGTGCCATGGGGTTCAATGTCGCCCTGGCCAAGCGCTATCCGCCCCCAACACTTCACGTTCCCGTCCACCAAAAGAGCGCAGCTGCTCAGCGCGCCGGCACCCAGCGCCTGGATGCGCGTGCCGATATTGAGAGGAGGCAGTATCGCCATTTCTCCCGAGTAATCCCCCACGGCATACTTATCACCACCCAGACTGTCGAACCCGCTGACCGATAAGGCGCCATCTCCCCAATAACCCCAGCACTTGCCGGCCCCATCAACGCTTAACGCGCACGTGGTGTTGTTCGTGCCGGCGCTGACCGTGCTGGCCTTGAGCCCCAAAGCCACCCCGGGCAAAGATGCGGGGGACGCAACGTCCACCGAGCTATCCTGACCCAATTGACCGGAAGAACCGCTGCCCCAGCACTTTACTTCCCCGTCGTCCAGCACGGCGCAAGTGTGGTAGCCGCCTTCGCTGACGGAAGTCGCACTTCGGCCAGTGCCGAGCGCGATCGCCGCGAGGTGGTCACCCATCTCATTGGGATCGTCACCCTGCCCGCTTGTATAGCCGGCACCCAGCTGGCCGAAAGGGTTGGCGCCCCAACACTTCAGGCTACCGTCATCAAGCACCGCGCACGCGGCATTGACTCCGACTGAGATACTCGTCGCAGTGCGATTGGTCCCGAGTAAGATGGGCTTGAGCGCATCGCCTAGCTCACCGGGCAAGACGCCGCGGTCCGCCGTGTCACCCTGACCAAGTGCGCCCTGGATGTTATCGCCCCAGCACTTCACTTGGCCCCCCGCAGACAGCGCGCATGTGGAGGTGCCGCCAGCGACCACGTCAACCGCCTCCCAGTGGCAGGTCGGACTGCACCCGTCACCGGCGGCGGTGTTGCCGTCATCGCACTCCTCGTGCCCAACGTACACGGCGCCGTCACCGCAAACTGTCGTGGTCTTGCATTTCACGCACGCACCGGACGCGGTCGCAACTGGGTCGTCGCACTCTTCGCCCGCCTCGACCTTCTGATCACCGCACGCTGGTGCCTGGCAGGCGCCGTTTGCGCACGCGCCGTCACAGGTCATGCCCGCGTCCGTGGTCACTAAGTCCGGACCGCAGCTGAACAGCTTGTCGCCTCGACACGCACTGTCACCTGGCGTCACGGTCGCACACTCCGGAATTATTTTGGCGCACGCGCCGGAGCTCGTGTCACACAGCGCGCCTACCGGACAAGTTGCCCCCGGTTGCCACTTCGATCCGTCGCAAGACAACCTCTCGGCGGACGCCGCGCCTTCACACACGGTCTTGCCCGTTGCGTCGCAAGCTCCAAACAACTTGGGCTGAGTGGCCGCGGCCCCGGCGCCCCCGCCATCGCCGCCGACACTGCCCACGCCGCTCAGGTCACCGCCGGCGCCGACATCGTCTTGACGACCGGCGGCTCCAGCATCGCCGCTCGCACTTTTGCCGGCGCTGCCCGCGCTCGCAGCCGCGCCGGCCTCACCCTGCCCATTGCCCGCCGCGCTCGTCGCGCAAGTCCGAGTGTCGTTGCACGATTCGAACTGCGACGAACACGCCGCCAGCTGCGCCGCGCCCACTGCCGCCACCCCAACAATCAGCCAACACCGAGGAGTCATGATCCGTAGCCCTTCGCTTCAAAGTAAAATTCTTGCGGCAACCACAGTGGCGCAGCGCGTTTCGGCCCTGATCGGTCGCCAGCGCGGATCAGTTGCTAAGAATGTTGGGGCGGCATTTTCGTCCGGCGCGCCGGCGCTCGTGGCCGCACAGCGGCGAGGCTCCGAGCACGTCCTGAACGTGGTGCCTGCGCCGGATTGCATGCCACCAACCACCGCCACGCCGAGCGCAAACCAATACTTCTGCTTCACGAAACTCACCCCACCCGTTCGGTTCGCGCACCTCAACGTCGCGCCGCGGGCGCGTCAAGGTTGTCGAGCGTCAAAGGCCGAGTTTCTCTGCCGAGCAAGGCCGAACCGATGGCCTTCGCGCAGGCTGCGGAGAAACGTGTGGGAAACGATGACCCCAGTTCCTGCGCGCGCGCCCCGCGGGTGCTGAGCTTTCGCGGAGGAAGAGCCCGAGAGTGAGAGGTTTTGGCGGGAACGGCGGCTGTGGCCATGAAATCGTGCGCTTTAAGGGGAAGCGCGCGGCGCGGTTACTTTTGTTCGTACTCGGAGAGCGCCGCGCCCGGAGCACCGCTCGGACCCCAGTTGGGCTCAGCTCCGAGTTGGCCGCCGTTGCCGCCTGCAGCGGGGATACTCGCACTGGCAAACACAGAAGGATTGCTGTCGAATGGGTGCGTGCCGCTGTAAACGAGCGCGATCGAGGGGCCACCAGCGCCGGCTGCGCCGTTCCCGCCGTTTCCGCCGTCACCGCCGTCACCGCCCCCGCCGCCTTTCGCAATACTCTTGGCGGGAAGCGCCGGCCCGCCGGTTCCACCAGCTTGGCCCGTCCCGCCCGAGTGACCGCTACCTCCATCGCCGCCCGATCCGCCTGCAGCGGCGACAAGGTTGCAGGTGTCCAAGGTTACCACGCTGCTCCAGCTCAACAACGCGATCGATGCGCCTCCGCCCACCCCGCCTTTCCCTGGGTCACCCCCACAACCGCCCATGCCGCCAGCCCCTCCGCTTGAACCGACGCACGTCGCGGAGCCGAGGCTCGCGCCCCCCCCGCCGCCGCCCTTTCCGGGCGTTCCGGCGGTCCCATCTGCCCCGCTACCAACCGCGTAGCCCGTCGACGAGAACGAACCTAACGCGAGGGCGCCAACAGTTCCCAGCCCGCCGGGCACTCCGGGCTGTCCGACGCCGCCGGCGTCTGTTGCGCTATGAGAGCCCGTTCCCCCATTGGTCGGGTCGACAAGAAATCCGGGAGCGCCATCCTGCAGGCTCGAATAACTAACTGCGGTAAAGGCAGTTCCCCCGTTTCCTCCTTGGGAGCCGCACTTTTTCACAATCGAAACCCCGCCGGGCTGTGAGGCGGGCGGCGCAGTACATGTCCCAACCGTTCCGTTTTGCGCTGTCAAGGACGGATCCCCATTCGCGCCGCCAGCACCACTCACCCCAGCAGCGCCCCCCCCACCCTTCCCCGCGTGCACTTCCACGCGAGTCAGCACCACGCCCTTACTCCCCTTCACTATCATCCCAAAGCTGCTCGCTCCCGTCCCGTCCTCCGCTGCGTTCTGCGCGTCAACGC
>JBDTJC010000240.1:0-8531 GCA_039936055.1 Polyangiaceae bacterium | reverse complement strand
GATCACTCGCACTGGTGTCGCGGCGCGATCGTGCAGGTGATGCTGAAAGCAGCGCCGGTGATGTGGCGCTCCACGTAAAATATGTCGAGCGGGTATTCGGAGCCGACTAGCAAGCCCAGGCGCGTTGCGGCGGTATCGAGCGCGATGCTCCCGCGCGTGCTGTCGTGAAGCCCGCCCAGGTCAATCGCGAGTTGGCGATTGATGAAGAGCCAGGAATCATCGTCGCTCAGCATCGAAAAGGTTTCGCCACCGGCGTACACGAAGGACGTCTGAGTGTGCATCGTGAAGTCGAAGTTATGAGCCTGTCCGTCGTCGCCGAAGCCGACTCCATCAAGCAGAAAGAATTGTTGGTTGCTGTAAGTAAAGTAGCCAGGCTTGCCCACTGCCTGCGTCATCGGCAAAGCGAGCTCGAACGCCTGGTTGACGCCCGGAGTGGGCCTGAACCAGAGGTCGAAGTCCGCTTTTCCGGTGGTAGTGGGCGTTGTTGGGGTGCCCGTGTAGACGGGAAGACCGTCTGCGCCGAGGAGCGGCGCCACGATGCCAAGGTCCGACCGATTGCCGGTGTTGGGAGTAACTATCGCGGTGCCCTCGAAATCCGGCTGGGTGCTGCGAAAGTCGAGGAAGGTTGCGCTCAACACCGGGTCGTGGGGTTGCGGCGCGTCGCAGACGCCGGGCGTATCATTGGCGCAAGGCTGCGTGCCTGAGCTGCAGACCGACGAACACGCTAGGCTCGTCGGCAGAACCTCGCAGGTCTGCCAGGCGTTCGCCAAGCACTGTTGACTCCCGGTGCCGCAGCTATTCGAGCACGCGCGTGAGGCGTCCGGTACGACGCAGCTTTGCCAACCACTTTCCGTACACACCTGCGTTCCTTGCCCGCAAGCATCCGTGCAGTCCCGCGTTGTGTTTGGCGGTACGCAGCTCTGCCAGTAGCCCTTGTCGCAGGTCTGCACGCCGGGACCGCAGACGCCCTCGCAGGGGCGTGTGTCGCCCGTTCGCGCGCAGGACTCACTGGTGTCCAAGCCCGTTCGCGCGCCGCAACTCGCGAGCCCGCCAATTCCGAAAGCCGCTGCCAGGCCCGCCGTGACTCCTGCGCGCGCAAACCGCCGCAGGAAGCGGGCCATGAAAGCAGCACCGAACCCGCGCGGCGCGAGGCCAGGATCGGAATCGGGGTCGGAGTGAGGATGATCGGCGTGGGTCAAGTGTGCTCGCCGAGTATGAACCCGTTGACGGCGCCACCGCTACCCGCTCCGACACGGGTACACCGCGCTGCGGTCCGGTGCCCTCGGGAAAGAGCCAAAGAGAGACTTGAAAATGAAGAATGTACTAGGCGCCGAGGTCCGGTTCGAGCGCGACGTTGCGCTGCTCGGAACAGCGGGAGTGCCCGAGCGCCGCGTTGAAATCTTGCGTCGCCTTCAGTAGTCGAGCTTGCCGCTGGACGCCGCTGGTATTCACGGCCATCGCCACGCTGAAGTAGCCGTCAATGAGGCAATAGAGGCCGCCCTGCGCTGGCCCGTACTTGGTCTCGAACGCGCGGCGCAAGCGCGTGTGCCAGTCGCGCGTCTGAAACGGCGCGACCTGTGCTGCCTCCAAGCGGACCCGATACGAGTAACCGTCTTGCCCATCGTCAAAACCAGCGACGTCAACACACTCGGAGCGTAGCGCCGGCAGCTCGCCCGTTGCGTAGGAAATGTACTTCACGAAATCGAACAGGGGAGGCCCGCGCATCACGCCGGCGACCGAAACTGGATCGATGAGCAGTAGGCGCGGCACGCCGCTCGCGGCGAGCAGCTCGTGGCGAAGCCACAGGATGTTCTCCAGGAAGCAGTCGCCATGGAGCCTCACCTGCGGCTCGGCGTCGAGCGCTGCCAACGTGCGCCCTTCGGCGACGATCTGAGCAAACGCAGCGCGCGGCCCGGCGACTTGCCGCTGATTGAGCTGCACTGTTTCGGCTCGAATCAAGCCGGCCAGCGTTGGGTCGGCTTCCAGGGCGCTCAACGCGTGCTCGACAACGTCCCGAACGTGTTCGGACAGCGGTGGCGAAGACGCGCTCAGCGGCACATGCACTTCGTCGAGCAGCACTGTCGCCAAGGCGTCCTGGAACTCATCGACTTCCGCCTGTGTCAGCCTGGAGTGGCGCGCGAGCTCACCGGCATCCACGTGGTCGGCGTAGAAGGGCACTTCATAGCCGACGGACGGCGGCGCGCCGGCTTCATCCCACTCAGCCAAGAGCGGCGGGAATGAGCAACGCGCCGTTCTCGGTAGGTTCGAGAGATAGGCGATCTCCCGGCGCAGTGCGGAAACGCCCCAGGGGCCAGGCGGGGCATCGCCTTTGGAGCTCTTGCGCACCCGCAAGGAGCCGTCGGCCATCTGCACCACCTCGGTGCGGTCCCAATAGCCCTCTTTCAACGTGCGCACGACCTGCCCGGAATTCTCCGAGTCAACCCCGGTGTTGACTCCTGCCCCAAACCTGCGGCTCACTTGAGCGAAGGTAGCGCATGCTCGACGTCATTCGCAACGCACACGGCGAACGCCTTGATTTTGCTTTCCATCCGGGCGCGGCTGACGACGCGCCCGTCGTGGTGATCGGCCACGGCGTTACTGCACACAAGGACCGTCCCTTCCTGGTCGCGCTGGCCGATGGCTTGATGCGCGCCGGCATCGCGGCGCTGCGCATCTCATTCTCCGGCAATGGTGACTCGGAGGGCCGCTTCGCGGACTCGAACATCTCGAAGGAGGTCCTGGACCTCGGCGCCGTGCTGGACGCCCTCCCGGACCGGCGCATCGCCTACGCGGGCCACAGCATGGGCGGCGCCGTGGGCCTGCTGCGGGCAAGCCGTGACGCGCGCATCCGCTGCCTCGTCTCACTCGCGGGGATTGTCCACACACGCGCCTTCGCCGACCGTGCTTTCGGCGCCCTCACGCCCGGGCGGGATCTGATGCTCGACAAGCCTGGTTGCGTGCTGCCACAAGCCTACTTGGATGACCTACGCGCTATCGATTCTGTAGTTGAGCACGCCGGTCGGATCGCTGTGCCCTGGTTGTTCGTGCACGGCACGCGGGACGCGCTCGTGCCCATCACCGACACGTACGACGCCTTCGCCGCGGCCGGACAGCCCAAACGGCTCGAAGTTCTGGAAGGGGCTGACCACGTCTTTCAGCCGGGGCACACGCAGCACATGGTCGAAACAGTCACGAGCTGGTGCGCAGCGCAGTTACGCTAGGCGCCGCGCTAAGCAACGCCCAGCTGCGCAAACACCTCGCGATAAAACTCCGCGTGACTGCCCCACGTCTGTCCGGTGATGACTCTGCCGTCCCGCACGCATTCTTCATTCACCCAAGTGCCGCCGCAGCTCTCGAGCTCGAAGCGCACGTTTTCGTAGCAAGTGAGCTTCAGGTTCCGGCCAACGCCAGCGGCCAGCAAGATCTGGATGCCATGGCAGATCGCCAGCAGCCACTTACCCTGCTGCTCAAATGCCCGGACGAGCTCAATCAACTTCGCGTTGTGGCGTAGGAACTCGGGCGCGCGACCGCCGATCAACAGCACAGCAACGTAGTCAGCCACGTTCACTTCATCGAACGTGATGTCACTCGCGATCAGGTAACCCGGTCGCTCGATGTACGTATTCCAACCCGGATTGAAGTCATGGATGACCGCGTTGAGTAATTTCTTCTGCGTCGCTGCGATGACCGGTTCGTAGCCCGCTTCGCGAAACCGTTGCTGCGCGTACAGGATTTCGAACGACTCACCGGCATCATCGGTAACAATGAGGATTTTCTTCCGAGACATTGTGCAACCTGCGTACCGCGGACCCGCGCCTGCGTCGATCCGAAACGGAGCGGCGACGCGCAACGCCGTAGGCCGTCCAAACCCAGGCTGGATCCCGCTGCTTTGCCGCAGCGCTGGTCGGCGCGGCTTTGCCGGCCTCCTCGAACTGCCACACGGCCCCCCCCGAGGATTTCAGCTTGCTTGGGAAGGCGATTGGGCGGCAATTGCCGTCCAGAGTCCATTCGAAGTACTCTCGAGTGGTTTTGGAACCGCTCGCCAACTTGGTCATTGCAGGCAAGTACCGGCTGCTGCAAAAGCTCGGCGAGGGCGGCATGGGCTCGGTGTGGCGCGCCGAACACCTGACCCTACGCTCGCAAGTCGCGATCAAGTTGATCGATCCGTCGTTGGCAACAACCAACGATGCTCGAGATCGATTCTTGCGCGAGGCTCAGTCCGCGGCGTCGTTGCGCAGTCCGCACGTCGTGCAAATCCTCGACCATGGCGTGGACGAGGGCACGCCGTACATCGCCATGGAACTCCTTGATGGCGAATCCTTGGGCGAGCGTCTTGCTCGCGTGGGGCGTCTCGAGCCCAGCGAAGCAGCTCGGCTTCTGGTTCAGATCGGGCGCGCGGTGGGGCGCGCGCACGACTCGCGGATCGTGCACCGCGATCTCAAACCAGACAACGTCTTCATTGTCCGCAATGACGACGAAGAGATCGCGAAAGTGCTCGACTTTGGCATCGCCAAGTTGAGCACGCAGGGCATAGATGACGCGGCCACTGGTGGGACGCGCACGGGCGCGATGCTCGGTACGCCGTACTACATGAGCCCGGAGCAGGCGGAAGGCGCGCGGTCGCTGGACCATCGCTCCGACATCTGGGCGATGGGCGTGATCGCTTTCGAGTGCTTGCTGGGGCGCAGGCCATTTGATGGGGAGACGATTGGCGGCCTCGTTCTGTCCATCTGTTCGCGTCCGCTTCCCGTGCCTTCCAGCTGCGGACTCGTTCCCGCCAGCTTTGACGCATGGTTTGCGCGTGCTTGCTGCCGAGACGTGAACGGCCGTTTCACGTCAGCGCGAGAGGCTTCCGCAGAACTGAAGCGTTTGTGCGAGGACGGGTCCATAAGTGTCGAGCAACCCACTCTTCAGAACCCGACGCATGAACCGGTCGAGTCCTCCGCACCCGACGTAGCTGAAGCCGGTCGCCCCAGATCCACCGTTTCGGCAAGGTCCTTGGCGGCGGTGTCATCTTCGCAGCAAGGCAGTGATGCCTCAGTTGCCCTGATGCGAAGTCGGCGCCGCGCGATGGCGGCCGTTGGCATCGTGGTGCTGCTGGCTGGCGCAGCGTTCGCGTTGCGCCGCAACAGTAGTCATCCCCAAGATCCCCTGGCTTCGGTGGCGTCGGTCGGGACAGTCGTTGTTGTTCCACCCCCGGCGGCCATCCACGCTACGCCTGAGGTCCCACTCGTGGCTCCAGCTCGCGTAGTGAGCGTCGAGTCGATACCCACAGTCGACCCGGTCGCGAGCACACGGCCCACGCTCGCGAAGCCCGCGCGATCGACGACTTCAGTGGCAGCCAAAGGTTCCGTGGCGATCCCGATCAACCTTGACGCGATGCCATCCGAGGCGCCCCAGCCAAAACGCACGGTGCCGCCCGCCCCGCCTACCCCCGCAATAGATATTCCGGCAAATCCTTACCAACGAACCGCCCCCAAGAACTCTAAAGTTAATCTCGGGATCTAAGGCGCCGCCGCCGCTTGTGCAGCTGAGCGAGAGCACTCGTGTGGAGCGCCACTTCGCTGAAGTGCGAGCCCGTCTCACGTCGCGGGGGCCATTCTCCTTGCCGCGCTGCCGGAGATGTAGTTCTCCTCCGAAGACGTACCATGATGTTGCGCAGCAGAATTGGGGTGCTTGCGGGTCTGATAGTCTGGCTTGCTTTGTCGCCCGCGGCCGCGCAAGGCGTCGATGACGCGACGCGGGGGGCGGCGCGCAAGCTCGGCTACGATGGAGTCGACGCTTTCCAAGCACGCGACTACGTGGCTGCGGATGACAAGCTCGAGAGGGCGTATCGAATCCTGCAAGCGCCGTCGCTCGGTCTGTGGTCAGCCCGCGCGCTGGCGAAACTCGGCAAGCTAGTCGAGGCTCAAGAGCGGTACCTGGACGTGACCCGGCTGCCGATCGCCTCCGGCGATGCGGACGTGCAACAGCAAGCAAAGGTTGATGCGGCAGCTGAGCTGGCAGCGTTAACGCCCCGCGTTCCGTTCGTGATCGTCGAACTGCACGCCGCGAAGCCTACGGACGTCACGTTGACCATCGACGGGGCGCCGCTGTCGACTGACCTTGTTGGCGAGGCTTGCCCAGTGAACCCAGGCCGCCACATCATCGTTGGCGTCAAAGGGACCAATCGCGTTGAGGTGCAAGTAACGGTCGCCGAGCGTGAACAAAAATCCGCGCGCCTCGAGTTCGGCGTGGCGCCGCCTGTCGACGCCACGGAAAGCGCAGCTCCGCCCGTGGGCGGGGCGGATGCTCCTGACACCAATTCAACGCTGCGAAGCGTCGGCTGGACGGCTTTTGCGGTTGGCGGCGGTGCAGTGCTCATCGGCGGAGTCACCGGCGTTATCGCGATCTCAAAAAAGAGCGCGCTTGATGGCAATCCGCGTTGCACAAACGACGCTTGCGGGCCCAGTCAACAAGGGGAAGTGGACAGCTACAACTCCGCCCGCACGTTTTCCGGAGTTGCCCTGATCGGCGGCGGCCTCCTGGCAGCCACTGGGATCGTGATGGTTCTGACGCTTCCCCGCGAAAGCAGGCCAGCAACGTCCCTCTGGCTGACGCCCGGCGGAGCCGCACTGCGCGGGTACTTTTGAAGCTGAGTCGGGCCGTGCCAGCCCTTCTCGCAATCGTGTCAGCGAGCTGCCTGTTGCCACCTTTCGGGACGAATCAGGACCTCGACCGTGGAAACGGTGAAGCGGGCATGAGCGGCGCTGACGCAGCGGCGAATGGTGGGGCAGCGGCGGGCGCGACCGGCGGTGGCGGAGCGGGCCCGGTTTGCGGGAATGGCGTGCTGGATGGGACGGAGCGCTGCGACGACGGGAATACGGACTCCGGTGACGGATGCAGCTCAACCTGCAAGGTCGAAACGGGCTGGGACTGCAGGCCGTTCGAGCCCTCGAGTTGCTCGCCCACGTGTGGTGACGGCTTGCTCGCGGGCGCCGAGGCGCAGGCGGGCGGCTGCGACGACCAGAACAAGCTTGCAAATGACGGATGCAGCGCGACCTGTCACGTGGAGTCGGGGTACGTTTGCTCGGGTGCGCCCTCCGTGTGCGCGAAGACGTGCGGCGACGGCAAGCTGGACGCGGGCGAAGCGTGCGATGACGGGAAGGCCACGGCTGGGGACGGCTGCTTCGCTTGCGCAGTGGAGAGTGGATACACCTGCGACAACACGAGGCCGCCCTCGAAGTGCACCGATATCAACGAGTGTACGAAAGGCACGGACAATTGCAGCTCGAACGCCACCTGCACCAATAGCCCGGGTAGCTTCACTTGTGCCTGCAACACTGGCTACAGCGGGAACGGAGTGACCTGCAACGGCGGCGCTGGTGGCGGCGGCGCTGGTGGCGGCGGCCTGGGGAACGCCGGTAGCGGTGCGGGCACCGAGCACCTGCTCTCGCAGGGCAAAGCAGCTTCTGCGGACAGCGAGGAAACGACCAAGGGCAATCTCGCTGGGCTGGGTAACGACGGCTCGCTCACGACTCGCTGGGCCGCGGCTGACGGCGCGGTCGGTCATTACTGGCAAGTCGATCTGGGCGCGGCAGATACGATCACGAAAGTGCAGGTGACCTGGGAGCAAGCCTTCATCTACAAGTTCAAGGTCGAGGGCTCGGTCGATGGCACCGCCTGGTCGTCGTTGGTCGACCAAACCAACTCCACCAACGCAAACGCCGCTCAAACATATCCGCTGGGCGTTGTGCCCCAAGCGCGTTGGGTCCGGGTGACCGTGACTGGGCTCCCCACGAGTACGAACTGGGCCAGCTTCTTCGAGCTGTCGGTATTCGGCTACTAGTTCTAGCGGCGGGTCTCGGGAGGACAGATCACGATTGTCTTGGAGACCACAAGCCACCCGAAAAACCGGCGCGAGCGGCGCATGCTGCCTCGCGAACAGCCATAGAATGAGTGGCCTAGCGCGACTGTGGTTGTCTGTCGCGCAAAGACCGAGAAGCGGAGTCTGGGCCGGGCATCGCCAATGTATTAAGCCTCGATGGCGCCAAGATTCAGGTCAATTCGCGATCGTGATTGTGAAGGCCGGAGCTCACGAGCTGAGCAAGAGCAAGCGCAACGGCGAGACTCGAATCCAAGCGCAGCGCCGGCGATGCGGATTTTGCGAGCTTCGTTACACGAGTTGATGCCTTCGACGCAGCTCGGCGAGGAGGCGCGCTGACACTTGGCGGCCCGCGCCCCAATACTCAACGATTCGTGGAGCGCGCAGTGCGCTCGATGCCGAGGTGGGCTGCGGAAGACGCCCCGAGCAGCCAGGTTTTCCACCGAGGCTCTCCCCGCATCGTCTACTTCGTCACGAAGGACACGTCGTCGATCCAAATGTCTACCGGCAGCGTCACCGGCTTGTTCTCCAAGGTGAACCGAATGCTGTACACGCCCGTCGGATCCAGTTTCTTTTGCACCAGGCCGAAGCCCTGCTGCGCGAGGGCGCCGAAGTCAAACTGGACGGCTTGCCACGTCGTTTTCAGGCCGTTGATCTGGTAGAACAA
>JBDTJC010000239.1:0-7975 GCA_039936055.1 Polyangiaceae bacterium | reverse complement strand
CGAAGCCCGGACTTGAACCGGGGACAACGCGCTTATGAAGCGCGTGCTCTAACCAACTGAGCTACTTCGGCTTGAAGGGGCGGGAATATGTCGGGCGGCCTCGGGGCTGTCAAGCCGGGAGAGCGGTTCACGTGCGGGGCCTGCGGTGAGCCGCCAACCCGCCTGAATTATTGGGTTTGGTGGGCTGAGCCGTAGCCGCCGGGGCCAGGGCCCTGGCGCCCAACGACGTGGTTCAGGGAGTCATAGCTGTAGGTGATCAGCGCGCGCTGGCCGAAAGCCTTGGGCAAGGGGCCGAAGGACGAGATGCGGCGCACACCGGTCAGCACGTTGCCGTCGAATTCGTCGATGCCGCTCGGGCGCACCATGCGCACGCGATCCAACCGGCCGTCAGCGAGCACGGTGAGCTCGAAGATCACGTGCCCGCTGCGCCCTTGCTCGATGGCCCAATCGGGAAACGCGCGCAACAGTTGCTCATCCACGCGCTGTTTCAAACTTGCCCCGAACCCTTGCAGACCAGGATCGTTGAGCGCGTCCAGCCCCGGACCGAAGCCGCTCGGCGTGGTGTGCGAGCCCATGCCTTCCGTGCCGGAGCGCCCGGGCAAACCGCCCGTTGCTTCACCGCCCACCCCGGGGCCGACAGGCCCGCCGATGGTGCTCGCGTGCACCAAGGCCGCAACGCGCGCGGCCACAGCTTGTGAGCTGTCGTCCGTGTCGTTCGGGCGTTCGCGCACTTCAGTCGGCAATGCGGGGCGCGCGCGCATCACCCACGGACGCGCCATCAGCACGACCCCGCCGCTGGTTGGCGTGTTGCCGGGCGCGGCCGTTCGCGCGCCTTGCAATGCGGCCGCCGGATGCATGCCCGCGAGCGCTGCGCCGGGTAGCGAGGCCGCATCGATGCCCGTTTCATCGGCTGCACTTCCGGGCGCGCCGCCGAGCGGAGCAGGGATACTACCTGCAAGCGAGCCACGCGCTGAATTGGCCGGTGCGCGGCGCTCTTGCAAGCGGCCTGGGCCGGTCGCAAGGAACGTGAGCTGCATCGGGTTCGGCGTGGAGCGGTGGTCGTCCCAGGATCGACGCTCAGCCGCGGTGCGCAAGCGTTGCACCTGACTACGGTCCAGGTGCGTGAGCGGATCCGGCTCAAGGTCTATCGGATCGATGTGGCTCGCGAAATTGGTGGCGGCCAAGAGCGTGGTCCGCGAGCCACCCCGGCCGGCTTGCTCCGTATCCGGATGGCGCACGAGCGGCCCTCCGCCCGCCGGTGGGAGTGGTGCGACTTCTTCTTGGGTTTTGCTCTCGTGCTCGTTGTCCGACGCAGTGGGGTCGAAGTGCGGCAGCTCCACTTCCAACTCAGGCACAGCCTTCGCGCGTGCAGCGGTGGCTTTCTCGCGCGCGTGGTTACCGAGCGTGTGCGACAGAATCAACCCGCCGACGCAAAGCAGCAGCGCATGCCCGGCGAACGACGCCAGGAGCGCTCCGGAACCGACCCAGCGACGAGCCATTCCCGCTAGTTTGGCAGGGTTTTCAGCTCGCGGCCAGCGGCACACGAAAACAGCGCCGCGCGTTCTCGGTCGTGAGTGCGGCAAGGTGCGTTTCTTCCACCCCGCGCAGCTGCGCCACGTATTTGCCGGTGTGCACGACGAAGGCGGGCTCACAGCGCTTTCCGCGCAGCGGCACGGGCGCGAGGTACGGGCTGTCGGTCTCCACCAGCACGCGGTCCGCCGGGGCCCACGCGGCAACCTCTTGAATCGCGCGCGCCGTCTTGAACGTCACGATGCCGGAGAAGGACAGGTAGAACCCCAAATCCAACGCACGCGCTGCAAACGCGCGGTCCTCACTGAAGCAGTGAATCACGCCACCGGCATCTCGCGCGCCCTCCGATTCCAAGATCTGCAACGTATCTTCGGCCGCGCTGCGGGTGTGAATGATGAGCGGCTTTTGCACACGGCGCGCGAGCGCAATGAAGCGGCGAAAAACCTCCGCCTGTTTTTCGCGCGGCGAGTGATCATAGTGATAATCTAGCCCGACTTCGCCCACGGCTAGCACGCGCGGGTGCGGCCAGAATGCCTCAAAATCAAGCTCGCCATCGCGCTCCGCGTCGTGCGGGTGCACGCCGGCGGAGGCGAACACATCCGCATGTTGTTCGGCGAGTGCGAGCGCTTGCTGCGCCTGCGCGAGCCCGCCGACGCCAACGCATAGGAACGCCTGCACGCCAGCTTGGCGCGCGCGCTCGAGAGCGGCGTCAGCGCCTTCCGGATTGTGTTCGTGGTCGAGGTGGCAGTGAGTGTCGAACCAAGTCATGCGCTGAGCCTTCTGCGCCCGAACCATAGCAGAAGCGCGAGCCGAGCTTCGCGTAGCACAGCGCGACGGGCAGCAACGCCAGCAAGGTCAGCGCGTAGGCGAATACCCCGCGCGCTCCGGACACCAACCCGACGATCTGATTGGGAATGAAGGAAATGCCCACGCCGACGATGCCGTTGATGCCCAGCGCCAACAACGACCACAGGCCAAGTGCGCGAGCGTCGGTCGCATGAGTCGCACTGCCGCTTGGTGCGCCCGACATTCGCGCTCGCCCCTAGCCGCGGGTTCAGCTGCGCACGTCAACGAAGCGTTCGCGCACCAGCGCCACCGCGGCATCCCCCGCGGACCCGCGTTGGTAGCCGAAGCGCGTTTCCAGCACGCCGAGCGCCTTTTCCGCGGCTAAACGGCGCGCGTCGTTTAGCCCGCTGCCTTCTTCACGCAGCAGGGCGACCAAGTCACGGCATAGTGTGGCTACCGCAACGCGGCGTTCGGCAAACGCCGATTCACGCAGCCGGCGCAATTGGGAAGCGAACACGCGCCCGTTGTCGAGCCGAGTATCGGGATGATCGATGGCCCAAGCGGCGATGGTACCGATCAAGTTATTACGGAGATCTTCCGGTTTATCCGGCGAGCCGAGCAAGGCTTCGACCTCACGCATCATGCGCTCATCCGGCTCTTCATACTGACCGGTGAGCGGGTTCCTGAACTTTTCCCCCTTTACCCAGTAGCTCACGTGCGTCACGTAACGATCGAACAGATCGCTGTATCGGGTTTCATCGACCAGGCCGCTGGCGATGCGAAATTCATCCTCGAACGCATCCAGCAGGCGGGCATGCAGGGCTTTGCGGAACAGCACGTGGTCGTGATAGCCGCCGGCCAAGCGCTCTTCTTGCAGCCAGTTGTACTCACTGGTGCGCTCGCACAGCTTGTCCAGCTCACTCAGTACCGCGAGCGGCGACAAGCAGTCGAAGCGCGGGTCTTGCGCGGCGTCCAGCAGCACGGTGCGCATCTCGCGCGGGCTGGCGCCGATACTGCCCTCGTAAATCGGGTAGGCCTCGCTTTCGCGATACAACTGGCCGATGGCTGCCCGCAGCGATTTGCCCGAATCATCATCCAGGCGATTCGGTGCGGTGCCAGCTGCATACAAATCCAGCTTTTCGATCGCGGTCAGCTCGGTGACCAAGTCTTGCAGAGGCTTGTCGTAGCGCTCCGAAACTGGGCGGCGCATGCGCGTGAGCACCGCGAACATCGCGGCCATGCGCGTGGCGTGCGGCGCGACGTGCTTCTGCACTTGGGAAGCGATTTGCGAGTCGTAAATGCGTTGTTCGTCGGGCCAACTGAGCAGGTACGGCGCTCGAATCAGCTCCAACCGGCCACGAAAGCTCTCGAACTCCG
Organism: Polyangiaceae bacterium; assembly: GCA_039936055.1. Taxonomy (GTDB): domain Bacteria; phylum Myxococcota_A; class Polyangia; order Polyangiales; family Polyangiaceae; genus PMG-095. The sequence goes on along the minus strand of JBDTJC010000239.1, from coordinate 4,282 downwards.
GGTGCTCGCGGAATGCATTCAGGTGCAGCTCATTGCCGCTGGCGAGCATCACGCAATTCACCTGTACGTTCTGCGAACGCAGCGCGACTTCACCCGTTTCCGCGGTGATTTGCAGGTACTTGAAGGCATCCAGCGGGCGCTTCAACAAGTCCGAAAACTCGATCAGGCCGCCTGCGGCATCAACCAGCTCACCGTAGGCCTCGAACAGGGTCATGGACTGCAGCGCCGTGGGCAGCGCGCCCAAGCTGCGGTCCGCCGTGACTTGGCGCTCGCCCGCGTCCACCGAGAGTTGCGGACCGAGGGTGACGGCGCCCACGCGGTAGCGCCTGGAGATAAAATAGCGTTCCACTTGCACGTGGCGCAGCACCTCATCCAAGGAACCGCCGTAGCTCGTGAGCAGCGCTTCATACACCTGCTGGCTCTTGTGTGAGAGCGTGCCCCGTAGCATCCACGCGGGCGGCGGCGCGGCCGCGTGCGCGTCTTTGAACATGCGCTCCAGCAGCTCTTTGCGCGCTTGGAGCGGGATCAAGAACAGGGGATGGTCCCGCACTTCCACGAACAAACGAGAGTCGATTTGCTCGTCCGGAAGATGCGCATAGCTGCTGTCTTCCGCGCCCTGAGCGCGCTTGCCGCCGAACCCGATGGAACCACGCAGCGTCGCCTGCGTCGGAAACACCCAGTGAAAGCGGTACAGCGCGCCTTCATCCTGGCATGAGTAGTGCTCGAGCGCCTTGGCGATGCAGGCCGCGACCGTACTCTTCGCAGAACCGTTCGGGCCATGCAGCAGCAGCACGCGATTGGCTCGCCCTTCACGCGCGAAGTTGCTCAGCGCGCGGTAAATTTCGGCCTGAACGGCTTCTTGTCCGACGAGCGCATCCGAGCGCGCTTCACCGGGTTCCAGGAACGGCAAATCGAACAGGCGAAAGCGCGACAGCTCACCCCACGGCCGAGTCACGGTTTCGCGCCCGAAGTGATCGAACATGTCGCGCACGTAGCGCGAGGCGTCACGGGAGTGCCGCACACAGTCCGTGGCGAACAGCGTCAGGTATTCATTGAAGGACAGCAGCCGCCGCTCCTCCTTGAACTCCTTCTGCACCGAGAGTGCGATACGCGCTAACTCTTCGAGAATACGCTCGGGCATGCCCCTTAGCGTACCACGCTTCTATCCAGGCTACTTAGCCTCGATCTCGAGCGCTAGATCGCGCTTTTCGATCACGCATTTGTCGTCCGTGCACACCGAAAACGAGAGTTGACCGGTGACCGTGTGCTTGCCCGCTTCCGCGGTGAACGCGACCGGCACGGTGGCGCGGGCGGGTTCGAGCTTCACAGCGTCTTTGCCCACGACCATGTTCGGGTACGTGAGACCCGGTGATTCCTTGAGCTTGAACTTGTACGGGTACTGCTGGTTCACGTGGAACGGCGCCTTAGCGTTCAGCACGATCTCCGCCACCCCCGCTTTGCCCGATGCATAGGCGCCTTTGGGCTGCAGCTCAAGATCGAAGGCCGCCTCACTGTACTTGCTGAGCGCAGGCGTTGTAGGCGCGGCTACCGCCGCAGAATCAGCTGCCGGGGCCGCGGGAACCGCCGCTGCCGACACGGGACTGAGCGCGGCTTCGGCGGTTGCTTCCGGCGCAGGCGGCGCCTGGTTCTTACACGCGCCGAGCGAGACGAACAGCACACATACCGAGCCAGCAAACGAGAGCGAACAAGCCATGCCTACCCAATACCACACGGGTTTCGTGCGAACCAGGCGCGCCCCTGGCCTTCGACAGGCTCAGCGCAAGAGCATGAAAACGACGACCAACAAGATACCAACGAACAGCGCGCCCCCGCCGACCGCGACGATCAGCAGTGTGTTGTTCGAGCTCTTCGGGACGCCGGCAATGTAGTCGCTGGGCGGGGGCGCAAAGCCGTCGGCCGACTGCGGCGCGTACCCTTGTGGAGCACCGTAGGCTTGCGCCTGCGCGGGCGCTAGATACTCAGGAGTTCGAGCCTGCGCGGCGGCGGCCATCGGATCCCCCATCGCGACCAGGCTGTCCGACTCACCGAAGAACGAATCCGCCACGTTGGCCGCCTGCGGCGCTTGCGCGACCATCAACGCGGGCAGCGCCGCGTCCACACGCGCGGTGAGCTCAGCCTCGCTGCTCTTGGCCCACTCCAAATGGTTGCCGGTCAGCCCGTACGCGGCACCGATCGCATCCGCCAAAGCACCCGTGGATGCGATGCGCAAGCCCGCGTTCTTCTTGAGCGCATGCGTCATCACGCGATCCAACGTGGGCGGGACCGGATATTTCTGACCCTTACCCATTTCGCTCGGAGGCTTGGGTTCTTTGGTCAAGATCTCGAGCAAGATGCTGGGACCGTTGTTGCCGACGAACGGCACGCGCCCCGCGACGCACTCGTAAATGATCGCGGCCAGCGCCCACACGTCCGCGCGCTGATCGAGCGTGTCCAGACCCTGAGCCTGCTCCGGCGCCATGTAGAACGGCGAGCCGATGGTGGTGCCGAGCACCGTGAGCTTCTTGGCGGATTCGCCTTTATCCTTGGCAGAGCCAAAATCCAGCAGTTTGGCGATATCGCCCTCGCTGGTTTGGCACAAGAACAGGTTGTCGGGCTTCAAGTCACGGTGCACGAATTTGCGCGCGTGCGCTTCATCGAGGCCGATCGCTACTTGGCTGACCATGCGCACCATGCGTGCAGGCGCGATGACCTGCTCACGCTTGAGGGTGGCGCGCAGCTCTTCCCCGTACAGGAACTCCATCACCAGCACGTAGCTGCCGTCCGGCGTAGGCTGGAAATCCAAAACCTCCACGATGTGATCGTGGGGGAGCATGGTGCTGACCTCGAACTCGCGCTTGAAGCGCTGCACGGCGATGTCATCGCGCGAGACATCCGGGTGCAGCACCTTGAGCGCCACGTTTCGCCGCGCCTGCATGTCGAGCGCTTCGTACACGCGCCCCATGCCGCCGTCCGCTACCACACGCCGCACCTGGTAGCGATTCACCATCACCTGGCCGATGCGCGGATCTTGGCTATCCGCGAGCACCGGCACTTGCGTGGCACTAGTGAGTTGCGAACCGTCAACCGGGCAAAAACCGGCTTCGTCGGGGTATAGCCGTCCGCAGATCGGGCAGGCTTTCATTCAGACCGACGCGCCTTCCGCAAAAGCCCGTGCTCCGGACTGGACAGACTCATCAAGGCGTATCCGACTGGCTGGCACTGGTCACTGGCGGCCGGTAGTACAGGATTCGGTTGCAGCTCGGGCACTGCTCGAACTTATTCTCGCGCGTCAGCTCTTGGAAGAGCATCGGCGGAAGGCGCATGTGGCAGACCGAACAGGTGCCATCCGTCGTCGAGGTGATCGCGGTGCCGCGGCGGCCGCGGATCAGCTCGTAACGGCGGAACAACACGGGCGGCACATTGGCGACCAGCCCTTTGCGAATGGCCTCCTTCTCCGCCACGACGGCTTCGCCCTGGGCGAGACGGCCCACTGTGTCACCTTCGACGGCGTTCAGATCGGCGAGCAGCGCGTCACGCTCGGTGGTGACCGCGGCCATGTCGGTGCGCGCTTGCTCCAAGAAGCCGTCCAGCTTTTCGACCTCGATCTCACGATCGCGGTACAGCTTGCGGAGCTCTTCGATTTCGCGCTGGGCAGCATTGGCCTCGCGCTCGGTGCGACAGCGCGACAGCTTTTCACGCGAGCGTTCCACCTGAATGCTCATCTGCCGGACCTCACCCATGAGGTCACCGCGCATCTTGTCCATGTCGCCAGAGTTCTTCTGGCTGCGGGCAAGACGCTCGTCTAAAGAAGCCAGAGTCGAGCGCTTGGCATCGAGCCCTTGCCGCTCTTGGCTGACTGCGTCGCGCAGCTCCTTCAGCTCCACGTCGAGCGCCGCTAAGTTTTCGAGATTCTCGATTTGCGCCTGGATTGTCACTGTCTAAAACGGCTCCTCGCGTACCTCAAAGAAACCACGAGCTGGGATCCTATCTCAGTAGGCCTGGTCGTCGGCAGCCGATCGCTCGTGTCTGTCGGCCACATCGCCGCCCGTCGTGCTCGGCCTAGCTCTGCTAGGCCTCCGCGCGCCGAACGACGATCTGACTCGACATCCACTTCGGTCTCGGCCACCTCCTCGGGCGGCCTACCGAGATAGGCCTCCTGAGTCAGTGGGCCCACCTGGGTTCGAACCAGGAACAACCCGGTTATGAGCCGGGGGCTCTGACCGATTGAGCTATAGGCCCAAGCTTGTGCGGCGCTCGAGGGACGGCGATCCCGGCTCCTCGA